>VBFM01000280.1:0-8279 GCA_005882595.1 Chloroflexota bacterium
GGCCATTTTTATACTTCCTTGTATTTGGATGGAAAGTATAGGCCCCGCTATTTCAGACTTTCGAAAGGAGCTACTCAAGTGGCCGAGTACAAACTTTTAATTAACGGTGAGCTCGTCAATAGTAGTTCGGGCAAAACTGCTGAGGATATCGGCCCGGCTACGGGTGAACCGGTTGCCCAGGTGCCTGTAAGTTCGGTAGAAGATGTAGAGCGCGCTGTCGCCGCGGCGCGCGAAGCCTATGATGATGGCCGCTGGTCGAAGTTGGCGCACGGGGCGCGCGCATCCCTACTGGAAAAATTCACCCAGGCCCTTGAAGCTCATGCTTCCGAACTGGCGGAACTGGAGTCGCAGGACACTGGCAAACCTATTAAGCTAGCGCGTGACAGTGATATTCCCTTTGCCTTCGACAATATGCATTTCTTCGCGGGCGCGTCCCGTCACCTCTCGGGTCTGGCGGCAAGCGAATACACCGGCGGGCATACCAGCATCATCCGCCGCGAACCAATTGGCGTGGTAGCTTCACTGGCACCCTGGAACTACCCCTTCATGATGGCGGCCTGGAAGATCGGTCCGGCTCTTGCGGCTGGCAACACTGTTGTCCTCAAACCTTCGGTCGAGACGCCGCTCACCACCCTCAAACTTGGTGAGATTGCCCTGGAAGCAGGCCTGCCTCCTGGCGTCCTCAACGTTATCACCAGTGGCCCGGGCGTGGCGCAGGCCCTCTCCAGCCATAAGCAAGTCAATATGGTTTCGGTGACGGGCAGTATCGAAAGCGGTAAGCACGTCATGCGCGCTGGCGCGGATACCATCAAGCATGTCCATCTCGAACTTGGCGGCAAGGCCCCCTTTATCGTCTACGAAGATGCCAACATCGAAGCCGCCGCTAATGGCGCGGTCGTCGGTGGCTTCGTCAACTGCGGCCAGGACTGCACCGCGGCCACGCGCATCTATGTGCAGGACAGCATCTACGACAAATTCATGGCCTCCTTCCTGAGCAAGGTCAAGTCGATTCGCGTCGGCAACCCGGCAGAAGAAAGCACCGATATGGGCCCGTTGATCTCCGCCACCCAGCGTTCTAACGTTGAGGGCTTCGTCGAGCGTGCGCTGCGCAATGGCGCCAATATCGTCACAGGCGGCAGACGCGCCACCGTTTCAGGCCTGGAGAAGGGCTTTTTCTTCGAGCCGACCGTCATCGCCGAAGACCGCAACGACGCCGAGATTGTGCAGAATGAAGTCTTTGGCCCCGTCGTCGTCGTCTGCCGCTTCAGCACAGAGGAAGAAGTACTGAAGAAAGCCAACGATGTCGTCTTTGGCCTGGCCTCTTCCGTCTGGACAACCGATATCTTCAAGGCCATGCGCGCCAGCAGCGCCTTGCAGTTCGGCACCGTCTGGGTCAACGACCATCTGCCCCTTACCTCCGAAATGCCCCATGGCGGCTACAAGGAAAGCGGTATCGGCAAGGACATGTCCATATACGCCTTCGAGGACTACACCCAGATCAAGCACGTCATGATCGAGCTCTCGAATGAGGACCGCAAGGGCTGGCACTACACCATCTTCGGCGATGCCGAATAGCGCGTTTCATCTCAATTTCTATTCCATGGCACCCATATGGGTGCCATGTTCGTTCCACCGACGATCGTAACGGGGGCACGGTTTTGAAAAAAACAAATAAAAGGTGCATCTTCGCTGGTTATTTTGTAAATCCTCAACATTGTCCCCTTGTTATGTGATATACTAAAGTGTGTTTTCTGCGCACTAGCCGTCTCTTATACCGACTTTACCCTGGGTTAACTTTCTCCTAACACAGGCGTGTTACGTTTTATCCTGGAGCAGATTTTTCGATGAGAAAATATATCATCGACAAGCTATCTGCTCCCAATGAAATGTAGGCGGAGCCGCTCTTGAGCGACCCCGAATTTCTACTTATCATTCAGATGAGCAAGCTATGCCAACAGCTTGCTGGCTCGGGGGAGCATTTCTGAATGTATAAGAGGATCAGGAGGAAATCCATGCACCGGATCAAAGGACTGTGCCGGTACCCCTTCACTTGTATGGCTGTAATGCTAACGCTGTTCTCGCTGCTGCTGGGAGTGTCAGCAATGTCTACTAGCCATATCGCCTATGCCTCGGATAATGGATGTCATCTCAACTCGGCCGGAGATAACATCCACCACGTCATCTATTTACAGTTCGACAATGTCCACTTCACACGAGACAATCCCAACGTACCCTCTGACCTGGAGCAGATGCCCAACTTGCTCAACTTTATCGAGAGCAACGGCGTCTTGCTCTCCAATCACCATACGCCGCTGATTGCCCATACCGCGACCGACATCCTGACCTCGCTCACAGGAGTCTATGGTGATCGTCATGGCGTTCCAGTCAGCAACAGCTTCCGCTATTTCAATCCAGACGGCACAAGCAACCTGGGCGTTTCCTTTGCCTACTGGACCGACCCCATCTTCGATCCCACCACTTCCAGCCCTACCGACACGAAGTTTAACATGCTCAGCACATCGGGCAAAAACGCTCCTGCTCCCTGGGTGCCGTATACGCGCGCAGGCTGCAACTTCGGCGCGGCGGGAACGGCCAACATCGAGCTGGAAAACACAAGTGTCGATATTCCAGTCGTTTTTGGCGCCAACTCGCCACAAGCACAGGAAGTGAAGAACAATCCGAACCAGGCAAGCGCTGATTTCATAGGTGTCGCTGTTCACTGTGCGAAAGGAAACGGTCTTTGCTCCAGTGCCAATACAGGTAAGCCAGATGTGCTTCCCAACGAGCCAGGCGGCTACAATGGCTACATGGGCCTCTTCGGCCACAAGTACGTCGCGCCTCAGATCAGCCCGAGCGGGCCATTGACCGACTTGAATGGAAACGTGATTAAGGACCCCAGCTCTGGTGATATTGGCTTCCCAGGTTTTGACGGCATGTCCGCTGCTGTATCGCTGTCCTATGTGGCCTCCATGCAGGAACACGGTATTCCAGTGACCTATGCCTATATCTCTGATGCGCATGATAATCACGTTACCGGCAACGCCTTTGGCCCTGGTGAAGCGGGTTACGTGGCGCAGCTCAAGTCCTACGACGACGCCTTTGGCAAATTCTTCGAACGACTCGAGAAAGATGGTATTAATAACAGTAATACCCTTTTCGTGGTAACAGCCGACGAGAATGATCACTTCGTAGGAGGAGCACCTAGCCCGGCAGGATGTGATGGAGTCAATGTTCCTTGCACCTATAGCCAGATAGGTGAGGTTAGCGGCAACCTGACCGGTCTGCTGGCAACCCAGCAGGGCAACACTACCCCCTTTAAGGTGCATGCCGACTCAGCCCCGGTTTTCTACATCACGGGTAACCCGGCACGGGATGCTGCTATCACACGCGATCTGGAACGAGCGGTGAATAAACTTACGGCGGTCAATTCCTACACAGGCAAGACAGATACACTGACGAAGTTCCTGGCCGATCCTGTGGAGATGAAACTACTGCACATGATTACGGCTGATCCGGCGCGTACACCCAGTTTCACCATGTTCGCCGATCCCAACTACTTCCTCTCCACAGGCGCTCCAAGCTGTAGTCCTCCGTGTGTGTCTATAGGTGTAGGCTTTGCCTGGAATCATGGAGACGTCGCCCCCGACGTCAACACGACCTGGCTTGGCCTGGTCGGGCCTGGCGTGCGACACCAGGGTGTAGAGGGCGATATCTGGTCCGACCACACCGATATTCGCCCGACGATCCTGGCGCTGCTCGGCCTCAAGGATGACTATCAGCATGAAGGGCGTGTACTCGTAGAGGCGCTTGATAACTCGGCTTTGCCGGAGTCGCTCCGCGATTCGCGTGGCATCTTCGTCCAACTGGCTCAAGTATTCAAGCAGATCAACGCCCCTGTTGGAGAACTGGGCCTGGAAAGCCTGCGCATCTCCACAAAAGCATTGGCGAGCAACTCTTCGGGCGACAGTACCTACGTTCAACTGGAGAATAAGCTCTCACACATCACCGATCAACGCAACGATATTGGGGGAAATATGTTAAAGCTACTGGAAGGCGCGGCCTTCCACAACCAGCCCATCAACCCCGGTCAGGCCAACCGCCTGATCGAACAGGGCCAAGAATTGCTCGAGCAGGTAGAGAACCTCAACTAAGGTTTTTAGGATGCATGGAGGTCTTGCTCCATGCATCCTAACCCGGTCCTCCAAATTCGTATGGACAATAAGAGATCAGCATCGGTTGTATACTGGTGGTATTCAGTATTAGCATCGAGGTACCTTGCCATTGCTGTTCAATCTTATTGATTTGCCATCCAAACCTCTTATCTCCATTGTTGGAGCAGGTGGCAAAACTACTACCATGTACACCCTTGCCGGCGAACTCGCCCAGCAGGGAAAGCGCGTCATCAGCAGCACTACCACGCAAATCTTTTTACCCAAATCCCACGAAACAGATACACTCATCATCTCGCCCGATATCCAAACCTTACTCAATACTCTACAGTCGAGCTGGAAGCGTCACCAGCGCATTACTATCGCCAGCGCGCGCAATGAACGGGGAAAACTGCTCGGCTTTCCGCCCGATCAGTACACCCTCCTACTCGAACAAAGTGCAGCCGATGCCATCATCGTAGAAGCCGACGGCGCGCGTCACCTCATGATCAAGGCCCCCGCAGAACACGAACCCGTTATGCCAGCTGAAACAAATATCGCTCTCCTCTTGATGAGCGCCGACGCCATCAACCAACCTCTAAACGGGGAGATTGCCCATCGAACGGAGCGTGTGGCAGAAGTGGCAGGCATTAACCAGGGAGATGTACTCACATCCGCCGTGATAGCGCGGTTGATGACGAGCGACCGAGGCGGGCTAAAAAATATCCCCGAAAAAGCGAGGGTGTACATGCTGGTGACGCATGTGACGGATGAGAAAATGGATGCTATTCGGGAAATTTCGGGGCTGATAAAAAATTCTTCACAAATAACAGAAGTGCTATATTCCGAACGTCCAGGAGAATGGTTTACCGCCAATGTGTAGGAGATGAGGAAGCTATTAGCGTATAGTTCCACCACAAATTGGGGGCTGGAAGCCAGGGCGACCGCGAGGGTCGCCCCTACAATATACGAAGAGGCTAACCTGCGATTTGTGGTGGAGCCTCAGCGTATAGAGGCCATTCAAAAGGGGAGTGGGCATGCTATACTGTTCGTGAAGATGGAGAGGAAAAACTATACAATTTTATTATAAGGAGATGATTATGGTTCATTGTGTCAATACGAAAAACGGTATTGCTGGTGGGCCCGTGTGCCAGGGAGATATCACGGTAGAACTTACATCAGGAGGAGTTATCAATAGTTCAAAATGCAGGTGGGACGGTTGCCCTGGAAGGAAAGCAGGGGAATGGGAGCAGTGTCACTCTTTCAGAGGCGGCGGGTGTGCGCGGTGATGCCGCTGACGGGCATGGGGTGGTTGGTACTACAAATGGAACTGGGAGATATGGTGTCTATGGGAAAAGCACAGGCATCTTTGGTTATGGTGTCTTCGGCGATGGCAGCTATGCGGGTGTGCTTGGTAACAGTCGAGACTGCGTGGGCATACTGGCTACGGTCGAGGCCGGCCCAGGAGGAGGTACTGCGGGTGTCTATGGCTCAACTTCTGCGGCTGACGGCATAGGAGTTTTCGGGCAGAACGATCAGGGTATAGCTGTAGCTGGAACCAGTAACGAGGGAACCGGAGTGGTTGGCACCAATACGAGAAACACGGGTGATGGCGTCTCAGGTACGGGAATGAATGGAGTACATGGTCGAGGCAGCAGCATTGGGGTGTTAGGTGAGAGTTCGAGCGGTACTGGTGTCTCCGGCAGGAGTTCAAGTGACGCTGGGGTATTTGGTCGGAGCGATAGTGGAACCGGGATGCTTGGTATAAGCAATAGTGGTGTTGCTGTATACGGATTGAGTACAGAAAGTGCAGGTGTGGTTGGGATCAGTCAACGGTCTCCAGGAGTGATGGGCTTTAGTGGAGGGCAGTTTGCGGGTCTTTTCTTCGGTGATCTGGATGTGATCGGTGCGGTATCGAAAAGTGGCGGGGGATTCAAAATAGACCATCCAATGGATCCTGCCAAACGATACCTCAGCCACTCATTTGTTGAAGCGCCAGACAGGAAGAATATCTACGACGGGACTGTAGTACTCGATACTCAGGGAGAGGCGTCTATAGAACTTCCAGCCTGGTTTGAAGCGCTTAACCGCGATTTCCGTTACCAACTCACAGCTATAGGTGCGCCAGCCCCGAATCTGCATGTAGCCGAAGAGATTGCGCAAAACCGCATGAAGATCGCGGGCGGGAAGCCGGGAATGAAGGTATCCTGGCAGGTCACAGGTATTCGCAAAGATGCCTGGGCGCAGTCCAATCCCCTGAATGTCGAGGCTGACAAGACGGCTGGTGAACAAGACTATTACCGGCATCCAGAGGCTCACAATCAGTCAATCGAGCAGGGCATTGGATGGGTACAACAGCCTGAAATCATGCGACGATTGACGGAAAAGTAAGTCATGTTCTTCGAGTACGTTTCATTGATGCATGACTGGGGCAAGCCCAGCCACTACTATATACGATCTGGTATGCCTTCTGTAAAAGTATAGTAGTGGCTGGGCTTGCCCCAGTCATGCATCAATACAAAAATGCAGCACATTCCTATTCTTCTTTTTTCGATGCTTGTAATATTTTTAACTCTTCCGCCACCGCCATCACCGCCTCAAACGGCTGCTCTCTATAGCCCTCTTTTCGTCTACTCTCATGAAATAACGCCTCAGCCACTGGAACAAGCCGCATTGAAACCTCGTATTGCAAATCTCTCGCGGTTAACAACCACCCTCCCATTACCTGTCGCCGCAATTCGGGCAAGATGTAGCGTTCAAGCCTGACCCATTCTAACCGGTCTGCATCTTTGAATACCTTGAGTTCGGGCGTCATCGGCCTGTGTGTCGCTCGTTCGATCATGGCGTTCTGGCGTACATCATGCCAGTAATTGATGTACGCGATATGCTCTATCGTCTCTCTCGAAACATGCGGATACAAACGGGGAAAGCGGCCGCGTACCCACTCTGCCGCTCTTATACCATGTGCTTGATTGTTGCGCAGCACCGCTTCATAGTCATGTTTTCTCTGGATATCATGAGTGACGGCGGCCCAGCGTAGAGCTTCTTGATCGAAGTGTGGAACCGAACCGGAATCAAGCAGAATCCTCGCCAGCAGTTCCTGTAAAATCAGCACTCGTGTCAAATGACCGATATCATGAATCGACTTGCTGACCTGGCGTGGGTTGAGAAACCAGGCTTCCAGTGGCCTGTAGCCTTCAAGCTCTGTCCTGGTAGGGCGGTATTCAGTGGGAAGCAGAGATGCAAGCAGTTTTTGCACATACGGCATCTTTGCCTCACAATCTAGCAGTTACTCTAATCATTCGCAAATCTGCATGTATTCTATCACAGCCCCAACTTTGCAGGTAGACTTCACCGCCGGTATGCTACGCTGCTCCACACCGCAACAAGAATGACAGCCGCGATGATGGTGCTGATAATCGGCACATTTTCCACAGTCGGCTCACCAATAATGTGAAAGTGGAAGAAGCCAACGATCAGAAAGATGGAGAGCAATCCTATCGCGATTGCGCCAATAATGCCAGCAGGCGCACGTCGTCCCGCGATGACTTCACCAATAATACCGATCAAAGCCGCAATAATAAGCCAGATAATGAACTGTGTTACTGTCAATGCCATATGAGTAACTCCTTTTAGAACATGCATGAGTGTAACAAACTTACTTCTAACACGTAGAATAAAGCACGCGGGTTTTCGTGTGTGTGTAGCCCTTGCATACCTGACTTAACTCCACTATCATACGCAGTGGTGGAGCAAAATCCATAGATATGCTTGTGTTGAAGAAGAGTGTACGTCATTTTTTTATATCGAACTGTGCGGAGAGGGCATGGCTGGGGCAAGCCCAGCCACTACTATACTTGTCGGCGCGCTTTGCCGTCTATAGTAGTGGCTGGGCTTGCCCCAGCCATGCAAAAATGACGCTCCCCTTTAGTTAGAAGGAAGCGATAGATCGATGAAACTTGGACTCTACTGGTCCTATGCTACGCGCTCGCTGGTGCGTGGGGGACAGCGAACGATACTTGCCATCTTCTGTGTCGCGGTTGGCGTCATGGCCATCGTTGGGCTGCAACTTGTGGGCCTGAGCGTCAACCAGGCCCTGCTTGGCAATATCGTCGATGCTAATGGCGGTGA
>VBFM01000281.1:0-5945 GCA_005882595.1 Chloroflexota bacterium
CAGATACACATCTCGGATGTGAGTGTCCTGCTCGCCTGCTTTGGCCTGGGAATCGTCCTCGCCAATGGGATGAGCGGGAGGCTTTCTGATCGCTTTGGCCCCGATCTCCTGGTGGTGGTCTTCCTGGTCACGACCACGATCAGCAGTGGGGCCATCATGCTCTTGCTCTGGGGGATGAGTTTTGCTTTGCTTTTTATCCCGCAACAACAGCGGTTGTTGACCATTGCACCAGAGCACGCCAATGTGCTTCTGGCGCTCAATAACTCGGCCCTCTATCTGGGGATTTCCGGCGGTGCGGCTGTGGGTGGTCTGGCCCTGCGCTGGCTCGCGGTCACGCAACTGGCCTGGGTAGGAGTGCTGGGTATGCTCATCGCCTTGCTCATCGTCGCAATCACTCTCCACCGAAGCCGAGAGCAGATGCAGGCAGGTGAGCAGAGGGAGAGAGAACGTGAAAAGATGAGAGTGATGAAAGACGCAGGTGAGCAGGCAGAAAAAAGAGGCCTGTAGGAGTCAGCAATTGAAAAACTGGGCTCATCCTGCAAGATTGTCTTTTTCAATGACGCATATTGATGTGTCCCTACAATTAAACTATAATGGAGGAGTTAGAAGAGGCCAAAAAAGCAAAACGAGGCACCCGTGAGGAGGTGCAAACATGAGCGATGAGGGAGAACGCACAGGGCAACAGATCGGCAACTATCAACTCACCCACCTTTTGGGGCGAGGAAACTTTGCCGATGTCTACCTGGGACAACACGTTCACCTGCATACCCTGGCTGCTATTAAAGTGCTGCATGGACGACTAACCGACGATGACCTGGCAAACTTCAGTAACGAAGCGCGCGTCATTGCCCACTTACGCCATCCTCATATTGTGCAGGTACTCGACTTTGGTGTGGACGGCGCCACACCTTTTCTGGTCATGGACTTTGCGCCCAACGGCAACTTGCGCCAGCGTCATCCAAAGGGGTCGCGCCTGCCCCTTCAAATCGTGCTCTCCTACGCGCGCCAGGTAGCCGACGCCTTGCAATTTGCTCATGAGCAACACTTGATTCACCGTGATATCAAACCGGAAAATATGCTCCTGGGCCGCAATAACGTAGTCTTGCTGAGCGACTTCGGCATCGCCCTTATGTACCCGAGCGCAAGCTCCTGGCAAACTCAGGATACCGCCGGAACCGTTCCCTACATGTCGCCGGAACAACTACAGGCGCATCCCGTACCGGCAAGCGATCAGTATGCGCTCGGCATCGTGACCTACGAATGGCTGTGCGGAGAGCGCCCTTTTAACGGCACGCTGCCGGAAATTGCCATCAAACATTCACTTGCCCCTCCTCCATCATTACGCGAGCGGGTTACAACCGTCTCACCCGCCGTCGAGCAAGTCATTGCGAAGGCGCTGGCGAAGAATCCCCGCCAGCGCTTCGAACGCATTCAGGATTTCGCGCAGGCCCTCGAGGAAGCCACCAAGACAGCGTCACCCCACTGGACACTTCCCTCGAAAACCCCTGATGCCTACCACAGCAACCTCCCCGCTCCGCTAACCCCCTTGATTGGGCGCGAACAGGAAGTACTGGCCGTCTGCGCCCTTTTACAACGCCAGGATGTGCGCCTCGTTACCTTCACCGGCACAGGAGGTATCGGTAAAACACGGCTGAGTCTTGAGGTCGCGTCAGAACTGCTGCGCGCCTTCAGCGACGGCGTGTATTTTATTCCCCTGGCCTCAATAGTCGACCCCGCGCTGGTCATTCCTACCATTGCCCATGAACTTGGCATGACCCATAGATACGCCGAAAGACAGCAACCGGTCGCAGAACATATGGATTACTTGAAAACAACCCTGCGCGAAAAGCGCTGCCTGCTGCTGCTCGACAACTTCGAGCAGGTAGTAAGCGCCGCGCCGGATATGGCAGAACTCCTGGCCGCCTGCCCGCATGTGAAAATGCTGGTAACAAGCCGTGCCGTCTTGCGTCTTCAAGGTGAACATGCATTCCCGGTTCCACCCCTGGCGCTGCCCGAGGGGACATCCCCGCTACCTGTCAAAGATCTCACACAGTATCCCGCTATCGCGCTCTTCTTACAAAGGGCAATGGCGATTAAACCAGATTTCGACGTCACAACCGCCAATGTGCAAACGATTGTGGCGATCTGCCGACGGTTGGATGGTTTGCCACTCGCCATCGAGCTGGCCGCTGCCCGCATCAAACTGCTCCCCCTGGAGGCGCTGCTCCAACGCATGATCCGCCCTCTGGCCATCTTGACGGGCGGCATGCAGAACGCTCCTGAACGCCAGCTGACGCTGCGCAATACCATTGCCTGGAGCTATCACCTATTAAACGCTGTGGATCAACAACTCTTTCGCCGCATCTCCGTTTTTGTCGGCGGTTGTACGTTGGACGCGATTGAAGCGCTTTACATTTCCTATCCCGATAGAACCGAACTGGTATTGGATGGCGTGACCTCGCTTATCGACAAGAGCCTGCTGCAACAAACCGGGCAAGGAGACGAACCACGGCTTGTGATGTTAGAAACAATCCGCGAATATGCCCTGGAAATGCTGAGCGCGAACGGGGAAGAGCAGATGGCACGGTATGCGCATGCCGCCTACTATCTGTCGCTGGCTGAGGAATCGGAGCGGGAACTTGGCGGCCCGAATCAGGCCATTTGGTTGGAGCGCCTGGAGCGGGAGCATGATAACCTGCGAGCCGCAATGGAATGGTCTTTAAAGCGAGGTGAGAACGCGGCTGAGGCAGAGCGCCATGTGGAGTTAGCCCTACGCCTGGGTGGAGCACTGCGGCGATTCTGGCAGATGCATGGTCATCTGAACGAAGGGCACACCTTCCTGGAACGAGCGCTATTGGCAAGCAAGGGCATCGAAATATCTACGCGCGCCAGGGCAAAGGCTCTCATTGCCGCCGGAACACTGGCCTCCACTCAGAATGATTTTGATCGAACCGAAACCTACTGCCGGCAAAGCCTGGCATTGTTCCGCGAACTGGGAGATCAGCAGGGCATCGCCCTCTCGCTCTACCTCTTGAGTATCGTCCCCTTGATGAAAGGTGACAGCGTCGCGGCACGCTCCCTGACGCAAGAAGCCCTGGGGTTGTTCAGAGAAATGGGCGACCGGGAACGTATCGCCTGGTCGCTCTCCACCCTGGGATTCATAGATGCGCAGGTCGGAAAGTATGACAGCGCCCGCCCCCACTATGAGGAGAGCCTGGCGGTCCATAGAGAACTGGGAGACAAGCGAGGCATTGCCGTCACACTCCTGCGCCTGGCACAGCTCCTATTCGTTTCCCAGGGCGACCAGGAGGCGCTGCGCTCATTACTGGATGAAGGACTGGCGCTCTTCACTGAACTGGGTGAGAAAGAGGGGATAGCCAACTGCTACTCCCTCTCCGGAGAACTTGCCCTCAGCCAGGGAGATAGCACTGCAGCTCGTTTGCAGATCGAAACGAGCATCACGCTCTACAGAGAGATTGGCCATCGCAGGGCTCTTGCCGAGTCGTTTGCGGTCCTGGCGCGGGTTGTGAGAGCGCAGGGAGAGAAGGCAGCCGCGCGCTCCATCTACGAAGAGAGTCTGGCGATTGCCAGGGAGTTGAAGCACACTCCGTTGATCGCCTCCTGCCTGGAAGGTCTGGCCGATGTAGTTTCGTCGCAGGGTCAGTTCCGGTGGGCGGCGCAGCTACTCGGCGCGGCAGAGTCCCTGCGTGAGGCCGTCGGTGTACCCATTCCACTCATCGACCGGGCAAACTATGAGCGCCAGGTCGCCGCAGTGCGCGGCCGCCTGGGCGAGCATGACTTCGCCGCCTCGTGGAGCGAGGGGCGCGCTGCGACGCCAGAACAAGCCCTCGCCGCTCAAGGCCGCAGTAGATCCCCGGCATCAATCACGGCAGCTACTATCCCCTCGCCCACCTACCCCGCCGGGCTGACCGCGCGGGAAGTACAGGTGTTGCGCCTGCTTGCCGGGGGGCTGACTAACAGGGAGATTGCCCGCGAATTAAGCCTGAGCGAGAAAACAGTTGCGCACCACCTGACCCATATCTTCAACAAAACGAACAGCGAGAACCGGGCTGCCGCTACGGCCTTTGCTATCCGTCAAGGGCTAGTTTAGCGAGCCAGTAGGGAGGCATGGGTAATTCTTCGCATACCGGCATGCCTACAAACGCAAAAAAAGGCCTGCCAAATGCGAAGTATAACCGATGCGAGCTTTCCATTGCACCAGTTATACTTCTGGTATATTGCAGAGGATCAGAGCACTGCTCAAAAAGTGATAAAACAATGAATATGTGCGCAACACAGCAACAGGTCAACCCGAACACTCAGGAATTTTTGACGCTCTATCAGGAGAATCTTGCGCGTGTCTACCACTTCGTCTACATCAAGGTGAAGAATCGGGAAGTGGCCGAAGATCTGACCTCGCAGATCTTCTTGAAAGCGGTTCGCCATCTCGATTCCCAACGCAGTTCTCAAAGCATACGAAGCTGGCTCCTCCGGGTCGCCAGCACAACGGTCGTCGATTACTGGAGAGCATTTTATCGCACCCCTACCAGCTCGCTGGACGTGCTCATGGAAGTCGGATGGGAAGGCCCCACCGAGGATGTCTTCTTGGGAGCGAACGACAGCGAGGCAGAACAATTACAGCATATCCTCCAGCAACTACCCGAACGTGATAGAGAGGTCTTAACCTGCCGTTTTCTGCTCAAACTCTCTGTGAAGGAGACCGCGCAGAGAATGGGCGTGTCGGAGGCCAACGTGAAAACCCTCCAATTTCGTGCCCTGCACCGGGCCGCCGATCTGGAGCCAGCTACTACTAATTTGGAATGATCTCTTCACTGGACGGCTGCAGGTGCTGCAAGGCAGGCTGCGCACGGGCGCTCACACCTATGAGCAGGCGATGCAGGTGACACCAGGACGGGAGAGACTCCAGACCCTGGTCAACAGTGCGGACTACTACTTCGGCATGGGCGACCTGCTGCGCGAATGGAATAAGCTGGACGAGGCTGAGCAGCATCTTACGCAAGGAATGGACCTGGCCAGGGGAACCCTGACTGTCTATGCTGAAATTGTCACACTCGGGTATACAGCGCTTGCCCGTCTCCAGCAGGCACGCGGGAACTTCCAGGGAGCACTGGCGACTCTTTCCGCATTCGCAGAACTGGCCGACCAGCGTCACTTCGTGCCACGCCTGCTGGCCTGGGCAGCAGCAGTGCAGGCAGAGTTAGAGCTCGCACACGGCAACCTGGAGGCAGCCGTGCGCTGGGTGGAGGAGAGCGGCCTCTCCGCCTCCGATGAGGAAAAGAGTTATCCCCGCGAACGAGAGTATCTCAGCCTGGCACGGTGCGCATTGCCCAGAGGCACTGCAGTGCTGGTTCGGCTCTTGCACGATGCTGAGCGCAACGCACGCGGAGGAAGCGTCATCGAGATACTTATACTGCAAGCCCTTGCCTTGCAGGCACAGGGATGGCAGGAGCAGGCGCTGGCTGTTCTTCAGCGAGTGTTGGCCTGGCTGAACCCGAGAGCTACACGCGCCTCTTCCTCGATGAGGATCCAGCGTGCGAGGGCAACCATCTCATCGGTCGTCTCAATCCANNNCCTGATGTGGTTGCCACGCTCATCGCCCGGGCTGCAGCGGCAGCGCAGGAGAAGCGATTCTTGTATTTACCCCGCTTGCAACTCGCCCAGTTGCACATTGATAGTCAATTGCTGGCTGCCGCGATAGATGTGTACCGCAACAGTATCACCGGGATTTTTAGTCAGCAGCGCATCGGTCAGCGAAGAAAGATCGTTCATGGCTTTGTTATCAATCTGCACGATTACGTCACCGACCTGCAAGCCCGCGGATGCCGCCGGACCACCAGAGACAAGGCTTCCAATCAATGCCCCATGATCGACGGCGAGGTGGTCTTGCGCGGCGAGCGAGGCATCAACGCTGGTGGCGCGTATTC
>VBFM01000282.1:0-875 GCA_005882595.1 Chloroflexota bacterium
CGGCCGTTGGCGGCGAGTAGTTCATTGACGATGAGCGGCATTTTTCGGGGCGACCACTCATGTGGTCGTCCTGTACTGTCTTGAATACGTGCCCTGCGGCATTGCTGCCCCCCGTTGTCACGCTATATACCACCAGCAGAGGGAGCTTCGCCGCACCGAGCACGTGTTCGGTCACACTGCCCATGCTCAGGCGCTGCAAGCCGCCACGCCCATGCGTCATCATCGCGATCAGATCGCAGTTTCCGGTGAGGCGTTTCCCTTCGGCTTCCTCGCCCTGTTCGGCGGCGCGAATGAGCGTATCGGCTACGTCTTTGCCAAGCGCAACCGAGGTTCTCAGCATAACCCCTGGCTCTTTAGCCAACACTGCATTCGCCTGTACCACATCATCCAGGCAGGAGGTCGATCCTTAACATTCGTGCTTTACCCCTGTGAGGGAAGCGGCATTGCTACGTTATACGAGGACGCGGGCGAGGGCTATGAGCAGCGGAGATGCTTATCCTCATCCTGGATGAAACAACCTCTTCACAGGTGATTGAACTGTCGACAAAGACGAGAGAATAGCTCTAAGCGGTGAAGAGTTCCGATTTTGGGTGAGGCAATGCACCCTCTGTCAAAGCACATTTAGCATCAACGAGGAAGCGGGAGAATCATGTTATGCATCAACAGCCCGCTCCAGAAAGACCATCCCCGCGGAGCCATCGACCATAATACGTTGCCCTGTAGTGATGCGTTCTGTCGCACCCGGCACCCCGACAACTGCCGGGATGCCGTATTCACGGGCAACGACGGCACCGTGGGATACAGCACCTCCCATTTCCATGACCAGACCGCGCGCTGTAAGGAAGAGGGGTGTCCAACCGGGGTCGGTTGAGGGA
>VBFM01000282.1:898-6500 GCA_005882595.1 Chloroflexota bacterium
CGAGCTAGAGCGGTCACTACCCCTGCTGAGGCTGGTGTTCCCCGGAGCATCCTCTGGGCTTCTCCTGTCAAGAGGGTTTCACCGGCCGGTGTGGTGCCATCAGAGAGCAGCACACGCGGAATACGTCGACGGGCAAGTTCATGCTCATAGCTGGCATGACGCTCTTGAACCAGAGAGTGTAGGTCTGTGCCAGCCAGCGCTGCTCGCGCTTCGGACAGGGTAAGAAAGAAGATGTCCCCAGCCGCCTCTAGTCGTCCAGCTTGCACGAGTTCTTCGCCAACGGGCCAAAGGAGTTTGCGAATCTGTGCGAAGAGCACGATAGCACAAAACTTCGGCACCTCCCGTAAACCCACCAAAGCGCGTGTACGGTTCAGGAGAAACCCGACCAGCATGCCTCGCAGGCGTCCCTTGCGAGTGGCACGCCGGGTAAGTTCAGCGACCATCGCTTCGGCGGCCTCGGCTCCTCTGCGGAATCGCACGTCTGGAGCCAGTTCGGGGTTCTGAAGCTGAAGATAGTTGATGAGGATTCCCAGGATATGGGTAGGGTCTTCGCTCCAACGTGGAAGGCCAAGGTCGATCTCGGCGACCGCACGGTGACCGTAGGTACGGAGGAAATCTGCCAGACCCTGCTGCAACGTTGGGGGAAGCAGGTGGTCGTGGTAGTCCTGGGCGAGCCGTTGCAGGGGTGTTGCGCGTAGTGTTTGCGCGGTAGTCGGTTCGGCAGAGATGCGTCTGGCAAGTGCCCAAAGTGCAAGATCCATTTCAGTCGTCGGGTTGTAAGGAAGGCCGCGCAAGACCGTCTGTCTTTCATCATCAGTAGCAAGCCCTTGCAGGAGTTTACCGGCCAGGACATTGGCACCTAGCCCAACTCCTACCGTGGCAACGAGGCTGAAAAAAAGTCGGGGCATTTTCTCAAGAATGAAATGCTCAACCTCATGCAAGCCATCGGCGGCACTTGCGCTCGCCACTATCCCGCTCAACTGACGGAATTGTACTTCTACCCGCTTTGTCCTTGCTCGTGTGGCTGCCGGACTGACCAATGCCTGGAGCATGTAGAAAGGGGTACGTGCGCGGATCACCAGCGAGAGGAGGGTACGGAAGAGCCGCCAGCGAGGTGTTGGAACAAGCGAGAGGCGCGGATCACTGACAAGCTGGCTGAAGATAGCGTCGGTACGAGCCTCCATAGCTCCCAATACCCGTCCCAGGAGCCGACGTCCGAAGGAACTGCGTAGGACGGGCGTCACATTGACGAAGAGACGCTGACCCGCCTCAACGAAAGCGGTAGGGCCGATCAGTGGGTCGCGAGGTGGAAAACCGATGAAGGTGGCCACCGCGGAAGCTATCAGCCGAAACGTCTGCACGCCCATCGGTGTGAAGGGCCGGTAAACACCCTGAACCACATTGATCGAAAAGTAGACACGGAGGACATCGTCGGTCTGAGGTGCGCTGGCAGGCAGAGGGAACAAGGTCGTGATCGGGCGTGCCTGCACAAGCCAGAGACGACCCGAGGGATCAATGGCCCATTCCGTATCCTGTGGTACTCCATACTGGGCCTCAACCTGTGCTCCCAGCGAGGCGAGAGCACGTATCTGCTCATCTGAGAGGCAGTCTTCATTACGACGCCCATCAGCCAATTCGATGCGCTGCGTTCCGCCATCAGGGAGAGCTTGAATAAGCAAATGTTTATCTCCAAGATGACGCTCAACAATCTCACCAGTAGAGGTATTGATCACGAAATGGTCTGGGTTGACAGCGCCGGAGACGACGGCCTCACCCAGGCCGGGGCTGGCATCGATGACGGCCTGGCGTCGTTTGCCGGTCAGTGGATTCGCTGTGAAGAGGACTCCTGACACGGTGGCCTCAATCATGCGCTGGATGGCGACAGCAAGGCGGACTGAGCGGTGGTCAATGTTGTTGCTGGCCCGATAACTCACTGCACGATCAGTCCAGAGGGAGGCCCAGCAGCGACGCACTGCATCGAGTAGTGCCTCACTACCTATGATATTGAGATAGGTGTCCTGCTGACCTGCAAAGCTAGCGAAAGGCAAATCTTCGGCAGTGGCGGAGGAACGCACCGCGACGGGAATGGCGTTCCCATCTCCCAATGTCCGATATGCCTTGATAATAGCATCCGCAATACCGGTTGGTATGGGTGCTGCAAGCAGTTTGGCTCGTACAACTGAGGCCAACTCCGCGAGACGGGCAGTATCAGAGGCGGCAGTCGTGGCAAGCTCGACCAGAATAGGCTTGATGGCAGCACTCGCGGCTACAAGTGCGTAAGCAGCTGTGGTCACACAGAAGCCGGGTGGGACAGGTAATCCGGAACGGGTCATTTCGCCCAGATTCGCGGCCTTGCCACCGACAATAGGCAATGCGGTGCGATCAATGTCCGTAAAGGGCAGAACGAGTGCTACCTCGCTCAGTAGGTGCTCACTGTTCTGTTGTTCCTGGCTTGAGCTGCTCATGACGCTTCCTCCTCAGACCGACTTCGGCGAGCAGGGTCATAGCGTGGATAACCTCTGCTCGCTCCTCAGCCGAGAGATATTCCATGACAACCATTTGCGCTTCCGCACGCTCTCGTTCCAGAGCGGCGATGAGTGTGCGACCACGCTCAGTAATCGCTACACGCTTGACACGCCGATCACGCTCATCCTCGCGCCGACTGACCATGCCGCGCTCTACCAGTTGATCAAGCAAACGACTGGTAGCCGAGACCGAACGTCCGAGGTCTTCGGCTACCTGCTTGATCGTCAGCTCACCCTCCTCGTCCAACAGCAGCAGGGTAGCCATCTGGGGCAGCGAAAAGTCAAAGTTGCCGAAGGCACGTACGATGCCAGCAACAAATTCACGTATGATGGTACGGCGAAACTGGCTCATGCTCTGGGCAAGAATTTCACGTTCCTCTTGAGTAATTTGTTGCATGTTTACAACTTTCTCATAGTCACAACTTTTGTGTTAACAAAATATTAGCAAAGATGCAAGTAATTGTCAAGGGAGAGACTGTGCGATGTGATCATAATCTAACCGATGAGGGCATCTCACTATCGGTCGTTTTTTGAGGCTCATCCTCACATAAAGAGCCAGCTTGCTTACTCACAAAAGATTGGCCCTATGAGGGACACCGGAGCGGGAATGCACGCTCCGGTATCCCTCATAGGCCCTTCATCAGCGAGAGAGCAGCAGTGCTGTCATCTTCCACACCTGAAGCTGCCGAACGAGCACCTGTTTGGAAGCTAGGTGCGACTGGGGAGTTGCTGCAATGACCAGCTATTGCCATCAGGATCACGAAAATACGCAAAAGATCCCCAATCCTGCACATCGATCTCACTGATGTCAACGTCTCGTTTGACCAGTTCCTCGCGGACAGCTTTCACGTCCGGCACCACCATAAGAAGCCCTTCGAGCGATCCGGGCTGCATGGCGGTGATGCCCACCCCAATCGCGATGGAGCAGGCCGAACCGGCAGGGGTCAACTGGACAAAGCGCAGGTCCTCCCGGACCTGTTGGTCAAAATCAGCGTGAAAGCCGATCTTCTCCGTATAAAAAGCCTTGGCGCGGTCAACATCTGTGACAGGTACCAGTATCAGTTCGAGTTTCATCTGCATGGTCGTCATGGTTGCTTTCCTCTTTCCTTTCTTTGTGCTTGACTCTTCTTCTCCTTCAAGTATATCCTGAAAGGAGGACAGAATCGACCCTCCTTTCAGCGAATATGCTCGAAGAGGAGAGAGCCCGAAAGGATCACGGTATCTCTACACGCGACAGATTGACCGAATTATGACATGTACCGTTTTGTCTCCATGAAGAACTCCACCAGCACGGGAGCGAGAGCTTCTGGGGTGACATCATGCGTCTGACCTTCCAAGGTACGGCGCTGTGCATTGGGGAGGGCATGTGCCACCGCTTGTGCGGCGTTCTGCATGAACGCGGGACTCGCTCCACCGTCGATGACCAGCGTGGGTACCGTGATGGTTGCCAGCCGTTCTGTGGGGACAGAGCCATCCCCCATGACGGCATTATCGTAGGCAAGCGTCGGTGCCACCGACTCGAAGAGTGACCAGATGGGCGTTTGGCGCATCCCGGCAATCGCTTCAGCAGGCGCTCCCCACGTTGTCATAGCCAGTGCGACGGCATCACCCCGACGCCCCTCTGTTAGCAAAGCCGTCAGCTGTCTCGTGTAGCTCTCCGACGCCTGGCGAGCACGCTTGTCACCAGAGTTGAACGGTGGTTCGTAGAACGCAAAACTGGGATGGACACAAGAGCCACTTTTGGCTATACTAGTCATGCCACTTTGTACGAGCACAACAGGAGGAAGCCATGCGCGAGCACCAGGTCATCGTCGACATAAGATAGATTCGCAACCCCTGGGAAAAGGAGCATGACATGACACGCATTGTAGGAGTCTCCGCCCGCGAAGCCGGGCCGCTCGTGAAGCTCGCCTATTTCTTCACGCGCCGCCAGATCGCGCGGCTCACTGGGCGCGAGACCGAGCGCATGATCGAGCCGCTCGAGATGTACGCGCACGTGCCTGGGCTGCTGCGGGGCTACGCCAGGCTTGAGCAGGCCACAGCCAAGCTGCATCGCTTCGACGAGCGCCTCAAGAATCTGGCAGAGCTGAAGGCGGCCACGCTCACGCACTGTGAGTACTGCATCGACTTTGGCTCGCAGGTCGCGCGTCGCTCAGGCCTGAGCGATGAGCAACTGCTGGCGCTGCCTTCCTATCGGACCAGCGCGCTCTTCACCGACCTTGAGAAGCTCGTGCTCGACTACGCGGTCGGCATGAGCCGCACGCCTGTGGAGGTGTCTGACGCGCTCTTCGCCGAGCTGCGGGAGCACTTCGACGACGCCCAACTCGTGGAGCTCACGCACGTGATCGCGTTGGAGAACATGCGTGGTCGCTTCAACCTGGCGCTCGGCATCGGCGCGGCGGGCTTCAGCGAAGGCATGGTGTGTGCGGTGCCCGCTACCACCCCCCCAATCGGCACCGAATGGCCCCCCAGGGGGACCGAGAGGGGGTAACGGGTTTAGGGAGAATGGAGGAGTAGGGGACGAGCCTTCTCTGTCCCTCTATCCCCCTCACAAGGGTAGCCTGAGATGGGCCTGGCGCTTACGCAGTGCGTCACACAACGCTCGGCCAGGCTGTCACAGTTGTGGCGCGAGTACGCACGCTGACGACACAAACTGCGTCCCAAATCTCTTTATCCAGGAGGTCTGATGACCGCTTACATCACTATTCGCGGCGCCCGGCTGCATAACCTGAAAAATGTCACCCTTACAATCCCTAAGAACCAGCTCGTCGTCCTGACCGGTGTGTCCGGTTCGGGCAAATCCACCCTCGGGTTCGACATCCTGCTCAAAGAAGGCCAGCGCCAATACATGGAATCGCTCGGACTGGTTGCCTTTGGGCTGGCGAAACCCCCGGTCGACGCCATCACCGGGCTTTCCCCATCTATCAGCGTGGACCAACATCTCACTAACCGCAGCCCGCGTTCCACGCTTGGCACTGCCACCGATGTCTATACCTATCTGCGCGTGTTGTTTGCTCGCCTGGGACACCGCCCCTGCCCAACCTGTGGAAAAGATGTTCCGCCCTCCTTCGACCCTT
>VBFM01000283.1:0-5393 GCA_005882595.1 Chloroflexota bacterium
TTCGGACCGCGCTGGCTTTCCGGCAGAATCCAGTCAGTGCTCAGACCAGTTGAGGTTTCCCCACGACCCGGTGTTCCTAAGTCAAAGCGTTTGATGACGAAACTGAACACGAAGTAGTATATGACGCCATAGACCAGCCCGACGAGAAGCAGCAGCAATGGTTGGGACGTGTTCGACTTGCTAAAGTTTAGCAAGTAGTCGGTCAGGCCGGCCGAGAAGCCGAAACCTATTCTGATGCCGAGCAGTGTACAGACCGCCAGCGCTGTTCCCGTCAGGAGGGCGTGAATGACAAACAGTACAGGAGCAACGAAGATGAACGCGAACTCAATAGGCTCGGTAACTCCGGTCACGAGTGAGGTCAATGCCGCTGAGAGCAGGATACCGGCTGCAACTTTAGGCAGGCGCGCCTGGCGGATCATGGCCAGACATGCCGCGGGCAAGCCAAACATCATGATGGGGAAGAAGCCGGCCATGAAGTTTCCAGCATTGGGATCACCCGCGAAGTATCGCGTCAGGTCGCCATGCACCACCCCCTGCGGGCCAGTATAGTCGCCAAGCTGAAACCAGACATAGGAATTGAGCACGTGGTGCAGGCCAAGAGGGATAAGTAAACGGTTCAAAGTACCATAGATGCCTGTGCCCAGCGCTCCAAGTGATACAATCCCTACGCCCAGGGCATTGATGCCATTCTGGACCGGGGTCCAGATGAAACCGAAGATGACCCCAAGTATGAGGGCAGCCACGGCTGTGACGATGGGGACAAAGCGCTTCCCACCAAAGAATGCGAGAAAGTCGGGCAACCGGATGTCATAAAAACGGCGGTAAAGTCCTGCCGCCGTCAACCCTATCAGGATGCCTGACAACACGTCTATGGAGCCGCCGATGGCAGTGAAGGGGTTCGCGATTTTAGCTGGAGCATAGATGGTCGTGAAAGTAAAAGCGAAGACTAAAAATCCTACCAGGGCCGCAAGCGCTGCCGCTCCTTCCCCACCGGTAAGACCGACGGCGATACCAATGGCGAAAATCATCGGCAGGTTGGAAAAAATAGCGCCTCCCGCGTTTGCCATCCAGGGAAGGTTTAACAGGTCCGGCTGACCGAAACGCAGCAGGAGCGCCGCGGCAGGAAGCACCGCAATCGGCAGCATCAATGAGCGCCCGAGGCTCTGAAGAGCACCCAGGACTCGATCCCAACCGCTCGGGGCGGTCATTGTAGACGAAGTGTTAGCAGAACTCATAGCAAATTCTCCTCTCCGAAAGCGATTCGATGCAGCCCCCTGAATAAATTTCCCTTTTATGGGATGAGAGAACCACATCTTGATAGGAAACACCCGAAATAATCCATGAACAAACTATATGTTATTCAATGGCATTTGTCAAGATGTCTAGACCACTAGATGTGCTTCAAAAAAGCCGAAAATGTCTAGACTTCTAGAGAAAAACATGTCATGATATATACCAGGAGTCCTTAAAAATTTGGATTGCGAGGAGATAAGCTATGGTACTGAGCCACTTAAAAAGAGATGAGATCATCGATAAGCATAGTCCCATTCCTATGTACTATCAAATTATGAACCAACTTCGCGAAAAAATAGTCGAAGGTGTCTATAATGTCGGCGACGCTTTGCCGCCAGAGCGGGAGTTAGTTGAGGTCTATCAAGTAAGCCGCATGACTATCCGACAGGCTATTTTAGAGCTGGTCAACGAAGGCATCCTGGTTCGTCGCAAGGGCATCGGCACATTTGTTGCTTCCCCCAAGATCGAACAGGCATTAAACAGCCTGACCAGCTTTACACAGGACATGGCACAGCGCGGCATGAAAGCAGGTGGCCGCGTCCTCTCCTTCAAGGAGATCGCACCAGACCCTACTATTCGTAAAACGCTGGGATTAAGCGCACAAGATAAAGTTTTCGAATGCGTACGGCTGCGCCTGGCAGATGAAGAACCGATGGCCCTGGAAACAACAACGCTGGTAGCGTCTATCTGCCCAGGGCTACAGCGCGAAGACCTGGAGAATCAATCATTATATAAGATATTAGCTGAGCGTTGGAATATCCAGTTGGATTATGCGACACAGAGCCTTGAGCCGATAGTTGCTCCCCCCTACGAGGCCAACTTACTGCATGTTGCACCCGGTTCTCCACTCCTTCTTATGCACCGCGTTACCTACGACCAGGGTGGTCGAGCCTTTGAACATGTAAAATCACTTTACCGGGGCGACCGCTATAAGTTTGTGACCGAACTCCATTACAAGCCGGGGCGGTGAACCCTTTCCACTTTGATGCTAGCCCTCCCTCACAGTTGTCCTCGTAAGGAAAAACTAGCGCTATCAATTCATGGGCAAAAGGCGCTTTTTACAGTTTCTTTACAGTTTTCTTACACTTATCTACATATTTCTTGAAAACAAAGGAGTATGTTATCCACAAGTGAGTGATTCACTGGACATTTTTCAATGAAACTGCTGAGTTCTGAAGAAGACGAAATCGCATGTGGCAAGAGATAGCGAGAGGAATTGCTGTTGCCTTCGATAGAGACGAAAGAAGTACAGGCATCCACCAGGACACAAGATGCTAAGATCCGTCGATTCCAGGTATGGAGCAGCACCTGCTGGCAGTTCCTTCGCTATTGCCTGGTAGGCGGCGTGAACACGTTCATTGATTTGTTGATGCTCAACGTATTTCTGTGGCGCCTTCCCACGCATAACGCACAGGTTCTGGTGCTGTACAATTCCGTTGCCTATACCAGCGGCGCAGTGAGTAGTTTTTTCCTGAACAAGTACTGGACGTTTCGGCGCAAGCAGAGACCGACGTGGAGGGAAGTGCGACGCTTTGTCATCACCTTGTGTTTCGAAGTCGTCTATAGCAATGGTCTGATATGGCTAGCAGGGAGGGCTTTGCAGCCAGTAATTCCCAACGTCACGTTGTGGGGCAATGCTACAAAACTTCTGACCGTGGCCGGTGGAGCGATAATTTCGTACACCTGTATGCGATTCTGGACCTTTGCCGGTGTACCACGAGATCGACCGAAAAAGCAGGAAACGCTTCAACAGACAACCTCTGGGGCGGCTACTATCCCAGAATCCAGTTTGGCACAGCATGTTCATCAAAATGCCGAGAGCGAGCGAATGTCGTAGACAAGAAAGGAGCAGGCATGTATGGCTGATACTGCACCGCAAATTATTCCGGTTGAACCTGAACTTCTTCCAGAACAACGAGTAGAGAAGCGCTTCCCGTCCTGGCATCAACTGGCGCTGGGAGGAATCCTACTCATCTCGGTCTTCATGGACTTCTTCCAGCTCGGGCAGAACGGCTTCGGCTCGTACTATCCCCCAGCAGTGCGAAGCATGATGGACAACTGGCATAATTTCTTTTTTGCCTCCTATGACCCGGGCGGCTTCGTGACCATCGACAAGCCTCCGGTGGGCTTCTGGTTGCAGGTTATCAGCGCCAAGATCTTCGGCTTTACGCCTTTCAGCGTGCTGTTGCCCCAGGCGCTGGCAGGCGTGCTCTCGGTGCTGCTGCTCTATTTCCTGGTGCGTCGCCACTTTGGCGTAGTGGCCGGGCTGTTGGCGGCTCTCGCCCTGGCACTCAGCCCCATCAGCGTCGTGACCAATCGCAACATTACCATAGATAGTACCCTGGCCCTGACCCTGCTCGTGGGGGCCTGGGCAGTGCTGCGTGCTGCTGAGACCGGGCGGTTGCGCTGGCTGCTGTTGTCTGCCTTTATCGTCGGCGTCGGCTTCAACATCAAGATGCTGGAGGCCTACCTGGTCGTGCCCGCCTATGGGCTGCTCTACCTGCTCGCTGCTCCCAGGAGCATCTGGAAGCGTCTGGGGCACCTGGCTTTAGCCGGGTTGGTGCTGCTGGTGGTCTCCTTCTCCTGGGTGGTGGCTGTAGACCTCACCCCGGCTTCGCAGCGTCCCTATGTTGATTCTACCCAGGACAACTCGGAGATCAGCCTTGCCCTTGGCTACAATGGCATTGAACGTCTCCTTGGTGGGTTATTTGGGAGAGGAGGATTCAGAGGAGGTCCCCCAATACCATTTAGATACGGAGAACGATGAGATCGAGAAACGAGTCTTTGAGACAAGGAGCATGCAAATGAGCATACCACTTGCGTGCATAGCGCGAGCGCGTGCGCTTGACGACGCGAGCGTGAAAGCGCAGGCGTCGGGCAGGCACGCGTTCTTGGCGCACTTCCTGCAGCAGCCCCTGGCGCAAGGCCGGCTGTTGCCAGCAGGAAGCCTGCATCAGGCGCCACTGGCTGCGTTGCAGGACATGGACCGTATGCACAAAGCTGACCTCATCAGGATCCCACTCGGCTTGCAGGGCAGCCGCATACATCAGGGTGCGCACGGCAAAGTACGCCAGCAGCAGCCCATAGAGTTCTTGCTCGACGCCTTGGGGAGTCTGCGAACGCAAGGTGCGTGCCGACAAACACAGGTGCGTTTTGATCTCATCAATGGCCTGCTCGATTTCCCAGCGTTCGTGGTAGACCCGAATGAGGGCCTCGATGGGATACTGCTTGGGATCCAGCAAGGTGGTGATCAGCCTCACCGGTGCGCTCAGCTCACCGGTGCACGGATCCTTGATCTGATACTCAATCACCCGCGCGGTCAGTTCCTGTGCGCTGTGATGGCTGCTGTCCTGGTAGACTTTGACCAGGTAGCTGCCATCATGCAAGTGCGCCCAAGGCACGCGGTAGCTGCTGCTATCCAAGCGACCCAGCACCTGGGCGTTCTGGCGGCGCGCACTCAAGAGCACCTGACTACAGCAGATGCCTGCATCACACAACAGCAGCATGCCTGGCCCCAGTTGCCGCTCGATCAGGCGCAGCACACTGCTGATTTCTCCCTGCTGCACGGCGGTGATTTCGGCATCAAAGATGACATGGGTGCCGCATTCCATCAAGGCCAGACACCGGGCTTGCGGAAAAGGACTGCGCGAGAGCTCATCCAGACAATGATAAGGAAAGACGGTGCGATTGGCATCCGTATCGGGCAGGTTCTCCATGAAGCCATCGACGGCCAGCAGACGCAGGCCAAAGCGAAAAGCCGCACGCGTCTGGGGCAGGGCCACAGGATGAGCCAGGCGCGTAAAGAGCGTGCGCAGGGGCGTCACCCCCAATTGCTGGCGCCGTTGACAGAAGGCACCGGCCGTCGGCACCTCCTCCTGCAGACTCAGGATCTCGGGCAGTCCTTCCAGCAGACGGCGATACACTTCGCGCGTGCTGCAGTCGGGATAGAGCCCCAGGGCGATGATCAAGTAGATCATGGCTTGCATATTCAGTTTGTTCTCACGCTGCTCCCAAGCCTCACACTCGGTGAGCACCTCTTGGATCACCTGAGCCGGCACGATGCTTTCTATCTGAGGCAACGTGACATAGTCGGCGGGCTT
>VBFM01000284.1:0-9959 GCA_005882595.1 Chloroflexota bacterium
CCTCTTGCCGGGGGCGCGGAGGGAACCCTGCCCGGGGGGCAGGTAATCCTCCGAAAATCTCCCCTTTTTATACACTAGAGAGAGTTGTTCATTAAAAAAAGTATCCACAGAGTTATGGTAGCACCTTGTGGATTTCGGCCAGCAGATCGCGGACATGGAAAGGCTTCTGTACTACCCTCTCTCCCGCCAACTCATCGTGTATCTCCTTGCTCGTCGTTAGCACGATAATTGGTGGTGCAGTACTCCACTCCACTCGCAGGTGATGTAAGAAGGCTGCTCCATTCGTTTCCGGGTTATCGAGATCAAGCAGCACCAGCGCAGGAGGATCGTCAGACTTCATGGCGTTGTCTATCCATGCCTCTCCTCCAGCATGAGCCCTGGCTCGATATCCGGCCAGCTTAAGCGTCTGGCAGATTATATCGGCAATTGCTACATTGTCCTCAACCATCGGCAATGGCTACATTGTCCTCAACCACCAGGACATGCCTTGAAGAAGCGAATACCTGCTTCCCCGTTCCATATATACCATCAGGTGAGAATAGTGTAAACATTAGCATCACGTTCCCTTGTCTTTTTCGGGAGTAGATTGAGGGATTTTGGTATGTTCTATACCCTCTCTACATCTCGAAAAGTCTACCATGTGGGCTCACAAGTGGGCTCCAACTATGGCTGTTATGCCTCCTGCTTCTCACATATATGAGTTTTTCACGAAGTACTGTGGCACATAGTTTCACAAACCTCCAACATTTTTTTGAAATTGAGGAAATATATCACATTTTGTTTGGATTGCCACACATTTATGTGTGAACATGACTCGACAAAAGCACATTGCTGTGTTATACTTGTGGGGAAACTGTCAAATCGAGGCGTCTATGAATAGGCAAAACCAATCACTATCTAATTCACCGCAATCTTGGAGAGAACTCCTGGAAATGTTGACGGAGGGCCCAGGCGAACGCCAACGTGTTGCCGAGGCCCTCGGTGTAACTCCCTACACTGTGACACGCTGGGTCACCGGTGAGTCGGAGCCACGCATACAGAATCTCAAGAGGCTCCCCGAGGTCTTTCCCGCCTACCAACAACTCTTCTCTGACTTGATCCAGGCCGAACTTATCCCGGATGTGCCTCCTCTCCCTTTACCGCCTCTTGATCATTTGAGACCCGAGGTACCTGCCGAGTTCCTCAGTCGCATCCTGGCTTCCTATGCCACCGCCAGTGGCCCCTTTCGTGCCTGGTCGATCCGCACCCTGATTTTGCAGCAGGCCATTGAGCAGCTCGATCCCGATCTCATGGGCATGGAGATCACCGTGGTCCAATGCGTTCCTCCTGCCTTAGGAAAGCCAGTACGCAGCCTGTGTGAACGGATGGGCGCAGGAACTGCTCCCTGGGACAGAGGTATCGGGAGGCGACTCTTGTTCCTGGGAGCAGAATCGCTATGCGGCTGGACAGTTGGACGTGGGGAGCCAGGGGTTGTTCAGGATCTGGAACAAAAGCAGGGTCTGCTTCCTCTCAAGCTGAGCATTCATGAGAAAAGTGCCGTGGCCTGGCCATTCCAACGCGAAGGGAAGCTCGCAGGATGCCTGTTAGTCTCCAGCACCCAGCCGGACTACTTTACCTCTGCACGCCTGTCCTTTATTGAAGTCTACGCCAGCACACTGGCTCTCGCATTTTGCGACGACGAGTTCCACGAGTTGCGTAAAATTGCCTTACATGAAATGCCCGTGCTGTCTAAGCAGCAAGAGCACACATCCATTGCTCGCTTTCATGACCGGGTGGTCAGCCTGAGGCGTGAGCATGAGTATTACCTCTCTGAAGCTCAGGCAGAGGTGCTTGTTTTGCAACAGATAGAAGCCGAGTTGTTAGATCTATCGAGTGAACGATAACAGTGGAGGAGCAATGTGCTATGCCAACACCCTCGAATCCCTTAGAAAATCCAAGTACCTATTTTATCAATCCTGAGGAGGCTGCGGAAACTAGCCGGCTACTCCTGCAGGACCGCATAATTACCAAAGAGATGGGTGGGGTCTTCCCGGCCTCCCTCGATCTCTCCCACATTTACACTGTCCTCGATCTCGCTTGTGGGCCTGGAGGCTGGGCGCTTGACGTGGCTCGGGCCTATCCGCACATCGATGTTGTAGGCGTGGACATCTCTGAGAAGATGATCCGTTATGCGCAGGCTCAGGCCAGAATGCTGGGTCTAGACAATGCCAGCTTCCAGGTAATGGACGTCCTCAAGCCGCTCGCTTTTCCCCAGGAAGCCTTCGATTTCGTCAATACCCGCTTCATCTCCCCTTTTATGCCCAAAGATGCCTGGCCACGCCTGCTCCAGGAATGCGTGCGCATCACACTACCAGGAGGCGTCATTCGTCTCACCGATGGCGAGTGGTCATTCAGCAATGGCAAGGCAACCGAACAATTCGCTGACATGGTGATACGTGCCATGTGGCTGGCTGGCAAATCCTTTTCGCCCGATGGCAAGCGGTTCGGTACCACGCTGAGACTCAGTCAGTTCCTGCGCGAAGCCGGCCTCGGCAACATTCAACACCAGGCCTATGCTCTGGACTACTCCTATGGAACTGAGGCGCATGAAACCATGTATCAAAATACCATGATAACATACCCGCTGCTTCTCCCCTTCCTGCTGAAAATGGGAGTGACTACCAGGGAGGAATTTGACCGCCTCTACGAGCAAATAGCAGCGGAGACGCAGGAGCCTGAGTACCGTGGACTATGGTTCTACCTCAGCGTCTGGGGGACCAAGCCTGTGCGCTCTTAAGTAAATGTTATACTTTCCCTCAAGAAGCGCGCTGAGATGCAGTGTAGACAGCCCGAAATTGACAGTAAAACTGGTTGTAAAGCCATTGAAAGCGGATGAAAATACCTGAACATCTGCGAACAGCAAAAACGGGTGAAATGCACTGCGAGGCCGAAGCAGGGAAGTCAAGCGGGCGTGGAAAAGATCAAGAAAGGCGGTATTTTTCGCGAATATGAAACGTGTGGTATCCAACATGGCAGGCGTGATCTTAGAATTTTTAGTTAAGCCAGGAGAGAAGATTTCAGTTGACCAGGATGTGGTAATGCTGGAATCCATGAAAATGCAGATCCCTGTACAGTCTACGGTAAACGGGACAGTGAAGGCGATTAAAGTGAATGAAGGTGATTTTGTTGATGATGGGGATGTGCTGCTGGAGGTAGAGTGAATAGTTAGAGGTGAACCATGTATATCCCAAAAGCCTTTCGTGAAGATGATATTGCTGTGCTGCATGCATTCATGCGGGAATATAGCTTTGCTACCCTGGTCACTCAGCAAGATGGTACACCCCTGGCGAACCTCTTCCCGTTTTTGCTGGACGCTGAACGTGGGCCTTACGGAATTTTGAGAGGGCATATGGCACGCGCCAATCCACAGTGGCGCACCTTTGATGAGACGAAGGAGGCGCTGGTCATTTTCCAGGGGCCGCATGCCTACGTTTCACCTTCCTGGTATGGGGATGAAGTTGAACTGAGCGTACCTACCTGGAACTACTCGGTAGTCCAGGCTTATGGCCTACCTCGGTTGATTGAAGAAAACACAGAGCTGTACAACATATTGCAAGCGACTGTACAGACAAACGAAGCCTCCTTTGCGAATCCCTGGACGATTCAAATGCCTGGACGATGTAGATGAAGCACGGGCAGCAATGGAGGCGGCAGGGATAAAGTTCATTGGCCCTATCCAGCGTTCAGGCAGCACGAGTTGGAATCATTTCAGAGCACCTGATGGGACCGTGTTTGAGATTTTAAGCAGAGGTGATAATGTGGAATGAGGCAGGTCACTGATATCTTTTAGTCGCTCTGCTCTAGTTCTCTCCGTTGAGGTTCGTAATAGCTGGTCCCCATGATGTGACGTGATCTGGCGTGATGACAATCACGGGATATTTTTCCAGTGCCATTGTCCTGTACTGGCTGTAGCGTTCGCGCAATAGTTCCACAGCATGGGCATGGGTTGCATCTTCCGGTGCAAGCAGTTCTGCCCGCCCTTGTACCAGGACATAGCCCAGGCGCGACCAATCATCGTCATATTGATCAATGACCAGCGCGACTTCAGACCGCGCCTCGATGTTGCGTACGCGCCGCAACTTACTCGCGGCAACGCGCTTGGGCTTCTCGTCCAGTGGAATATAGAAGCGCGTTCCATCAAAGGCATAACAGACAGGTATAACATGCGGGTTTCCGTCTGCGTCAGCCGTGGCAAGCCGCGCAACGCGTTGTGTACGTACAAATTCCGCTTCGGCTTCCGTTAATGTTGCGCGCTTTACCATTTTAATGCCTCCGGTGTCCCTGGCAGCCACGATGGCTGCCAGGTACACCTGAAGGATTAAGATGGTAAAGCGCCCAACATTAACGGAAGCCGAAGCGACATTTGTACGTACGCAACGCGTTGCGCGGCTTGCCACCGCTGACGCGGACGGAAACCCCCATGTTATACCTGTCTGTTATGCCTTTGATGGAACGCGCTTCTATATTCCACTGTCGCGACCATCGCGACTGAACCTGAGAACGTCAAGTGTTGTCTTCTCAATCTGCTCGTAGGGACGACCAACTGCCTGGCAATGCTCACGCAAGACGTCCAGTTTGTGCTGCAGGACGTCTTTACCCATACGTGCAAAGAGATTGCAGGCATTGGCGTACTGGGCAACAAGTCTGAGCGTCTTGCGCTCACCGCTGCCGCCAATAAGGATGGGGGGATGAGGTTTTTGGACGGCCGGAGGAGAATTGAGCAGCCGGGCGAGGTGATAATATTTGCCATTATAGGGCTTTTCATCACCTGCCCACATTTGCAATGCAATCTGGAGCGTCTCTTCTAAGCGTTCAAATCTTTCCGCCGTCGATGGGAATGGCACTCCTAAGCCGGTGTGCTCTTCCTCGTTCCAGGCTGCTCCAATGCCGAGATATGCCCGTCCTTCTGAGAGAACATCTAGAGTAGTTGCTGTCTTCACCAGGATACCTGGATAACGATAAGTTACTCCCGTGACCATTGTGCCAAGCCTGATGCGATTTGTGCGGCCGGCCGCGAAGGCGAGAGCGCTCCAGCCTTCAAGCATTTCGTTCGTAACAGGCCCTACGTTGGGAATCTGAAAGAAGTGATCCATGACCCACATGCTGTAGAGCCCGGCTTTGTCAGCTCGCTCTGCAATCTGTCCAAAAGTATGTCCGAGCTGGCTCTGTCCGGTGGGCCAGGTGAAATTAGGGACTTGTAAACCCAAGCGCATCTGTAAGCTCCTTATGCTATTCGTTGTATTTAACGTTTGCTAGCAAGCTTTAAACTCAGTAGCTATCCAAACGATAGTTATTATACAAACTATAGCACAGAAGGCGCAAGGGTTACTATTGGTCCGTTTTGTGTCCCTCTTCTTTGTGGTGCTTCATCACCGTACGAGCAGCAACCTCCTCGGCCCGGTTACCGTAACGACCGCTTTTCTTCGCTGAGTCTTTTATATGCTCATACATTCTTTCTTCTTTTTCGCCTACTCCGCTCAGGGGCTTTTCTTTCTTTTTCCTTGGCATAAATGAACTCCTTTCTCAACTCTTTCATTCAAATGCCGGGCTACTACTCCTATACAATTCACACGATTAGGTGAATAAAAAGGTTCCCAAAGAGCCTTAGTCGTTAGGAGTAAAGAAGAGTGTGATCTGAATAGCTACTTTTTAGGACTTTCAAACCGCTTTTATGGCTCTTCTTACAGTACTCTGGAAATATAGCGTCCCTAATAAGAGGCCATAGACCAGGCAAAGAGTAAAGGGATATAAAAATGAACCCAGGTTGAACCGAGCCAGGGACATGTGCCCTACGACAATGGCCACAAGAAAAGCGAAGATAAACCACCAGGCTACCCCTAAAGCCAGGCCTGTGGCAATAGCGCGACCAATTGTAATTTCCCTGCTACGTTGTAGCGCACCGAAGATGAGGCCAAATAACGCTCCCAATACAATGAGCAGTATGAAGCCGATCAATCTTCCTGTATCTTGATTATCAAGTGCAAACCAGCGTGCTACACCATGAAGATCGTTGCCAGGTCCATAGTCGACGAAGTAGAGCAGTGCCAGTATTACCCCCGCGGTAAGTCCTGAGAAAAGACCTCGAAGTATATTGCTCATAGGATGTTTCTCCTCTCTTCTCCCCTCTGCTATACGAACCAGCTCAACCAGCGTGCGAGACGGTTATGGCTTGCTGCCGCTTGTAAGCGGGGTGCCAGCCACTGATCAACTCCCAGGCGGCGTCCTGTTGGCACTGTGGCAAGGGCAAAGCCGAGCAAGACCAGCATACCGTAGGTCCAGTACCATTCACTAGTGGAGAGGCCAATGTATAATTGGAGAGCCAGAAGTGTGGATAGAAGTCCTGCCAGGCGTGAAAAGAGACCAAACATAAGGCCAATACTCACTAGAAACTCGGCTGTCCAGATCATGGCTGCCATAGGAGTGTAAAACGTACAACCTGCCGGGCTATTAGGGGATGTACAACCTGCCAGGAATGTATGTTGCAGGAGGTAACTGTATCCGGGGATAAAGGCGAAGTGTGTTTCGCGAATAACAAAATGGTAGAGTCCGGCGAAGTCGGGGGGCAGCTTCCAGAAAAGTTGCTGGAACCAGAGATAGCCAACGAAAATACGGAAAATGGCAAGCGCCAGCAAACTGCGTTCACCGAGGGTGACGGGAGCAGCGCTAGCTCTCCCCTCCAGCGCCGCGGTGGCATGCTGGTCTTTTGTTGATGATGCACCCATTGGTTCAGTTGCTCCTTTGCTTTGTTGTTGAGAAGTATGTACACTGGGTGAACACGTAAGAGAAGACTCCTATTTGCATAGCATAACGTATTGAAAAAGAACTCTATTCCTGTTCGTGTAAAGATCACAGAACGTGAAGTTCCCTTGGAAAGGCAAAAACGATAGATATGGCCGCAATGCAAGCATCTCGTCTACCATTGGTGCCGGAAACTGAGCATGCGGGAAGGTACCCGTGGTGGCGCTCGCTGGCATTATTTCTGCTATTGCTGCTTTCGATTGCTCTGTATGGAGCGCTGATTACAGTAGCCCCGCAGCCTGATGCTGAAATCACGCCATTTTTGCGTATCTGGATACTATGCTTTCTTCCCTATTTTGCAGCCTGTGCTCTTATTCTGGCAACGCGACCAGTCTCCAATCGTTGGCGCTGGATAGAATTGAGCATCATTCTCGTGGGAGCGCTAATCTTTCGCGCCATGCTGTTGCATTTACCTCCCGGGTTGTCACATGATTCATGGCGCTATTTATGGGATGCTCGTGTCACTCTGCACGGTTACAGTCCCTATGTCTACGCGCCAGATGACAGGGTATTCTCATCACTACAGGACCAGGTTATCTATGCTAATAGTCGTTATCGCGATTCGCCCACGATTTATCCACCAGGAGCGCAAGCTGTCTACCTCTTGAGCTATTTACTCGCGCCGAGCAACCTGTATTTTCTCAAGGGGATATTTATTGGTTTTGATATGCTGACTTGCGGGGCGTTGGTATTGCTCCTTGTGGGCAAGGGACTTGATCCCCGGCGCATCGTTATCTATGCCTGGTGCCCGCTGCCAATCGTCGAAATTGCTCTTCAAGGTCATGTCGATGCCCTCCCGGTAGCGTTCACTGTCCTCTCTGTCCTGTGTGCAACCAGTACCAGGCGCGGCTCACGTGTGGTAACAGGGTTTTTGATTGGGATAGCCACCCTCACAAAAATCTACCCCATTCTCCTGTTGGTGGCAATCATGCGACGCCGGGACTGGGGGCTGCTTGCTACCTGCCTTGCCACCATCATCCTCGGCTATATTCCCTATTTCATCCTGGGGCATGGACAGGTTTTAGGATATTTCTCTACCTACTCGGGTGAACAAGGGGGGAATGCGGGGATAATTCAACTGGTGACATACTCGATCAGCCAGGATCACGGCTATAAGTTAGCAACCACTATTATGCAGCAGCACATTGTTGATGGTATCGTGGTGTGTGGCATGTCCCTGGCTGTCTTGCTGTTGCGCCTGTTCAAAGGCATAAGTATGGAAGCTGGAACAATGCTGCTCATTGGCACGTTTCTGGCCATTTCCGCTCATGTCTTTCCCTGGTACGCTCCTGCACTATTGCCCTGGATAGCAGTATTGTTTGTTCCGTTGTGGACACATGGTAGGCCGAATGCTAAAGGGCTGGCGGTTGGTTTAGCCTGGTATTTTGTTTGCATCTCTTTGACCGGTTACTTTTTCAATAACACGCGGGATTGGCATATCTATTATGAATTCGTCTATGACGTCGTAATGGCGGGCCTGGGTATAGCTTTGATGCTGGGCATTTGGGGAGAATTAAAACACTTGTATAGACTGACATTGGAGGGAAAAGCGAGGTAATTCAGCAGAATACAAGTGTAATACTTTTGCAGGATGAAATAACGATGTAGTAGTGTTAAACAGCGGTAGAACAACTTTATTACAGTGAAAGGGAGCGGCTTAATATGTCTCATACCAATATCAAACTCTACGGTACCGATTGGTGCAGTGATTGTAAGCGCAGCAAGAGATTTTTGGGGGAGCAGCGCGTCCACTACGAGTTCGTTAACATCGAAGAGAATATGGAGGGACAGGCCTTTGTCAAGGAGCTTCAAAAGGGCGGCCTTACAATCCCAACTATAGTCTTTGAGGACAGTTCAGCGCTCATTGAGCCATCAAACGCGGAACTCGCGGCTAAGCTGGGCTTGCAGACCAACGCAAAGTGCGATTTTTATGATCTCATCGTCGTGGGTGGAGGCCCTACCGGGCTGACTGCTGCCATCTATGCAGCTCGGGATGGTTATGATGTCCTGGTCATCGAGCGTAGTAGTCTTGGCGGACAGGCCGGTATTACCGAGCGCCTGGATAACTACCCCGGTTTCCCTGAAGGGGTGACGGGTGGGGAGTTTGCGGAGCGTATCATCAAACAGGCCAGCCGGTATGGTGTTGAATTGCTATCGGCACAGAACGTGGTCAAAGTTGGCAATGACCTGGATGCCCATTTTGTTGAGACCGAAGCGGGAAACAAGTATCGGAGCAATGCTGTCTTGATTGCAAGCGGCTCAACCTACCAGCGGCTTGGTGTGCCAGGGGAAGACGCGTATATTGGCGCAGGTGTGCATTTCTGCGCAACCTGTGATGGCCCTTTCTATAAAGGTCAGGAAGTTGCTGTGATTGGTGGCGGCAACAGCGCTGTTGAAGAAGCGGCATTTCTGACGCGCTTTAGTCCGAAGGTGACCATTCTGGCACGTGGCTCCGTACTTACCGCTAACAAAATCGCTGTTGACAAGGCCATGACCTCACCACAGATTGAGGTGCGCTTCCATACAAAGGTCGTCGAATTCAAAGGAGAAAACAACCACCTGACAACGGTTGTTACCAAAAACACACAGACGGGAGAGATACAAGAACTCCATGTCCGAGGCGTTTTCGTCTTCATTGGCCTCTCACCAAACAGCAAACATTTCAAAGGTATTGCGAAGCTGGATGCCCAGGGCTTTATCATGACGGGTATCGATTTCCAGACCAGTACGGAGGGCATCTTTGCTGCAGGCGATGTGCGTTCGGGAAGCACCAAGCAACTGGTGAGTGCTGCAGGCGAGGGGGCGGCGGCAGCACTGGCCATTCGTGAGCATCTACGCGGCCACGATGCGCGTTCGATGGAGGCTGCATTGGTTGGAGCTGCAGCGAAGGGGTAAAGAAGAGCAAGGACTCTGGTGTCCGCAAGAAGCGCTCCTGCGTTACATATACCTCCAGGTATGAACGCAGCGGAGCCTCTTGCGGGCACCCTGTCTGGGAACAGGCAGGAGAGCCTGGGGGGCTCTCACACTCCAGGTCTAAACTAACTACAACAATCCTTTACTCTGCAAGAAGCTGGTTGCGACCTCTTTGACTGCCTCGCTAACAGACATGCCGCTGGCTTTTT
>VBFM01000284.1:9994-10631 GCA_005882595.1 Chloroflexota bacterium
TGCCAGGATCGCTCTTTAACACAGAGTCTCGCACAATAGGTGCAGGGTGGAATTCTGGAAACCCATGCTTATCATCATTCAGGAAGATGAACTGTTGTGTCGTGACCGATCCATCGGTAGTGTAGCACTCGGTTACCTGGGCTGCCCCGCTCTTCACAGCAGCGAAACCGATTGAATAGTCAACCTTCTTCACCGCTTTGAAGGTACTTGTATCAAATCCGTAAGTTGCCTTTAAATCATCGAAGAAGGTGACACCATCACTCTGAGTTGCCAGGGTTAACTGCGGTACCTTTGGAGCCAGTTGCGAGAGGCTGGTGGCACCGAGCTTCTGAGACTCAGCCTGTGACGTACAAAGGGCGTAACCATCATTCAAAGGTGCGTAATCGAGCCAGGTAATATGGTACTGTTGCTCGAAGCCGTTTTTGACAGTTTGATAATCCTTTGCCGGATCGAAAGTTGACTTAGCGCCTAGTAGATTCAACCCTGTTGCAGTAAACTCTGGGTAGAGATCAATCGACCCGCCCTTAAGCGCAGCGAACACGGTAGTTGTCTGCCCCAGAGCTAATTTTGAATTAACTGTGAAGCCAGCCTTTCGAAGCAGTAAAACGTACATCTCACCAAGTAGCTGGGCTTCGGG
>VBFM01000284.1:10658-11138 GCA_005882595.1 Chloroflexota bacterium
GATGAACCACATGCTGCCAGGATAAGCATAGTAACCAGAGCGAGCAGTACTAGAGACTTCGCTCGTAATGAGCGCGTGAGAAGAGTCATTTCTTTCTCCTTGAACTATATGAACTAAAAAATGTGTGCAGTATACGATACTGCACAGATTATGTCATGCTTTGGCTGTTGCTGCCTGCTCCTGCACTCTAAGGCCTTCAGGAGTCAAGGCACGCTGCAACCAACTCATAAACACTTCTACAAGTATTGCCAGAATAGCTACAGAGATTGCTCCGACGATGAGTTCCGTATAATTAAAGACGGTAAGTCCGTCTACAATGTAGTCCCCATAGCCCCCGGCGCCGATAAAGGCGGCCAGAGTCGCGGTCGCGATGATCTGCACCGCCGAGGTACGTATCCCGGCCGCGACAAGCGGAGTGACAAGTGGGGCTTGTATGCGCGTAGCGACCTGCCAGGTCGTCATCCCCATCCCCTTAGCTGC
>VBFM01000284.1:11157-12087 GCA_005882595.1 Chloroflexota bacterium
GGCGGGATACCCAGCACAATCAAAGCTATAACAGTGGGTTCAAAGCCGAGGCCAAGAAATGGGACAAACACTAACAAGATCGCAATGATGGGAATTGCACGCATCAGGCCGCTCAGGTTTACTGCAAGAAAAGCCAGAATGGCATTGCGTGAAACCAGTGCCCCCAGCACAACTCCGATGACTATTGCCACGGCAATAGAAACGCCGCAGATTCTGAGATACTCGCCGGTCTGTCCCAGGAAGTCGTTCTTGGGGTTCAGGATAAAGTTGAGATATTGCATCTTGTGCGGATCCTCCCTTCTATGCCACGGACAGTGCGCTACGTCCCCGGTTTAGTCCTACCTGCAAGGCTAACAACAGAAGATCAGCAGTAATGGCGAGCAAGGCTATTAATATAGCACCACCAACAACTGTATCGAAATCACCACTCGCAATATTCTGGAAAATCAGATCTCCCAGGTCGCTCTGTCCTACCAGTGCAGCCAGGGCTGCTATGCCCACCGTTGTCACTGTTGCAATGCGGATACCTGCGACAATGACAGGCAGCGCCAGTGGGAGGGTAACGCGAAAAAGTACCTGCCGCGGTTTCATACCCATCGCCCGGCCCACTTCAATAAGCAAGGGATCAATGCCATTTATGGCTGCCGTGGTGTTACGGATCAACACGAGCTGGTTGTAGATGACCAGAGGGATGATAGCGGTTGCCGGTGACAATCCAGTAAAGGGGATAAGGAGAGCGAATGCTGCAATGCTAGGGATGGTGTACAACACGCCTGTAATGCTAACCACCGGAAGGTAGAGTCGGCGATAGCGAGCTAGCAGTATCCCCACGGGAATGGCGATGATGAGCGAAATCAACATAGTGATCCCGACGATGGTCAGATGCTTCAAGAACAGGTTAGGAATGCTCTCCGGATCGGTCAGGTCGTA
>VBFM01000285.1:0-8844 GCA_005882595.1 Chloroflexota bacterium
GCGTAATCGTTATCCCACCGCGTAATCGTTATCCCACCAGGACGAGGACAAGCACAAGGCCCCCACCCTTCCTCACCGCCTCTCCTTGTCCCTACGCCACATACGCTGTTGCCACGTATTCCACCATTCGATGGCTACAGGAAGTCGATCAGCGCACCCCCACAAGAGCTATGCTTTCGCCTTATGTCTGGCCAGCGCCTGCTCAATATCCCCCGCCATCCAGAACGCTTTCTCAGGCACATCATCATAGTGTTGGAACTACCATAACTTGGCTCTTACAGGGATGAAGAACTACTTTACCCTAAGTACTCCTGGCGTAAGTTCGAAGCGCGCAGCCGACAAGGAAAGAAGAGCAAGAAGCCCCAGGCTGATCGAGTTGGAATGGTCTCACGACTGTTGCTCGTTGCGATACTTCCATTATGCATCTTTCAAGATGAACGTGTCTCCTTTGACAAACCAGGCGAAACCAAACGCCAGGATCGCGAAAGCTTCAAGAAAGAAGATCGGATGAAGCGGTTGTAGCCACGAGGCGTCATGCAGGTATGGGACAAAAAGAAGAAGGGCAGCAAGCACAAGACATGCGAGAATAACGATACCACAGATCAAGTAGACCGTATTTCTCTGTTGCTTTCTATGCGCTGGCTCCACCTGATCCGTTTTCTGAAAAAGAATGATCGACATCAAAGCGAGTACCAGGAAAAAGCAGCTAGCAAACGAAGCGTGCGCTAACCCAATTGTCGTCTGTTGTTGAGTGGCACCCATATCCGGAGGTGTTGGAAACAGGGAGACACCAATCGCGCAAATCCCTGCAAGAGTGCTAACAATGTCGTCCAGAAAGGCGTAACGATAGCAGATCAGGAAAATGCCAATAACCCATAAGCTGCCAACAAAAACGTCTCGCATCACGCTATAATAGTAGGCGCTGATGGAGGCTGAAATTCCGGGGCTTTCCAATATAATCTTTCCGATGATGAGCATGAAAGGTAACGCCACGCCGATAATACCAATGCCTCTTCTCAAAAGGACGTACGACCGGACTTGACTCTGCGTTGGTGATACAGAAATTTTCAACTCTTTTCTCCGATGCTTGGGGAGAAGTGAACGTTTCTCTTCCCAGACTATATGCTACTTCTGTCTATCGATGGATATGAACTAGCAGATAGACGTACCGATTCTCACTTTTTCGTTGCTGGATTTATTGGCTGGAGCAGTTACATTCATTGCCTGAATGGTTATGTCTATTTGCCAATTCGCTTTGTGGACTGGTTGGAGTTGGCTACTATAGTGTAAATGTTGTGTCATGATGAAAAGCTGGTACCTTTCGAGGTACTGGCTCTCACAAAGAAAGCCTTGTAGCGGTTCTCGCGCTTACAAGGCTTTTAAAGATATCGAGCGAAACTGGCTTTCAATGGCCGCGAACTGCCATGGGATAGACGCGCAGGGCCACCGAATACCTCGAAGCAAAATTTTCAGGTGTAGAAAAGCTACGAGTGATGAAATCACGGTATTTTTCCACGTAAGCAGGCACCTTATCCGCAAGGGGATCATCGGAACTGATCCGCGCCTGGCCGGTGAAGACAATGATATTCCCGCCTGACCCATTGCCGTCAAAATTGAGGGCAACGTTGGGATTCTGCTGTAAATGTTCCAGGCGTTTAGCACCTGCCAGGCTGTAAATTAGAAAAGTCGATGTGGCTTCATCCCACAGAAACCAGACAGGGGTCGGTTGTGGCATTCCTTTCGCATCAACCGTCGTGAGCCAGATTAACCTTTCATCGCGCAGCCGGCGAGCCACCTGCTCACCAAAAGGTGACGCCGTGTCTGGAAGTTGAAACGTCATGTAGTTCTTCCCTCTCTTCTGAGTCCAATAAACAAAAACTTAAAAGCGCATGGCACCATCCATCGCACCCATACCAGGACGCGATGAATCGCGTCCCTACGCTCTAATACAATGTCAGAGGTGATTTCTATTCCGTTCTTTGGGAGAATACTGCATCTGGGTAGAGTAATCGTACTTGGCAGCACCATAACCGACCTGGTAGCGCAAGCGCCGCGCCTACCGCTTTCTGGCGAAGTCATTATCGGTGATGATTTGCTACGTTCCTTGGCAGGAAAGGCTTTAATCAGGCTGTTGTAGCATCGAGGTTGAGGAGCTCTTGCTCAAAAGGGTAAGTAGATGAGAATATATTTTTGATACATTCTCATCTACTCAGTGTTTCGTTTCATCCTTACTTATATTAAGAAGAAGCTTTCTGGCTTCCTCAATAGTTTGAGCAGTTGCTAAATTTAAGTTCACAGAAGACAAAATTCCTGGCTTCATGACTCCACTGCTTTGTTGCTTTGCCAAACCAAGAAGTTCTGGAAAACGTACTTGAACAAGTCTGATGAGCATATCTTGCTGCTCTTGTATCCTTCCCTCTTCACGTCCCTCCTCTCGTCCTTTTTCCAATCCCTCCTCAACGATCTCCCGATATACCCACGATTCTCGTAGAATATCCTGGAACATACGAAACCTCCTTACAATTACCCCTATCTACTTATTTCTAATGCCAGTGTAGCATATCAGAAATAGCCTGTCGAGGGCTTATAAGCTCATCTCACCGCTGCTAATTGGCAATACCCCCATGAAACATGATATCCTATGTATCTGATACTAATGTACTCTATATAATAATGAGCTAAAACAATGCCAGATCAATCATCGCTTTTCGGGTCGGACATGCCCCCATCTACCAAAAAACAAACACCATCATCCACTACATCATCAACGCATGCGGGAGAGCCATTAGCAGCGCGCATGCGACCGCGCACACTCGACGAGATACTGGGGCAGGATCACATCCTCGGACCTGGACGCATACTCCGCCGCAGCATCGAGGAAGACCATATTCCATCGATGATTCTCTGGGGACCGCCGGGCAGCGGCAAAACAACTCTCGCTGAGGTGATTGCGCGCCAGACCCAGGCACGTTTCGCCACCCTCAGCGCGCCGACCAGCCGCTCAGCGGGCAGCACCGCCCGGTGAGGAGCCGGGTGCCGGCGCAAGAGCACCACGACCACGTACAGATAGGCGAGGGCGTTGAGGAGGAGGACGGCCGCCGGTCCTGCCACCGCAACGAGCAGGCCGGCCAGGGCCGGGCCGACCGCGCGTGCCAGGTTGTAGGAGACGCTGCTCAGGGTCACGGCCGCGGGCAGCTCGTCGGGCGGGACCAGTTCGGTGTTGACCGCCTGCCAGGCTGGGTTCCCCAGTACGGCCCCCAAACCGATTACGAAGGTGAAGCCGAGCAGCAGGGGCGCGTTCATCAGCCCCTCGGTGGCGAGCAGCAGGGGGCGGCGGTTCACGATATCGGCCAGCGTCCCGGCGAGCAGTCCCACCAGGAACACGGGCAGCATGGTGGCCGTCTGCATCAGCGCGATCAGGACGGGCGAGGTGGTGAAATGCATCATGAGCAAGACGCCTCCCATGTTCTGGAACCACGTCCCGATGTTGGCCGAAAGGCGAGGCGAACCAGATAGCGCGGAAAGCCGCGATGCGCAGCGGAGCCCATTCGGATGACTCCACCTGCTGGTTGGTTGTCTTGGCGTTCTTCATCAGTACGATCTTCGTAGTCCGGCGAGAGTAGTCCCGGGTGAGAGCCACTCCTCCCTCACACCAGCAGGCGCAGGGGAGCCAGGATACGCTCACTCACTTTGTTATACCACGGACGGCTCTGCCATTGCTCTCTGGTCAGTTCGAACACCTCGCTGGTATCTTCGGCGAAGAGCGCCGACATCTGCCCGGCGAACTGCGGGCTGTAGATCCCGACATTGATTTCATAGTTGCCGACCAGGCTCAGCCGGTCGAGGTTGCATGTGCCGACCGTCGACCACTGCCCATCGATGGTGCAGGTCTTTGCGTGCAGCATGGTGTAGCGGTAGCCAAAGATGCGCACGCCGCCTCGCAGCAGATCGGTGAAGTAACTATGAGAAATCCAGTCCGCCAGCACGTGATTGGAGACCCACGGCACCAGCACGCGCACATCGACGCCACGCCCGGCAGCCGCCTTCAGAGCGTCACGGAGCATGCGGTCGGGCACGAAGTAGGCGGTCGTGAGCAGGATGAACTGCTCCGCCCGGTCGATGGCGGCGATATGCAGGTCGCGGATCGGAAAAGACAGGCGCATGGCCTCGTTCTGGCTGACGGTCAGGCGCGAGTCCACGGGCGCGTGATAGCGCTGGGTGATGCGCTCAGGCACCGGGCAGAAGCGGTTCCAGAAGGCGATGAAGGAGCGCGCCAGTTCCGCTGCCGCCGCGCCGCGCAGGCCCAGGTGGGTATCGCGCCACTGTGTCGCGTAGACCGAGCCAATATTGTAGCCCCCGATAAAGCTCATTGCGCCATCGACGATGAGCAGCTTGCGGTGGTCCAGCGCGAAGCGGCGTGGATCAAGCCAGTGCCACGGACGGTGCAGAGCGCTGTATTCGAGCACATGCACTGGTGGGGCAAAAGACGCTTTGAAGCTGCGTGGCACCACGAGATTGCCGAACCGATCGAAAATGACGTAAACTGCCACGCCTTCTGCCGCTTTTCGCTCCAGATGCGCTTGAAATTCCCGGCCAACAGCATCATCTTTCCAGATGTAGGTTTCTAGATAGATACACTCTTGCGCCCCATCGATGGCCTCCAGCATCGCATCGTACAGATCGCGCCCGTAGGAATACAATTGGAGGAAGTTCTCGCCCACCTGCACTTTCTCGAAGCGTTCATGGGGAAAGCTCGTGTCGTGCTTGCGCCGTCTCCCCAATGCGGCAATGCCCAGCAGAACGGCGACAGTCAGAACCTGCGCCGTCACTATGCCGAGGGTAATCCTGCGCGCGAGGCGCCAGAGAGACAGCCGATTGAGTCTCCTGGAGAGGCTCTTGAAAAGGGGGCCTGTTCGTTGCGATCTATTCAACATGTACAACTCGCTTTCTTGTTTCTTTCCAAAGGAAAGGCCAGAACCTGGCCCTGAATTATAAGGAATGAGTAGAGCCAACGGCTGGCGCGCTCCGTATCGGATCAAAGGAACGTAGGTATCGTTACCTCGATTCTGTGCGTAAAGCGTGGCTACAGGCGTGGCCGAAGGCGTGAAAAAGCGGCAGAGGCTTCCACGCCATTCGTTTTTGCGCCATCGAAACGAACACGGGCTTTTTTACGCCCCGGCAAACGCACTTCCTCACGCGCGACCGTTACGCTCAGGACGAGAACTAGTCCTGCTCTCGGGAGCCACTCTGATCGAGGCAAAACTGGCGTTCAGCGACCTGCGAGACGCAAATCTCTCCGGTGCCGACCTCACCGGCGCTGATCTGACGGGAGCGAATTTACTCGGCGCGAACGTGAGCGGAGCGGTGTTGAACTATGCGAGCTTAACCGAGGCACTGATCACTGACGAACAACTGAGCACCGCGAAATCCCGGCTCGGATAGCGCCGGGCGGCGAGCAGTTCTATCGAGGGCAGACCCGGGTTTTTCCGGGCCGGAGGAGCAATCACCATGGCAAACCAGGAGCAACTGGACATTTTGAAACAGGGCATAGCAGAGGTCTGGACAATCCCGAACAGAGGCCCGAACTTCAGGCGGCTGATCTGGCCGAGGCGAACTTAGCCGGAATGGACCTCGCTTACGCCGACCTCACTGAGGCCGACCTGAGCGAAGCCGATCTGAACAACGCCGATCTGAGCGGGGCTCATTTAGCAGGGGCTAATCTCAGTGGGGCAAACTTAGCCGAGGCCAATCTCAGCGGGGCCGATTTGAGCGGAGCGAATCTTGTTGGGGCGGACCTGGTCGCTGCTGATCTGAACGAAACGAACCTCACCGGCGCTTATGTGCGCGCCGCCAATTTCAGTTGGATAAATGTCTCCCAGGCGATCATCACCGCCGCGCAATTGAAGTCGGCTCGCCTGTCCCCAGACGAATTGTAGCGTCAAGGTGAGCGTGAAAGGGCCGCACACCTTCAGTCGGCGAAGCCATGAGGGGCTATCGACCGGCGAGATACATCCAGGAGGAGAAGAAGAGCAGATGTCTCAATCACCATGCGAACATATTGAAGCCATCATCCAGCAGATTACGCAGGACTTGCAGGCCATCGACGATCAATTGCATGCCCTGGAAGTGGAGGGCATGAACCTGATGAATCCCTGGACCTACCTCGTGCTGCAGCGACAGGGTGACGGCCTCGCCGAAAAGAAACGCACGCTGCAAGACGCCTGGGACCGCGCAATGACCGACCTGGCTATTTGCAGGTCCCAGCCCTCGCCGCAAGACCTTCAATCGGCCCAATCCTAAGCCTCTTTTTTACGGTTCCAGCGACGCTTTCTTTCACTCTCTGTCGCTATTGTAACGAGTAAAGATTGGAACTGCTTCTCTGACAATGGCTTGAAATCCTTACGAACCATTAGGTGCAGGAGCGCATAAGCACTCTCTCCCCGCGGGACACAGCTATACGGGAGAGGGTGGGAGGAGACCAGACGTGAAGAAAGAAAAGGAAAGAAAGCATAGATTACTACCGAGCCGAAAAACACTCTTAAGACAGAAACAAGTGTTACTTACAGGTGTCCTGTTGACCGCGCTCTTGCTGCTGCTTTTTGGTATATGCAGCAGACTATCGGCACCCGATCTCAATCAGCCGCCGAGAGGTACAACAGCCATTGACTACACCGCGTTCCTCGCGCAGGTCAAGGCGGGGAATGTCCTGGTCGTCAGCCTGTCGGGTCAGGAGATTGTGGGCGCGCTGGCCCGGCCGCTCACCGGGGATCGGTCTACACCGGCTTCACAAACAAAGATGACTCAGCAACAGGCCGTCACGGCCTTCGACGCCTGGTATTACAGCCCCGGCAGCGATGTCCCCGACCAGGGGACGGGGACAGCAGCAGCGGCCCATCTTCCTCAACCGGCGCAACTCGTCTCTACCCGCTTGCCTGAAATAGGCAACGTGGCTCTCATACCCCTGCTCATCAGCAAGCACGTGGTGATCAAAACGCAGTCCTCGGCGCAACTGCCTCCATGGTTCTCGCTGTTCTGGAAGCTGCTCCCTTTCCTCGTGCTGCTGCTGATGCTGCCCTGGGCCCTGAACCCCGGCAGACGCGTTCGGTCTCCCGGCGCCATGAGCGATTACATGTCCTTCAACCCGACCAGGAACTACGCTGAACCCGAGAGGAGAAACGCCCCGGCACCAGAGGCACCACTCGATGACACCTCTGCAAGGGACAAAACGGTCCCTGGGCGTACCTCTTCTCCGTTACCTCCAGAACTGCAACCGCCCCCTGTCACCTTCGCCGACGTGGCGGGAATCGACGAGGTGCGCCAGGAAGTCCAGGAACTCGTGCGGTTCCTACGCGCTCCCGAAAGCTTCGAGCGGCTGGGAGCGCGCATCCCGCGAGGCGCTCTGCTGGTGGGCCCTCCCGGCACGGGCAAGACCCTGCTCGCGAAGGCCGTCGCCGGTGAAGCAGGGGTGCCGTTTTTCAGCGTGAGCGCCTCGGAGTTCGTCGAGATGTACGTCGGTGTCGGGGCGAAGCGGGTGCGCGACTTGTTCTACAAGGCGCGTGAGCACACCCCCTGCGTCATCTTCATCGATGAGCTGGACGCGGTGGGCCGCAAACGCAACGTCAGGCTGGTCGGTAGCGATGAGCGGGACCAGACGCTCAACCAACTGCTGGTCGAACTCGACGGGTTCGCGGCGCGGCAGACCATCGTCGTGCTGGCGGCCACCAACCGCGCCGATATCCTGGACCCTGCCCTGCTGCGCCCGGGCCGCTTTGACCGCCATATCAGCGTCTCGCTGCCGGACAGGGCGGGCCGCCTGGCGATCCTCCAGGTACATACGCGCCACACTCCCCTGGACAGGAGCGTGAGCCTGGAACGGCTGGCCCGGCTCACCACGGGCATGAGTGGCGCCGACCTCGCCAATCTCGTCAACGAGGCGGCTCTGCGCGCTGCGCGCGGCGACCTGGAGCGCATCACCAGCGCCTGCTTCGAGGAAGCGCTGTCACGGATCCTCCTGGGGGCGCAGCGTCCCATCGTCCTCTCGGAAGCGGAGCAGCGCATCGTCGCCTATCACGAGGCGGGGCACGCGCTGGTAGCCCACTCCCTGCCGGAGGCCGACCGCGTGAGCTTTGTCTCCATCCTACCGCGCGGGCAGAGCCTGGGCGTGACGCAGTTCGTGGCCGAGGAGGACCGCTACAACTACAGCCGGGAACAACTCATGGCTCGCCTGGCCGTAGGACTGGGAGGTCGGGCTGCGGAAGAAATAACCTTTGGGTCAGAGCGAGTGACCACCGGCGCTGAGAACGATTTCCAGGCGGTGACAGGTCTCGCCCGCAAGATGGTCACGCGCTGGGGCATGAGCGAGCGCGTGGGTGCAATGTTCCTCGAGGGCCGAGGATCCGCAGGCGGACCGGCTCTGAACTACCACCAGAGTGATGCGCTCTCCACGCGCAGCCGGACGCTCGCTGTCGGTCCAGACGGCCGGCTGCTGTTGAACGGAAGCGACCTGCCTGCGCGTCAACACCGATATGTAGCGCCGGATGCCACTGTGGGCGAAGCGAGCAGCGCGAGTATGGTGACGCTGATCGACCTGGAAGTGCAGCGCCTGCTCAACGAGAGCTACCAGGCTGCCAGAGCGTTGTTGAGCGAGCACCGCGAGCAGCTCGACCAGCTGGCTCTTGCGCTCATGGAACGCGAGCAACTGGATCGCGCTGCCTTCGAGCAGCTGGTAAGCGAGTAAGAGACCAGGAAATAGAGCGCTAGCCCCTCTGCAGACCTTCAATCCAGCGAGATCACAAAAGAGGGGCTTGCCTTTTTTATGCCACTACCAACGCTTCTCTCCACACC
>VBFM01000286.1:0-3327 GCA_005882595.1 Chloroflexota bacterium
TTCCTATCCCCATAATGTAGGGACGCGATTTATCGCGTCCCCTAGGTATCCCGTTAACGAACCGAACTACATCCCGTGCGTAGGGACAAGGTGCGGTGTGGAGCGGATGCGGGGGCCTTGTGCTTGTCCCCCGTCCTGTTGGATTACCTGCCAATGAACATCCCACCTGCGTAGGGACAAGGTGCGGTGTGGAGCGGACGTGGGGGCCTTGTGCTTGTCCCCGTCCTGTTGGATTACCTGCCAATGAACATCCTGGATACACTTGCAATCGTGCCATCCTCCAGGACAAGCACAAGGCCCCCTCCCATCCACTACGCCACCCCTTGTCCCTACGACAAGATTCTTCTTACATCATGCCGCCCATACCGCCCATGCCACCCATTCCGCCCATACCACCAGGCATTGCGGCCGCACCCTCTTCCTCCGGCGCGTCAGTAATCAGCGCGTCGGTGGAAAGGAACATGCCCGCGATACTGGCAGCGTTCTGCAGGGCAGAGCGAGTAACTTTGACCGGGTCAACGATACCGGCCTTGAACATATCCACGTACTCACCCGTGAGCGCATTGAAGCCGTAGCCTCGCTCCTGTCGCAGTACATCGGAGACCGTAACAGCCCCATCGTAACCGGAATTGATCGCGATCTGGCGCAGCGGCTCTTCCAGCGAGCGTCGCAGGATATTCACGCCCGTCTGCTCTTCACCTGCCGCAACCTTCACATCGTCCAGTACGTGAATGGCATGCACCAGCACCGAGCCACCGCCGGGAACGATGCCCTCTTCGATAGCAGCACGTGTCGCCGACAGCGCGTCTTCCACGCGGTGCTTCTTCTCTTTGAGTTCTACCTCGGTAGCCGCGCCAACCTTGATCACTGCGACGCCGCCCGCCAGCTTGGCAAGTCGCTCTTGCAGCTTCTCGCGGTCGTAGTCGCTGGTCGTCTCGTTAATCAATGCGCGAATCTGCCGTACACGGGCCTGGATCGCCTCAGAGCTGCCGGCGCCCTCTACGATAGTAGTGGTGTCCTTGTTGGCAGTGACGGTACGCGCCCGGCCAAGATCACGCAGCGTGGTGTTCTCCAGCTTCAAACCCGTCTTCTCAGTGATCACCTTGCCACCGGTCAGGATAGCAATATCTTCCAGCATCGCCTCGCGCCGGTCACCAAAGCCAGGAGCCTTCACCGCCAGCACGTTGAACGTCCCGCGCAGCTTGTTGACCACCAGTGTCGCCAGCGCCTCGCCGTCTACATCCTCGGCGATAATCACCATGTCCTTGCGGCCGGTCTGTAGCACGCGCTCCAGAACGGGCAGGATATCCGCGATAGCGCTGATCTTCTTATCAGTAATCAGGATGTACGGGTTGGACAAATCCGCTTCCATGCGCTCCATATTCGTCGCCATGTAGGCAGAGATATAGCCGCGATCAAACTGCATGCCCTCGGTATACTCTTTCTCCATCGCCAGGCCGCGGCCCTCTTCAACCGTGATCACGCCGTCTTTGCCGACCCTCTCCATCACCTCGGCGATCAGCTCACCGATCTCGGCATCGGCGGCAGAAATTGAGGCCACCTGGGCGATCTGTTCCCGGGTCTCTACCGGCATGCTCATCGACTTGATCTCTTCGATCACCGCCTCGGTGCCCTTCTCCAGGCCTTTGCGCAGGATCATCGGGTTCGCGCCTGCCGCCAGGTTCTTCAAACCTTCGGTAATGATCGCCTGTGCCAGCACCGTCGCGGTGGTCGTCCCATCGCCCGCCACATCATTGGTCTTCGTTGCTACCTCTTTGAGCAACTGCGCGCCCATGTTCTCAAAAGGATCGGGCAGATCAATGTCGCGTGCAATCGTCACACCGTCATTCGTAATCGTCGGTGCGCCATACTTCTTGTCCAGCACCACGTTGCGGCCCTTCGGCCCCAGCGTTACCTTAACTGCGCCGGCCAGCACATCCATCCCCTTCTTCAGGGAGTGCCGCGCCTGCTCATCAAATTGCAATCGTTTTGCCACGAAATCTTCTCCTATTCAACAATACCCATAATGTCGCTTTCGCGCAGAATCAAATACTCTTCGCCGTCCATCTTGATATCAGTACCAGCATACTTGGCGAAGAGCACCTTTTGCCCAACGCTCACTTCGAGCGCGGGCCGTTTGCCATTGTCCAGTACCTTGCCGGGGCCAACCGCCAGGATTTCACCCTCCTGCGGCTTCTCTTTGGCTGTATCCGGCAACACGATTCCGCTCTTGGTGACGGTCTCGCGAGATAAGGGCTTGACTAACACCCGGTCACCCAGCGGTCGAATCTTGACACTCACAGTAGTCATACACCAGACCTCCCAAATGATTTGTGGGGACGCATATATCGCGTCCACTTTCTCTTTTTTTAGCACTCTTAGCATGAGAGTGCGAACCTGCTATATGATACACCATCATAAGTGGGTTCGCAAGGGGGCATAGTCACTAATTTTACTCGTACAAAACCTTGACGAATCATCCCCAATTCTGCTATACTGGCTATGTTCTCAATAGCGGGGCGTAGCGCAGCCCGGTAGCGCACCACAATGGGGTTGTGGTGGTCGGAGGTTCAAATCCTCTCGCCCCGACCGCAAAAACGAGGTAGGGAAAACCTAAAGAAACGGCTTCCTACCTCGTTTTATGTATCCTCTCGTTCCTTCCTTTGATCTCAGCATTGCTGAAAAATGTAGCAACGCTGTAGCAACCGCTTTACTGTAATCTGTCAGAAAATTTCGCCCCAGAGGGGCATCGCGGAGAAAACTCATCTCCCAAAATCGATTGTCCCTTGCGTCATTAAGAGTAGTGGAAACTCTTCTATTTGACCTACAACGACAGGAAGGGAAATTTATGGGTAAGGAAACCAGTATCGTCAAGATGGGCCAGAAAGACGACTTTCACAGCCTGTTCTACGCCGAAGACCTGAATGGGAACTTGCAAGTCGCGCACTCGGACAAATTCTTCTTTGGTAACACCGATCTCCAAACCCCAGATGCAAAAGCGGCGCTCAATGATCTCGTTGCCAAGCTACAAGCCCAGGGGTGGCAGCAAGTCACTGTAGGCGTTCCCTCTCCTTGGTATAGTTTCGAGTTTAAAAAAGTGATCTCTTAGACTACCAGAAACCGCCTGAACACTTTCCGCAAGGTGCTAGAGCTATAGAAGTAGCCCTGAGCGTTGGTAAACAGCAAAACTTTCTCAATCCAGGCACTGCCAACTTCACGCCGTTGCTCTTCCTGTTGCGCTTTGCGGCGTCTGAGAATGTCAACAACAAAGACAGGCAGCTTAATCATCCTGCGGCTTTTTGCTGTCTTTGGTTCTAAATCTACATA
>VBFM01000287.1:0-4767 GCA_005882595.1 Chloroflexota bacterium
TCAAAGAAAGGGAAATGGACATAGTAATTACGATTCATCGACCAGCACCGTGACTGGACCATTCCATGTTTCGCTTTTCCCAACAGATGTGCCAAATAGCCATAACGGGGACAAGATGTCAAATGAACAGCGGTCGTTTATGCCTGGGAAGGATGTCAAGAAGGGTTCTCAAAACGCTCCCAGCGAATCGCGAACTGCAACAACATCGCCGCCAGGATGCCCATCACCAGACCGTTCTGTACCAGCGAGCGCACGATGTCGGGAATCGTGCTGAATGCCGTTGAGGGGATAAGCATCAATGATAGGCCAAGCAGCACAGGCAGTGCGATACGATAGATCGTCTTGAACGTGAACTTCATCCCTTCCAGCTGGCTCAGGCCGGAGCCGAACAATTGCAAATAGGCCACGAACAGCACAGCATCGCCCACGCTCACCGGCAGCGAGGCGAACAACTGGCCGAGTGCCGGGATCAGGCCGAGCAGGATGAACAGCGCCGCGCCAAGCAGGAAAGGCGCACGGTTGAAGATGCGCGTCGTGCGCAAAAAGCCGAACGAGGAAACATACGGCGCGTAGGGAACGATGCCGAAGAGGCCGGAGACGAGAGAGCTAAAGCCCGTCACGATCAGCGAGCGGCGGTATTGTGCGGATGAGACGTCCTTATCGAACAGTGTTTTCGCGCCCTCCAGCGCCGCGAAGGTGTTGCTCAGACTGATCAGGCCCGTCAGCACAACGGTGATCAGCAGGCCGGCATTGAAAGCCAACCCGCCCCATGGCAGGATGGCGAACAAGGCATTACCGGCAGGAGCCAGCGAGGCCGCGTGGCCGGGAAAGAGCAGCACGAATGCGATCCAGCCTACGATGATACCCGTCAGGATGGCGAAATTGCTGATCAATCCCCGCCCAAAGATGCTCAAGAGCAATACCAGCACGACCAATCCCAGAGAGAGTAAGGCGATACCCGGCTCGATATGCGTGCTGATGGAAAGCCCAAGCATTCCCTTGAAAAATATCCCGCACAATTGCGCCCCTAACAGAAAATAAAAGGTGCTGGTGACAACCGGCGTGAAGAGGAGACGCAGCCACCAACCCAGACCCGTCACACCGAGCAGGATAATGATCAGCCCGGTCAGGATGATTCCCACTTCCAGCGTTCCCCCCAGCACGGCCAGCGATTGACCCGATGCCTGCGCACTGGCGGCGAGACTCAAGATCACGCCCCACCACAGGCCAGCCGAGCCTTCCATTAGGGGTAGCCGATGTCCAATCGTTCCTTGCAGAATGCACGCGATGCCTGTATAGATGAAAGCTCGCTCAAGCGAGGCGGTGATGACGGCGGGCGGCTGGTGAAAAGCATAGCCGATAGAGATAGGGATCACCACGATGTTCGCGAACATGAAGAACAGCCATTGGACACTGGCCAGCGCAGTGGTAACGGGCGAAATGCTGCGAGCAGGCGGCCTTTGCAATGGAGGCTCCTTTCGATGCTGCTGCATATTCTATCATGATGGCAGGTTGTCTCTACCCAATACTCTAACACATTTGGGGATTGTGCTAGCAGGAACAGCTCGCGTGGGGTTTGCCGCTTCCGATCAGGCAGAAAAGAATAGACCTGTGAAGCAAGTTCTCTTGCAGAAGAAAGGAACACCATGCAAACAGCACCCCCCGTTTTTCGTGAAGATGCAGCGCCTCACATCACCCGTGCCGCTCAGATGCAAGCCGTTGAACGCGCGATCCAAACTATGCATACCCATCTGCATGAAGTGCTGACCCTGGAAGACCTGGCCTCGGTGGCCTGTCTGAGTCCCTCTCATTTCCATCGCGTCTTTGGTCGCCTGATTGGCATTCCCCCTGGCGTATTTCTTTCCGCGCTGCGCTTTCAGGCGGCCCGGCGTTTGCTTGTGACGACTTCACTCAGTGTGACCGATATTTGCTTTGAGGTTGGCTATACCAGCACCGGCTCTTTTACTACGCGTTTCACGCACCTGGTGGGCCTGTCTCCACGCGTGTTGCGCCAACGGGCTCATACATTCGAGCCGCCTCCGGCAGAGCCTGCCGGGCTCTACCCCACGACGCCCTCAGGTATTCCGGGGAAACGCGCTCTGCTGGGCTACATCAGCGCTCCAGCGACCTTTCGAGGCACGATCTATGTGGGCCTGTTCCCCAGTCCCATACCCCAGGGAAGACCGGTGCGGTGTACTACACTCCGTTCGCCGGGTTGGTATCGGCTCAATGGCGTTCCTGACGGCGTCTATCATCTGCGAGCTGCGGCGTTTCCGCTGGCCGCAGACCTGCACTCGTCTCTGCTGCCCGGCGAGCAGCTGTTGCTGGGCCACAACACGAGTCCGCTGGTCATCCACCAGGGGCAGGTGTCTGGCAATCCCGATCTCGTCCTGCACTCCCCGCGTCTGACCGATCCGCCTCTGGTGATGGGACTGCCCTTGCTGTGACTGCAAGAGCCAACAGCCATTCAAAAAGGGGAAGCTAGAAGAAGTTTTTTGCTTTTCGGTATGCTATGATGATCTTTGGTTCCGCGTCGTAAAGTAAGATCCATACCCGTCCAATTACTAAAACGGAGCAATCAAAATGGATATTGTTTTCTCCAGTACAACGCAGTTGGCAGCCGCCATCCGGGCAGGTCACGTTTCAGCCACAGAAGTGCTGGAAGCGCATCTGGCGCAAATCAATACACACAACCCTACGCTGAACGCCATCATCACCATGGATGCAGAGCGCGCACGTGAACGTGCGCGGGAAGCGGATGAAGCTTTGGCTCGCGGTGAGTTATGGGGGCCGCTGCATGGTGTACCCTTTACGCTCAAAGATGCCCACGCCACGGCGGGCATGCGCACCACCACCGGGTTCCCACCGCTGGCCGACTACGTGCCCCAGGAAGATAGCACGGCGACGGCACGCCTCAAGGCAGCGGGCGGCATTCTTATCGGCAAAACGAACGTCGCCATGCTGCTGGCCGATTATCAAACGACGAATCCCATCTTTGGCCGTACCAATAACCCCTGGAATATCGAGCGCACGCCGGGCGGTTCCAGCGGCGGCGCAGCCGCGGCGCTGGCTGCGGGCATGACCCCGTTTGACATTGGCACCGATCTGTCCGCTTCGATCCGCATTCCCGCGCATTTTTGTGGGGTGTTTGGTCTGAAGCCAACAGAACAGCGCGTCCCACTCACCGGACTGCTCCCTGGTCTCCCGGGGCCGCGAAGCGTCCGCATCATGTCCTGTATTGGACCAATGGCGCGCACCGTCGAGGATCTGGCGCTACTTTACTCGATCATTGCGGGACCAGATGGACGCGATACCGAGGTTCAGCCGGTGCCGGTTGACGAGGTACCACAACTCGAGCTCAAGCAACTGCGGATCGCCTTTGCTCCCACCTTTCCGGGCTTTCCGGTTGCGGCGGAAATTCGCGAAGCAGTAGAAAAACTGGCACAGCAACTCCAGCCATTCTGTGCAGCCGTTGAAGAAGCGACGCTGCCAACATTGGATTTCAACCAGGAACTCGTGAGCGCCGGTGAATTAATTGGAATGATGACTGGAGCATTCCAACCGGAAGAGCAGGAACGACCGACCAGCCTTGCCCAGTACCTGGAAGCACTTGACCGGCGCGACCGGTCCATGCTCGCCTGGGAGCAATTCTTCGAGAAGTGGGATGTCCTGCTGTGCCCACCATCTATGGTCACGGCATTTCCACATTGCGAACCAGGGTCTCCGCTGCACGTTGACGATCAGGAAGTCATCTCTTGGGCGGTCAGTGCCCACGAGATACGCAACGAGGTTGGATAACCAGGATGGGTAGTGGGTAAATGGGCTAGATACTGGCAAAAGAGACAAAAACTGTGTCTTCTTGACAAGGGGAATACCAATATTGCTAACCTTCCCCGAGAAAGAAGACATAGAAAAAGTATGACACACCCTTCAGTTCATGTCCAAATTGCCCCAACCTCCGTTCCTTCCACGCCTTCATGGCTGGGAGAAGTAGCCGTTGTGGCGCATGTGTTCAGCCAGTTGGGTCTCCAGAAAGCCATTGAGGAGCGGGTCCGCTTTGCACGCGCTCGGATGGGGGACTACGAGGTGATTGATTTTGTCGTGATGCTCATTGGCTACGCCGTGAGCGGGGAACGAACGCTGCAGTCCTTTTATCAGCGACTCCTTCCCTTTGCCGAGCCGTTCATGGCGCTGTTTGGCAGAGCAAACCTGCCGCATCCTGCGACGCTTTCCCGCTTTCTGGCGGCCCTTGATCAAGCAGCCGTGGAGGCACTGCGCACGCTCTTTCAGGAAGATCTGGTGGCACGCTCTGCGTTCGCTTCCCCACCAGGTGGGGTGTGGGATCGCCTGGGAAGCCATTGGACCGTGGTAGATGTCGATGGAACAAAACAGGCAGGAAGCCTTCGGGCACTTCCCCAGACCGCAGACCTTCCTGCGCCCCATCGCCGCTTTGAGCGGGTCGCGGCTCCCGCATACCTGGGACGCAAACGGGGAGAAATCGCACGTACGAGAACGACGGTTCTGCAAGCGCATACGCACCAATGGCTGGGCACGTTGGGCAACGCTGGCAATGGGGATTACCGGGGGGAATTGCTGCGAGCCCGAGCGGTGATCAGCAGCTATGCTAGCGCGCTTGCGCTTCCCCTCTCTCACATCCTGACTCGTCTGGACGGCCTGTATGGCAATGCCGCTCCGCTTGTCGATCTGCTCACCGCTGGTGGACCCGGGGTGATTGTGCGTGGGAAGGACTATCACCTCTTGCACCTG
>VBFM01000288.1:0-7375 GCA_005882595.1 Chloroflexota bacterium
TTCTGTCTTCATCTGAGAAGTGATCCTTTCTGGCTGCGATGCCTCTTGTAAGCATTGTAGCAGATGGGAAGTAGCCGCGTAAATGATATAGATGCACATAGGTGTTCGTCACATTTTCACATAGGCGTTCGTCACGTTTGCATCGGTATGCGGCTCGAATCCTCCCAGGCGGAGGTCAACGTCATATTTTCACATGGATGTGCGTCACGTTTGCATGGGTGTGTGTCACATTTGCATGGCTGGGGCAAGCCCAGCCACTACTATACTTCGGCTTCGCTGCTAGTGTATTCGTGTATAGTAGTGGCTGGGGCAAGCCCAGCCATGCAGCTCTTTGCAAAAAGTGACGTATCCGGTATCACGCACGTAGCGCTTTCAGGTTGACTACTATCTGGGCAACAGGTGCCACGATAAGCAAAGCAAGCGTCACTACCAACAACGGCAGTTGCAGCCATCTTGTGAGGAACGCCAACTGAGTAGGAACAAGCAACACGAAAAAGTAGAGGCTTTGCGCCAGCCCTGTATATTTCCCCCAGATAGTTGAACCGAAACGAACAGGATGGGCAAAGAGGAAATAACTGGCCAGCGCCGCAAAAAATGGAATGAGAAAACGCAGCAGCATAACCATGCCCAACCACAAAGGTAAGACACCATGCTGCATCAAGATAATGGTGAGTGCGAGGTACAGGCAAAAGTCGGCTTCACTATCGGTGATCTGGCCCAATTTGCTCTGAGTACAGGTGCGCCGGGCAATCTGTCCATCCAGGATATCAGTAACGATACCGCCCAGAAAAATCAGCAAGGCCACTCCAGTTGGCGTTGTCACTCCACCAATCAGCCTACCGAACAAGAAGCATGCCCCTAATCCCCTTAATTGTGTGCAGATGTTAGCTGTACCAATAACTGGAAAGAGTTTGCCTGTTCCTCCCAGCTGCGACCACCGATTCAATCCAAGATGCCAGAAGAGGTCGCTTTGCTGCCACACGACACAAAACAATAACCCGGGAAGGAGGTGCAGCGCAACCGGGAGTCCCTCAAAAACAGCGCAGGCTAGCAATAGAGCGATTGCCAACAAGCTTATGAAGAGCAAAACGCGCATCCAGGAACGTTTCAGCGTTGGATTGTCATGAGCGGTACGACACGACATTTCCCATGAACGACCAAGAAAACGTATCCATGCTCGCAGGCTAAACTTTTCGCTGCGCAGCGTTGCCAACAAATCGACAACCAACTGGTTTTCACTGGGAAGCGTCGAAGCCAATGTGCACATCCCTTAGAAATGTTGATGTTTCACGTGAAACATCAGGCCGGGGAAGATGGAACGTTTCACGTGAAACATTTAACCCTAAACAATAGTACGAAGACGCGACCTGGAAAGATCATGTTTATGATACGAGTTCGTTAAGAGATCAGTACCGATTGTACCAGGTTGACGCCGAAATGATAGCCGATTTCGTGATAGTCCGAAATAGACCAGAAAGCAAGTTCGCAGCGTTTGCCCACTTCGATACTACCAATCTGCTCGTGCAGGGCCAGCGCGCGTGCACCGTTGATGGTGGATGCCGTCAATGCCTCCTCCAGGGTCATACCCATCGAGGACATGGCAAGACCAAGTATCATCTGCATATTTTCACAGTAGGAGGTGCCCGGGTTAAAATCGGTTGCCAGCGCGACAGATAAGCCGCGATCCAGCAAACGCCGCGCTGATGGATACGGACTTCTCAATGTATACGAACAGCCGGGTAACAGTGTGGCCACTACGCCAGCCTCGCGCATGGCATCCAGGTCCGCATCACTGGCAAAATCGAGGTGGTCGGCAGAAGTCGCGCCCAGTTCTGCGGCAAGTTGCGCACCGCCCGACGCGCTCAACTGATCGGCATGGATTTTCAGCTTATAGCCCAGTTCTTTAGCGCGAGTAAGTATACGACGACTCTCTTCCAGCGTGAAAGCCTCGCGCTCACAGAAGACATCACAGAAATGGGCCAGCCCGACGAACGATGGCAGCATCACTTCGACGATCAAATCTATATAAGCGCCGCGATTGCTCCTGTACTCAGGCGGTATACTGTGCGCTCCCAGGAATGTCGGTACCACGCGCACACGGCTGCGCTGGTTTGCGGGGATGGCTTCCATGGCATTCAAGTTGTTAATAATACGCAAGCAGGTTTCTTCCGTGATCTTGTCCAGGCCATAGCCTGTTTTTGCTTCTACTGTTGTCGTACCGTGCTGGCGCATCGAATTTAAGCGGGTGGTTGCAAGCTCTGTCAGCGTTTCGGTATCCGCGCTGCGCGTTGCCTGCATGGTTGTTAGAATGCCGCGGCCCTGCGCAAGCAATTCACCGTAGCTCACTCCACCGCGGCGCAGGTGAAACTCCTCGGCCCGGTCGCCAGCAAATACCAGGTGAGTGTGTGAATCTACTAACCCTGGAGTAACAACTGCGCCCTGGGCATCAATAATGGTAATTTCACGTGGTTTGCCAGTTGTATCACGTTGGAACATTGGTTCTGCTTCGTCATCGTGGCCAATCCAGACGATTTCACCGTGATGGACCGCAATAGCGGCATCAGAAATGATCTGTAATTGACCAGCCGCCTCTGTGATGGGCTGCTGGGCGATAGTAACAAGTTGACGAATATTGCATATGACTGTATCGGCTTGAATACGCGCTTGGGATGGATCGGGCATCATGACTATGCCTCCTTCCTGGTGTAAGGGCGGCTAGATCTCGCCCTGCATTTCTCCCCTGTTATAACACACATGGAGCCTGCCCGTCGATAGGCACTGCTTGCTCATTACAGGCAGATTTGATACACTGTCATTAGTAAAATTGGTAAAACGTAGGGACAAGGGGAAGTGGGGCAGATGGGCGGGGGCCTTGTGCTTGTCCTCCTGGAAGAAGCGAGCAAATACCGGGACAAGCACAAGGCCCCCACTCCACACCGCTCCGCCCCTTGTCCCTACACTAGAGGTGAGCAAGGTGCCGGGAACGCACTTGAGATTATTTGAAGTGAGGAAGGCGTTTATGCGAGCAGTTGATGATAGCACCCCCAAATATGCGGCGGTCATACGTGAATTACTGATTTGGAAACAATTGCCGGAAAGCGATCTTTCACGCCTGGTCCCCCACTACTTTCTGATCACCGATGACTTTCGGGATATGGAAGACCAGGGCTTGCTTACGATGAACTTTATCGGTGACGAGTTTGTGTTGAGCTTGACCACCTATGGCCGTCTCTGGCTAGAACAATATGATGCAGAACACAAGCAAAACGAGGAGAATGAACATGCGCAACCATGATGAAGAAGAGGCATTTCCATACAGTACGATTGGTACAGATGAAGCGAAACAAATGATTGAATCCGGTGCGCGTGTGATCGACGTTCGACAGCCGGATGAGTGGCATCGAGGTCATATTCCTGAAGCAACGCTGGTTCCTATCAACGGCATCTACTCATTCGGCAAAGCGCTCAAAGATTTGAACCTTCCAGAGGAAGAGGAGGTCATCTTTGTGTGCGCGAGCGGGCAGCGCAGCGCGTCGGCTTCAGAGATCGCCCTGGTTGCCGGTCTGAAAAGGGTGTACAACCTGGCAAATGGTATGAATGGCTGGATGATGAGGCGTTACCCGGTAGAGCGATAACGGTACGGGTGCAAATATCGTACAATTATTTCAAAGGGACGCGCCATGGCGGACCTTTTGATAGCCAGTCTGCCAACGGACTGATGGTGAACCTATTGATAGCCAGCCCTGCAACGCACTGCGTGCTACGGCTTCGCCGTCAGCAGGGCTGCAAGGAACAAGTCTCTAGCCTACGGCTCAGGCAGGCTGCAAGGAACGTATAGCGTCCTCTTGAGAGGAGTAAACGTATGCCATTATTAGAAGGAAAAAAAGCGCTGATTGCCGGGATTGCCAACCACCGGTCAATTGGCTGGGCAATTGCGCAAGCCTTTGCCCGTGAAGGTGCGCAGTTGGCTTTTACCTACCAGGACCGCATGGAAAAATATGTAAAAGAGCTGGCCGAGAAAATTCCCAACACCCCTACAATTCTCTGCGACGTGCAAAGCGACGAACAAATTGATTCCGCGTTTGCACAGGTCGGTGAGCTCTTCGACGGCAAACTCGACATCTTCATCCACTCGGTAGCGTTCGCTCCTCCTCAGGAGTTAGAGAATCCTTTTTACCAGACCACGCGCGCCGGTTTTCATACTGCGCTGGATATCAGCGCCTATTCGTTAGTCGCCACAGCACGCCGCGCCGCGCCTTTGATGCAGGCCAACGGGGGCGGCAGTATGCTGACGCTGACTTATATGGCAAGCGAGCGAGTGATGCCAAAGTATAACGTGATGGCCGTCGCCAAAGCCGCGTTAGAGTGCAGTGTGCGCTACCTGGCCTATGAATTGGGTGAATTCAATATCCGCGTCAATGCTATTTCCGCCGGGCCGCTCAATACGCTGGCGGCGCGCGGAGTTTCCGGCTTCACCAGCTTCCGTGGACACGTTGAAACAGCATCACCCCTGCGCCGCAATATCGAACAGAGCGATGTTGGCGATGCCGCGCTCTTCTTGAACAGTTCTCTGGCTCGCTCCATTACTGGGGAAATTCTTTTTGTGGATGCCGGGTACAACATCATGGGGGCGTAGAAATTACGCCTCCATGCTTGTGCGCTCAGGTCGGAATGCAGGCATGCACAACGACCAGTACTCACAAAGATGCTGCTGAGAGCTATTGCTATAAGTCACCCTGGTTCCTCGCTCAACCTGGCAAGTCTCGCCTGGGCCAACTTCCACACGCTGGCCATCGGCTTCGATGGCTAGCATGCCCTGCACTACTATCACTACTTCGTCGAAATCGGCCAGCTGTGCCGGTTCACGCCAGGCAGGAGGAGCTGTCATATGCGCAAGGCTAAAAGAGTCCTGCCGGGTATGCAGAACTCCAAAATGCTCGTCTATGATCTTGCCGTCTTCTCGTGGGAAGATGGTGCCATGCGAGACTTTTCGTATCATATCGCGCGCCTTCTATTGTTCGTACCGGCGTATTGTGGGAGGCTGTGGCGCTGGCTCGCCGCACACACTGCAAAAACGCGCTATCGGGCGATTCATGTGACCACAGGGCCAGGGCACCAGGTTGCCTGAGTTATTCGAAGGCATCGTTGGGAACGCCTCCGACGGCCTGGGCGTTGGTGAGGCTGGCGGCGCGGGACGAGGCGCGGGTGGCGAAGGCCAGGTCGATGATGGCGCCCCAAAGGCCGTTATTGCATCATTCGACTGCGGTTGATTGTTCGATTGTGATTGGGACATAACAGGTCTCTGGCTATATGATGATGTAAGTGGAGTGGGTGTATTGTAGGGGCGACCCTGGCGGTCGCCCTGCTCCTTGTCCAGACGACCCTGGTGATCGCTCTGCACCTGCTGAGCTGGCGACGACGAATAGACTCGCTCCTGCCGCTGCAGGTTTCGGGCTTCGTCGCCGGAATACCAGCGCTCCAAAGAGAACTACTCCCAAGATAACCACCAGCCCACCTATTAATAGCGGCCAGCTGTTAGAGAGGAACGAGGACGATGCTCCCGCCGGTTGTGTTGTTGGTGTAGCTGTGGGTTGGCCCGTTGACACGCGCTCGTTTTGCGCCTGCTTCTGCGCATAGTTCAGGAATGGTGTGATAGCCTTAAAGAGCGGATAGCGGGTCGCAAGCTGCTGGAACTCCTGCGCGGCCTTATGCCAGTGACCCTGAGCTGTGGCGCCATAATCGTTAAAGGCCTGACTCCAACCTTTCTGGAATGCCCCGGGTGTCGTATTCAATCCTATCGATTGTACCAGCATACGCGCGCTATTGCTGGCCTGCAAGAAACTGGTACTGCCCGGCCCATTAGAACCGAAGCTCACAATGCCAACTACGTTTCCACCGCTATCCAGCGCGGGTCCGCCGCTGTCACCATGCTCAACATTGCCTCCCACCTGGATAACGGGAGCGCCCGTATCAGTGGTTTTGATCGAGCTGACAAAAATCTGGTTAATCGATGAAGTAAGCAGGTTGGTTGGCTTAACGCTTACGTCTCCATTACCAGGAAAACCAATAATCTTTAACGTATCTTGCGCCTGCACACCAGAGGAATCTCCCAACTGCACCATCGCCATATCATCCATATTGCTGACGTGAATGATCGCCACATCTTGATTAGTAAAGGAACTCTGTGCCTCGATCCGATCAACATTGGCGAACAAGTTTGAGGGGATACTCCGGAAATCCGGCGCATTCAGAGGACCGGTGTACTCGGTACTCAAGTAAACTCTGCTTTGTGGCGGATTGTAGTGGCTTGTAGAGGGAGGTTGTCCATTGGCCAGACTCTGTGCCACCTGGGTGGCTGTAACCTGTGGATTGGCATGCAGCGTCGTATTCATGTAATTCGCCACATCCTGGGCTGCCACCTGTTGCAGGAAAGAATCCAGGTCCGACGTAGGAGGAGCCACCACGTGATCGGCGGTCAGAAGATCACCATGCGCGCTAATAAAGGTGCCGGAGCCGGATAATACCAGTTGATAAGCAGCATTGCCACCTTGAGGGAATGTGACATCACCAGACGAAAAATGCACCGTCAACGTTGAGTTGATAAAGGTAATGATGCGCACAACCGCGGGCTGGGCAATATCGACAGCGCGCACACCGGGGTCGGTGATATTGCCGCCGGGTACCTCGTCGGCATAGGCCGAGGGCACGCCGGGCGCCATAATAAAGCTAAGAAGAGTGATAATCCCTACCACAAACGCTATACGCAGTAACCTCAATCGTTTATCTCCTGTAAGGGATAACATAGCCTTTTTATTCATAACATCTGTCCTGCTCTCCGGAGGGACAATTTCTGAGCATTGGCCCATAGAAACAACCTATTATTAGCTGCATTATACATCATATCGCACGCAATCGATATGAGTTATTGCACTGTTTGGACTGTCAATTCCTCACAAAACATGAAACGCATAAGTGACTAATATCCTACAGGTATCATCGCTAATGCTTATACATAAAGGACGCTGCTAAACCATCTTTTTCTGTTCCTAATGAAAATAGTCCGCCTCCTTATAGGAGATGCACGAGGTTCACGGTATGTTATTGTCTGTAATCCAGGGTGCAATAAAGAACATTGATAACTTGTCCGGGCATCTGTAGGGACGCGATTTATCGCGTCCAGGCCCCGGTTCCATGTGCACCCTGGTGGACGCGATAAATCGCGTCCCTACATTCCCTCGTAATTTTTGAAGGTTCATCATTGCGCCCTAGATGCAAGGAATCGGCCTGGAATGTGGGCGCGATAAATCGTGCCCCTACATTGTCATCACCTATGTAACGGTATAAATGTCGCATGCTCAATGTTACACTTCTACCT
>VBFM01000520.1:0-1011 GCA_005882595.1 Chloroflexota bacterium
GGCAGAGTGATAAGCTTTCTGGCCCACAATCTGTTCATGTATGTACGATGGGTGAGGCTTCCAAGCCATTCCAGATGGCCTGTCTAAGGAGTGTCGAACGTGAAGAAGTCCGCCGGGGCCCACCTGGGACGGCAAGCAACCGTAAATGCCTACTTCCAGACCCAATCGTGGTTCTGGAACGATATCTATGCCAGCAGCGATGTGTATGCTGAGATTCACCAGGAACGCCATGTAGCAGTATTGGATTGGATCGAGGGTCTGGCCTTGCCGCCTGATAGCCAGGTGCTTGAGATCGGCTGCGGGGCAGGCTTTATGGCTGTTGCCCTCGCCCAACGTGGATTTCGCGTCCAGGCCATCGATTCTGTAGAGTCCATGGTGGAGCTGGCAGGCCAGCATGCGATGGAGGCTGGCATCGCAGAGCGGCTGAGCGTGGCTGTGGGTGATATCAATGCCCTGGCCTTCGAGGATGAATCCTTTGACCTGGTGCTGGCCATCGGCGTCCTTCCGTGGATTGGACAAGTCGAGCCAGCTATGACCAAACCTCAGGGGTTTGTGATCCTCACTGCTGACAATCGGGCACTCCTGCACAATCTTCTCGACCCCTTGTTAAACCCGGTGTTCGCCCCACTCAAGCGGCTTGCGAAGAATGCGCTCGCACAAACGAGACTTCGTCGCCCGTCACTGAAAGATATAGGAGCGACCAGCCATAGTAGCCGTTTTATCGATACATCTCTGGCGCATGTCGGCCTTATCAAGACCAGAGGTAAGACGCTCGGATTTGGCCCATTCTCACTCTTCCGCCGTTCAATTCTCCCGAAGAGGCTGGGTATTCGGCTTCACCATCGACTGCAAATCCTTGCTGATCGAGGTACGCCTCTATTGCGCTCCACAGGAGCGCAATACATTGTTCTGGCCTCGAAGCCTGCGTCCTTGCCGACCATGCAATCGACGAGCACTGGGAAAGGTATTTCGACATAAGAGCGCTTAAAACAAGAAATGGAGCATGTTTTT
>VBFM01000520.1:1240-1769 GCA_005882595.1 Chloroflexota bacterium
ACAGGAGGTGGTCCTTTTGAGGTAGCCGTGGCCCAGGGACAGCTTGAGGCATACCTTGACCTGTGCGCAGACCTCGGCATTACACGCATCGAATGTGGGGAAGGCTTCACGGAACTGCCGCACAAACCACGCACCATAGTCCAGATGGCGCATGAGCGGGAGCTTGAAGTCCAGTATGAAATGGGCAAGAAGCACGAAGGTCCATTTACCGAGGAGTCGCTCGACGAAGCAATCGCACGAGGGCACGCCTGGCTTGACGCTGGCGCGGTGCAGCTCGTCGTCGAGGCGCGTGAGAGCGCTAAGGGAGTGGGAATGTTCGGCAATGATGGATCATTAAACACCGCCTATGCGGATCGCTTCGCAGAGGAATTCGGGCTTGACATCGCTATGTTCGAAGCTCCCAACAAGCCGAGCCAGTTCGCATTTATGGAGCATTTTGGAAGACATGTCCATCTCTGCAATGTACGGCTAGAAGAACTCCTGCGTGTTGAGATCTTTCGTCGTGGTCTGCATTCAGATGCGTTCGAGA
>VBFM01000520.1:1814-2635 GCA_005882595.1 Chloroflexota bacterium
CGAAAGACTGTTGTTATTGATTGCTTCCCCGAAAGTATAGAGACCTACCGGGACGGCTATGCAATTGTTGCCGTCGATGTCATCAGGGCAACCACGACCGCCGTAACGAGTGTTGCCCTCGGTCGGAAATGCTTTCCATCTCCCACCCTCGAAGCGGCGGTTCCGCTGGCCGCAAGGTTGCCAAATCCGCTGCTTGTTGGAGAACTTGGTGGATCGATGCCCTACGGTTTCGACTTGAACAACAGCCCGGCTGATCTGGAATCCAGGACCGATATTCATCGTCCAATGCTTCTTCTCTCTACTTCTGGCACAAAACTCATCTGTGGAGCTGCCTCCTCGCAGGCGATGTACGTCGCCTGCCTGCGGAACTACAGCGCGACAATTTCCTACCTGGCGGCACACCATCCAACCATCGCCATTATTGGCGCGGGGTCGCGAGGGGAGTTCCGTGAAGAGGATCAGTTGTGCTGCGCCTGGATCGCTGAAGGTCTCCTCGCCGCCGGATACGAGGCGCAGGATGAGAGAACGCTCGCGATCATAGAGCAGTGGAGCGGCGCCCCTGTCGACGCGATTGTCGATGGTAAAAGTGCTGAGTACCTTCGCAAGAGTGATCAGAGTAGAGACCTTGAGTATGTTTTGACACACATCGATGACCTTGATGAAGTGTATCGGTACGAGGGCGGCCAGGTGATAAAGCATGCCGAGGAGTTGTTACTCATCCGTTAAAAGAAAGTGCAGGATTGTGTTTTATGGTATCTGGAGGAACCTTTCTTGAGAAAGGGCAGGTGAATACATCTGTTCCCGTGGTTGTAATCGCTCCT
>VBFM01000520.1:2645-3203 GCA_005882595.1 Chloroflexota bacterium
GTTCCCGTTTATGGCGTCCACGCTGATCAGCGCTCTCCGGCGGCACGATCACGCTACTGGCGAGAGAACTTCTTCTGGAATATTGCAAAGGTTGCTCCTGAGCAGACGGTCGAGTGGTTGCTTCAACTTGGTCAAAAGATTGGATCACGTCCAATTCTCATCCCTACTGATGACGATAGCTGCCTCTTCGTGGCGGACCATGCGGAGACGCTAAAAGAAGCGTTTCTCTTCCCAAATCAGCCTGCCGGGCTGACCCGTTCCCTCTCGAGCAAGAAGCAGATATACTACCTGTGCAAGCAGTTCGGTATTCCGGCTGCGGAGACGAGCTTTCCTCAGAATCGGGAAGATGTCATCGAGTTCAGCAAGAACGCAAGCTTCCCTGTCATGCTCAAAGGCATCGATACCCTGGCGCTGCGCCGACGAACCGGGGTAAAGATGGTCGTGGTCGAGGACGTGGAGACATTGCTGAAACGCTACGAGGAGATGGAAACTCCGGAAGCCCCGAACCTCATGCTCCAGGAGTATCTTCCAGGAACTCATAGGGTATGGATGTTTGAC
>VBFM01000520.1:3251-4772 GCA_005882595.1 Chloroflexota bacterium
CGAGTCTGGGCGTGTGCTACTTCAATGATACCGTTGTGAGGCAGACCAGGAAGTTCATGGCGGCTATTGGTTACCGAGGCCCCCTGGATATTGGTTATAAGTACGATGAGCGCGTAGGACAGTACAAGACTATTGATGTTAATCCTCGCATCGGTATGACCTTCCGCCTCCTTGTCGATAGCGCCGGTATGGATGTAGCACGGGCGCTCTATCTCGACCTGACAGGCCAGCCCGTTTCGGCCGGAGAGCCTCGCGAGGGCCGGAAGTGGGTCGTTGAGAATTTCGACCTGGTTTCATCACCCAGGTACTGCCGGGACGCTAAGCTTGGCATTCGAGGGTGGATGCGTTCATACCGGGGGGTGGAGGAGGCATCGTGGTTCGCCCGAGACGACCTGAAACCTTTCTTTAGCATGGGGTTGTTCTCGCTTCAATGGGCTTTTGAACGAAAGTTTAAAAAATCTGAACGGATACTCTAAACAATATATCGCCTGGGGGAAGGTATCTCTATTATGGCTAACGTGAAAAAAGTACTCATGCTGGTAGAAAATCAGCCCGCGCCTGCCGACCGCCGCGTCTGGCCGGAGGCTCTGGCGCTGCGCGATCAGGGGTTTCAGGTAAGCATCATCAGTCCTAAGGGAACCACGAAGTGCCGTGAATCGCACGTTTGTATCGACGGCATCCACATTTATCGCTACCGATTGCCAGGAACGGGACATAAATACGTTGCCTACTTCGCAGAATACGGCGTGGCGGTGCTCAAAACATTCTGGTTGAGCCTTAAGGTGCTGGTTCGTCATGGCTTTGATGTAATTCATGCCGCCAATCCACCCGATATGTTCTTTGTTCTTGGCTTATTCTACAGGCTTTTTGGGAAGAAATTTATTTTTGATCAGCATGACTTGTCCCCTGAGATGTTCCAGGTGATATACAAAGGTCGCCTCAAACCCCTTCATAGGCTGTTGCTCTTCATGGAAAGCAGGTCTTATCGCACTGCTCATCTCGTCATTTCCTCGAACGTTTCGCAAAGGCAGTTCGCTATAGAACGAGGTGGCTGTTGTGACAACAGGGTATTTGTCGTACGTAACGGGCCAGATCTGAGACGCCTGCAAATCCCCACGCCTGAACCTGAACTAAAACGAGGGCGGCGTTATTTGCTGGCCTACGTCGGTGTAATGGCTGTTCAAGATGGCGTTGAATACACCTTGTATGCCCTTCATGAACTGGTTCATAAGCGTGGACGTCAGGACGTTTCGTTAGTCCTGATGGGAGATGGTGACTCTGCCCCGGCGCTGCACAGACTTGCTCATCAACTCGAGCTTGATGACTACGTCAATTTTACCGGCTGGACGGAAAATAAGGATGTCCTGCGCTATCTTGCCTCGTCCGATGTAGGACTCTCGCCCGACCCGCAAAATGGGCTGAATGAATATTGCACCATGATCAAAACGATGGAATACATGGCCATGGGGAAGCCGGTCGTCGCTTTCGATCTTGCCGAGACACGCTATTCAGCACAGGATG
>VBFM01000091.1:0-16336 GCA_005882595.1 Chloroflexota bacterium
CGGTGAATACGCTTGTCAGCGTTGCACTGGATGGGAGCGGTGAAACGCGCGTGCTGGTCTCGGGCAATGATTTCTACTCTTTGCCTCGCCTCAGTCCCGATGGTTCTCACCTGGCGTGGCTCACCTGGAATCATCCGAATATGCCGTGGGATGGGACCGAGTTGTGGGTTGGTGAGTTGAATGCGGATGGGTTAATGGAGCGTGCTGAGCGGGTAGCAGGTGGGGTTGATGAATCGATCTTCCAGCCGGAGTGGTCGCCGGATGGGGTGTTGTATTTTATTTCTGACCGCAGCGGCTGGTGGAATCTCTATCGTTGGGAGGATGGAGAGGGGGTCGCTTTGTATGAGAAAGCGGCTGAGTTCGGTGAGCCGCAATGGGTCTTTGGGCTGTCTACTTATGCTTTTGCAGGCCCAGAGCGGATCGTTTGTACATATACTGAGAATAGTATTACCTACCTGGCGAGCCTGGATACTGTGACAGGAGCTATTGAGCGCATCGATCTTCCCTATACTTCGATGTGGCAGGTACGCGCTCAGCCTGGCTATGCCGTTTTTGTATATGGTACGCCTTCTGAAGAGCCGTCGCTGGTAAGGCTTGATCTCGATAGCTTGCAGATTGAGGTGCTGTACAGTTTTGGCCAGGTCGAGGTGGATAGCGGTTACGTTTCAATGCTCCAGGCGATAGAGTTCCCTACGGAGGGTGGATTGACGGCGTACGCGTTCTTCTACCCGCCGAAGAATCGCGATTATATAGCGCCGGAGGGTGAGCTTCCGCCTTTAGTGGTGAAAAGTCATGGTGGGCCAACGGGAGCGACTTACGGTTTGTTGAGGCTGGATGTCCAGTACTGGACCAGCCGGGGCCTGGCCGTGCTGGATGTAAATTATGGGGGCAGCACCGGTTATGGGCGGGCGTATCGCCAGCGTTTGCAAGGACAGTGGGGGATTGTGGATGTGGACGATTGTGTGAACGGGGCAAAGTACCTGGTGGAACAGGGGCTGGTGGATGAGAAGCGCCTGGCGATTCGAGGTGGAAGCGCGGGTGGCTATACCACGCTCTGTGCCCTGACGTTTCGTGATGTCTTCAAGGCAGGGGCGAGTCATTACGGTATCAGCGACCTGGAAATCCTGGCGAGGGATACCCATAAATTCGAGTCGCGCTATACCGATCGCCTGGTCGGTCCCTATCCTGAGCGGCGCGACCTGTACTGGCAACGTTCACCCATCCACTTTACAGAGCGTCTCTCCTGTCCGGTGATCTTCTTTCACGGGCTGGAAGATAAGGCTGTTCCGCCGAATCAGGCGCAGCAATTGCCGGTCGCGTATATCACGTACGAGGGTGAGGGGCATGGTTTCCGGCGCGCTGAAAACATTCGACGTACGTTGGAAGCTGAAGTCTATTTCTTCTCGCGCATCTTCGGCTTCGCCCTCGCGGACAGCGTGGAGCCTGTTCCCATCGAAAATCTCCCGTCCTAAAATCTCCGATTTATACGTGCGATAGCGTTCTTTCAAGCAGACGGAACTGTCCTGTCTTGAGAATGGAGGTCATCGTGCGCAAAAAAGTAGGCGTAATTGTAGGTCTCTTATTTATTTTAGTACTGGGCGGTATATTTATCCCCAGTCGTTTTCTCCACGTTCATTCCGCGCAAGCGGACGCGCAAATGCAGCCGATGGGCATCGGCGGCCTTCCCCCTTTGTTACACTTCAGCCAGCTGCAGGGAAACGATACGACCACCAGTCGTACCTTGCAAATGAGTGTTGGCCTTGCGCTGCGTAACCGGGAGCAATTAAGTGCGTTGCTCTCGGAATTGTATGATCCAGCATCTCCTAACTATCACCAGTTCTTGACGCCTGACCAGTTTGCTCAGCAATTTGCTCCGTCGGCTGATCAGCGGCAGGCAGTCATTGGCTATCTTACGCAGCAGGGCTTCACAGTGACACAGACCTATCCCACTTTGATTGATTTCAGTGGGCCGGAATCGCTGGCGGAACAGGTCTTTAGCGTGACCATCAATGACTACTCGCTACCTGATGGGCGCTCGTTCTTCTCCAACGCGACACTGCCGACGCTTCCGGCGTATCTTGCCTCGAATGTCGTCTCGATTAGCGGACTGGACAATGCCAACCGGTTCTATCATCCGCCCATCCTCTCGCAAAATGCCCCGGCAACCAGCCCCAACGCGGGTGCAAACTGTCCCGCTCCAGGCAGCGGCAGCAGCGGCGGTGGCGGTATCTTCGGCGGAGGAAGCCAGGTCGCTTACATTCCGAGCCAGTTTTCTAAGGCCTACAACTATGATGCCTTGCATAATGCGGGCTTACATGGCGAAGGCCAGACCGTCGGCGTCTTTGAACTGGATGGCTACTCGCAGAGCGATATCCAGGCCTATGCCCAGTGTTTCGGTGGCGGCAACGTGCCCCTGCAAAATGTCATCCTGGATGGCTTTAATGGACAGCCCGGCGCGGGCGCGATCGAAGTCGAACTCGACATCGAGATGATTGTGAGCCAGGCTCCCAATCTCGCCAAACTGGTGGTCTATGAAGCTCCGAATACCACACAGGGCTACAACGACGAGTTTGCGCGCATCGTCAAGGATCGCACTCCTGTGATTAGCGTCAGTTGGGGCGATTGCGAGAAGAACATGGGTCAGCAGGAGGTCACCCAGGAAAACCAGTTCTTCCAGCAGGCTGCTACGCAGGGTCAGACCATTCTGGTGGCGTCAGGCGACAGCGGAAGTTCCACCTGCTTCCAGGGGTTATCAGGCGGCAGCTTCGATACCTCGCTCAACGCCGATGATCCAGCCGCGCAGCCCTTTGTGACAGGTGTGGGCGGTTCGAATCTTACGCTGAATGCCGACAACAGCTATGCCTCTGAGACGGTATGGAATGGCGGTTTCCTGGGTGGCGCGAGTGGCGGCGGCATCAGCCAGTTCTGGAAGCAGCCGTCCTGGCAGACCGGTCCAGGCGTGCAGAACTCGTACTCAAATGGGATGCGCGAGGTACCGGATGTCTCACTGGATGCCGACCCGGCGACGGGCTATCCGGTGTATTGCACGGCTGGTTCGTCATGTAGCGGTAGTGGCGGCATTACTGGCGGTACCAGTGGAGGTTGGATAACGGTGGGCGGCACCTCGGCGGCGGCTCCCATGTGGGCGGCGATGATCGCGCTGGCCAACGAGCAGGCGGCCAAGCAGGGGAAAGGGCTACTGGGCTTCCTGAATCCAGCGATTTACAAGATCGCCAGCGGGTCGCATTATGGCAGTGATTTCCATGATATCACGCCGAGCAATTCCGGCGGTCCCTCGAACAACGATGAGCTGGGCTTCAATGGTGGGGCCTATCCCGTCACGCAGAATTATGACATGGCGACGGGCTGGGGAAGCTTCGATGCGGCGAAGCTCGCGGCTGACCTGGTTGCGATGAGGTAATGTTTTTCACATAAAAAACCGGCCTGCTGCACAGCAGGCCGGTTTTTTATGTGTTCTATAGAAGAGCACGTGAACGTTGAGAGGTGTTGCAAAGCCAGATTATGAGCTTGCCATTTCTCTGTCTATATGGTACACTTTAAATGGCATAATAGGACATAATTTTCAACATATACTTTGGCTTTTACTTCTGAGGCGCAGACAGAAGTGAAGATAGATCGAAAACAACAAAACAAATGCATAGTAACGCTACATAGGAAAGATGTAGTGAGGAGGTTTTTTATACTTTGACAACAGAACAAGTTCGGCTGATCCCGCTTGGAGGGCTGGGAGAAGTCGGAAAGAATATGATGGTGGTAGAGTATGGTGACGACATCATCATTATTGATGCGGGGTTGATGTTCCCCGACGATGAAATGTTTGGCGTTGACCTGGTTATCCCCGATACGAGCTACCTCAACGACAAAAAGCAACGCATTCGCGGCATCTTTATTACGCACGGTCACGAAGACCATATTGGCAGCCTACCCTATGTCTTGCCAATGCTCGATTTCCCACCCATCTACGCTACTCGCCTGACCCAGGGACTTATTCAGGTCAAGCTCAAGGAGCATAAGCTGCTCGAAAAGGTTGCAATCAACGTAGTGACGCCGGGTGACCAGGTGTCCGCCGGGAAATGCCTCGTCGAAATTGTGCGCGTGAACCACAGCGTTCCCGATGCCGTCGCCCTTGCCATCCATACACCCATCGGCACCATCGTGCATACGGGCGATTATAAGTTCGACCATACACCGACAGATGGACGACCCGCCGATTTTGGCGCGCTGGCCCGCCTGGGCAATGCAGGAGTGTTGGTGATGATGGGTGATAGTACGCGCGTCGAAACACCTGGCTATACGCCGTCCGAGCGCGTCATCAACGACTCGTTCGACAAGATTTTCGCCAACGCGCCCGGGCGTATCATTATAGCCACCTTTGCCTCGCTGCTCTCGCGGGTGCAGCAGGTGATAGATACAGCCACACGCTATGAACGGGTGGTCGCGCTGGTTGGCCGCAGCATGGTGAATAATGTGCAAATGGCGATTGAGCTTGGCTACTTGAAAATTCCCAAAAGCATGTTGATTCGCGCCGAGGATATCAATAAGTTTCCGCCGGAGCGCGTGGTCATCATTTGCACGGGAAGCCAGGGGGAGCCGACTTCGGCCCTGACGCGCATCGCTAACCAGGATCATCGCATGGTACGTATCCAGCAAAACGACAGCGTCATTCTTTCGGCAACACCCGTTCCGGGCAATGAAAAGATGGTGAACCGCACCATTAACAACCTGTTCCGCCAGGGCGCGGAGGTCTACTACCAATCCGTCGCCATGGTGCATGTATCCGGCCATGCCGCCCAGGAAGAGTTGAAGCTCATGCTCAACTTGCTGCGCCCTACCTACGTCATGCCGGTGCACGGTGAGTACCGTCAATTGATCCTGCACGCGAAACTGGCCTATTCGCTCGGCATTTCTGAAGATCACATCGTCGTCGCGGAAGATGGCGACATCGTCGAAGTGACGCCGGAATCGATCAAAGTGACCGATCACGTGACGTGCGGGAATGTGTTTGTGGATGGCCTTGGCGTTGGTGATATCGGGCATATTGTGCTGCGCGACCGCCAGGTACTCGCCCAGGACGGCATCCTGATGGCGGTGCTGACCGTTGATAAGGAGACTGGGCAGCCGCTCGCGGGCCCCGATATTGTCTCGCGCGGCTTTGTCTATATGCGCGACTCAGAAGAACTGCTGGAGAGCGCGCGTGAGCGCGTCTTAGAGTCGTTTATCGGCTTAAACGGTCACGCTTCCGACTGGTCATTCGTCAAAGACAAGATTCGCCATACACTCAGCGAGTTCCTGTATGAGAAGACGCATCGACGTCCCATGATTCTGCCTATCGTGATGGAGGTATAAGTACAACAAAGCACTTGCTTCTCTGGAACATATGCGCTATCATTAGGGATATCTTCGTATCTCTTGCAGGATTGTAAGGGCGACCCTCGGGGTCGCCCTGGCAATAATTCGAGGAGGGAACCACGATGGCGGCAAATGGCCAGAGCAAAGGGCGGAAAGGGCGAGTGGGACCGAGCGTTGACACGGGCAAAGCCTCTCGCGTGAGCAAGGCGGCTGGAAATATCGGCTCGGAAACGATGCGTGTTGAGCAGCGTTCCGGTTCTTCCGCGACGAAACAACAGGCGAATAATAATCCGCTACCCTCCAGAAGAGCGCAGGCTGCTAAGCAGGCGCCGAAGAAAGGCGCCGGTCGCCCTGCACCTCCTGCGCCTGCCGCCAAAACTCCTGCTCCTCAACCTGCAGATTCACGTCTCATCGGGAAGATGCACAGTAGATGGCAAGCGCTGGAACCGCACCACCAGCAGCGTTTCTACAGCGTATTGTTGCTGATACTATCAATACTCCTGCTTGGCGGATTGACCTTTTGGAGCAAAATATCGCTGCTGGGGCAAATTGGCAGCTTCTTCCTCCTCTTCTTTGGCTGGGGCGCCTATCCCCTGGCAATTGGCCTGATTGCGTTTGCCATCGCGCACCTGATTGAGGGAATGCGCAATATCCGCTTTATTCGCTGGTCGATGGTCATCGGGCTGGTTGTGCTGTTATTGCTGGCGCTGGTTGAGGGTCGTCTGTTCGTGGACAAGACGGGCGGAGTGATCGGCGCGCTGATGGTGCGTCCCCTGCTTGGGTGGCCCATGCTGGTTCAGCACGTGCTGGTCACCGGGCTGTTTATCCTTGCTGCTATCTTCACTTTTCGTATTACCATGAGCCATGTCGTGAAGACGGCTGGTTTTTTCAAAAGGATGGTCGCTGATAAGGGACACAATGCCCAGGCTCGAAGCGGGGCGCGTCCTTCGCCCTATCTTGGTCAGCGCCCGCAATATAGCCGCTATAGCAGCCTGGCGAACACGCCTGACCGCTCTCAGAAACCCGGCGCCCGGGGAGATGTTGAGGCGCTGGACGACGATGATGTGGCGATTGATTTTGACGCGGATTTTGAAAACGATGATGATCCACTGAATGATATCAATATTCACAAGCAGCAGGTTGGTATGGTGCCACGCGGAGCGCGTCCTGCCCAGCCATTGGATCCCGACGAACACCAGGCTGCAATTCGAGGCGTCAAGCAACAGTCCTTGCCGTTTGACGAGGCTGCCCGCGCTGCTAAACAACCTGGCAACGGCAGCGTGCAGAACGAGATCGAGCCGCTTGCACCCAATCCAATGTTTGCGAAGCAGCCGAAGATTGTGAGGCGCGCAGCAAACCAGGTCGTGGATTCAGCCTGGAAACTTGTCGATACCACGCTGCTCAACAATCCTGAAGAGGTGAAATTGCACGTACTGGGTGATGATACCGGCTCACTGGCGAAGATCATTCAGGAAACGCTGCGCAGTTTCCGCGTCGAAGCCGAAGTGAGGCCGGAAGATATCAGCATTGGCCCGACCGTCATCCGCTTTGGTATTCGTCCCACCGGCAAACCGGTCATGAAGCCAGATGAAAAAGGCAGGCTGATCCCGCTCAAAGATGGCGCTGGCAATATTGTGTATGAGCAACGCACCCGTGTGAGCCGCATCATGGCCTTGCAGAATGACCTTGCACTGGTGCTGGAGGCCAAGTCTGTTCGCATGGAAGCGCCGGTGCCCGGTCGCCCTTACGTCGGGGTCGAAATCCCCAACAAGAATAGCCGCCTGGTCACGCTACGCGAGATCTTGGAGAGCAAGGAGTACGCGGCAGCGAAGGCCAAATCGAAATTGACGATGGTGCTGGGAAAAGACGTGGCAGGAGCGGTGCGTATCGGGGACCTGGCTCGCATGCCGCACCTCTTAATTGCCGGGGCCACCGGCTCTGGGAAAAGCGTGTGCCTCAATGCCATCATTGGCAGTTTTCTCATGCAGGCCACCCCCGAGGACGTGCGCATGTTGATGGTCGACCCGAAAATGGTGGAATTGAACATGTACAACGGCATCCCGCACCTGCTGGCCCCAGTCGTCACCGAAGTCGATAAAGTGGTGGGCCTGCTCAAGATCGCGACGGCCGAGATGGAGAAACGCTATCGCATTTTCTCCCAGATGAATGTGCGCAACCTGGAGGGGTATCGCAAGCTGCGTGCCGAACGCCTGGCGCACGGGGACAATACGCTGAAGAATCTGCCCGCCATCGTGATTATTATCGACGAACTGGCGGACCTGATGATGATCGCCCCGGAAGAGGTCGAGGGGCTGATCTGTCGTTTGGCGCAGCTGGCTCGTGCGACCGGCATTCACCTGATTATTGCCACGCAGCGCCCCTCGGTGGACGTGATCACCGGCTTAATCAAGGCCAACATCCCGACCCGCATCTCGTTTATGGTCAGCTCACAGGTCGATTCGCGCACCATCATCGACATGGGCGGGGCGGAACGCCTGCTGGGTCGCGGCGATATGCTCTATCTGCCGTCCGATGCTGGCAAGCCCGAACGCATCCAGGGAGCCTTTGTGGCAGACGACGAGGCCGAGCGGCTCATCTCACACTGGAAACAGCAGGCGTTAGATCATGCTGCCGCTGTGGCTACTGCGCAAGGCGGCAAGGCTCCACAGGGAGGCGTTGTTGCCCCTGCGGTTGAGCCTGGCTGGGAGTTGAGTGAGCATATCTCCGATGAATACGAGCTGGATGATGAGCTGCTAGACCAGGCCGAGCAGGTCGTGCAGGAGTACGAACGCGCCTCTATCTCCCTCTTGCAGCGCCGCCTGCGTATTGGATATTCACGCGCGGCCCGCCTGATCGACTTGCTGGAAGAGCGTGGCATCATTGGTCGCATCGAATCCGGCGGTCGTTCCCGCGAGGTGCTGGAAAAACGGGGCAAGTACAGCGGGAATGGCAGTGGCGGCGAAGGCCGCTCAATGGCGGATGAGGCGGCTGATATTATGGCGGAAGAGAAGGCAAAGGAAGAGTTTTTGAAGAAACAGGCGGCGAAAGGAAATCAGCAGGGGAATGGTGCAGGGCCAGGAGTTAAAGAGGTATGAAATGCACCTCACTTCTTCTCAAGCGACGGAAATTTCTCAAGTTACATCCTGGCTTTCCTCTTCCAATTCTTTGAGCAGCTTCATATCCTGCTTGCTGCTCAAATCCAGCTTTGCGAATAGATCGGGTCGCCGTTCTTTTGTCCGTCGTATCGCTTCTTTCCTTCGCCACTTTGCTATTTCGGCGTGATTGCCCGATAATAGGACGTCGGGGACGCGCCAGCCGCGGAATTCGGGGGGACGGGTGTAGTGGGGATATTCCAGCAGGCCGCTGCTGTGTGACTCTTCCAGGGTTGATGCTTCTCCACCCAGCACGCCGGGGAGTAGGCGGCTGGTGGCATCGACGATAATCATGGCGGCCAGTTCGCCGCCTGTCAGCACGTAGTCGCCTAGTGAGAGTTCGTCGGTGACGAGATGCTGGCGCACACGTTCATCGATGCCTTCGTAGTGTCCACAGAGTAGGGTGATGCGCTCTTGCTGTGAGAGTTCGCGGGCGATTTGCTGCGTGAAAGGGCGGCCCTGGGGCGTGAGCAGGATGATAGGCCCGCCCTGGTAAATGGACTCGACCGCGGCGAAAATGGGGTCTGGTTTCATGACCATGCCCGCGCCCCCGCCATAAGGGTAGTCGTCTACCACGTGATGTTTGTCGCTGGTGGCGTCACGGATGTTGTGCAGCGCAATGCTTAATAATCCTCGCTCCTGCGCGCGTTTCAGAATGCTTTCGGTAAATGGCCCCTGGAACATTTCAGGAAAGAGTGTAAAGATGTCGAAGTGCATGGACTGGCCTGCCTTTTCTGGTACAATAATTGCCCTATTATATCTTACTCTTTGGATCATTTCACTTTCGTGGTAGAACTGCGAAATGGGGAATAGCGTGCCTGGCACCTCTTTGCTACTTTACTGTAGATAGGTACGTTTTTGTATAATGATCTTATTTACAGATAGGAGAAGGGGAAACGTGAAGATTTTGAAGCGGCTCAAATATATCAGCCATTATGAACTCTGGATGTTCGCCGTCGTGGCTATCGCCGCGGTACTCCGCTTCGTACTTATTTATTCTAACTGGCCTATTACTGATGCTGACGAGGGCAATATGGGCGTACTCGCACTCCACGTAGCTTTCCAGGGGGACCATCCTAGTTTCTTCTATGGCGGGGCCTACCTGGGACCTCTGGAGGGCTACGCTGCCGCCCCGCTCTTCCGTCTTTTTGGGACATCGCTTTTCGCATTACGTCTGCCCCTGGTGTTCTTCTTCATTGGGTTTCTGATCAGCATGTTTTACCTGGTTCGTCTCCTCTACAGTGAGAAATTTGCCCTGGCGACGGTGATCTTGCTGGGTCTGGGTTCGCCCGATGTGCTTTTCCTTCAACTCCGGGCGTCCGGTGAATATCCAGAGATAGAGATGTTCGCTGCACTTATATGCCTGCTTGCGGTCTGGTTGGCACTCTCTTCACACAGGATCGGCCAGGAGAGATGGAAACGCCTCGTGATCTACGGCTTACTTGGGCTTATAGTGGGACTCGCGCTGTGGGTGGATCTACTGATTCTGCCCTTTGTGGCAGCGGCAGGATTGCTTTTGTGGCTGTTCTGCCGTAGAGAACTGCTGGGATTGTCTGGTCTCAGTCTCCTGCTTGGGATCATCGTTGGTGGGTTTCCGCAGATCTACTACAATTTGACCGCGCCCCTGCTCCAAAATTCTTTGATTATTCTGATGAATATCCATCATGGAGGTGCCCAGGACATGGTGGTGCGGCACCTGACATGGGTGAACCAGCTCACCGGTACTCTCTTTGTTGCCCTGCCTATGGCAACAGGGGGCAGTATGCACTGCCCGCTAAGCGCTATCCCGCCTTCTGGATCGCCTACGCCCGCAACGCTGCCATGTGTGCTGTTAGAAGGCGGCTGGGGCGCTGGCTATCTCATCCTATGGTTCGTCGCAGTCTGTCTTGCAGTTTCGGCCATCTGGCGATACCGTCGTCACCTGCGCGCGGACATGACACAGGGCATCTCTATAGAAGAGCGGCAGGAAGCGATCCGCCAGTACGGTCGGCTGATGCTGTTGACGAGTGCAGGCTTGACGCTAGTACTTTATGCCGTCGCACCGGCATCAGCCACCGGTCCCGATACTACTTTTCGCTATTTAACCTGCCTGTTGCTCGCTATCCCTGCTCTCTTGTGGCCCCTCTGGCAAAATCTGAACCTACAGAAGATCTCCAACTGGCGGACAAAGGCAGGGTTGCTCTTGAGTGGCGGACTGCTCTTACTGGTAACTGCGACATTCGTGAACGGGATGGTCGGGACATTCATGCAGATCCACACGGCGCAGGATGTGTATCAGTATGAGGAAACCCTGGTTCGAGACCTGCAGCAGGTTGGTGCAACACGTGTGTACTCCGATTACGCGACCTGCAATGTAATCACCTTTCTTAGCCAGGAGAAGGTCATTTGTAGCGCCGTGGACGAACGACTGCAGCCGGGATATGATCGCTATGTGGCCTATCACTCGATTGTGCAAGCAGCTCCTCATCCCACCTATGTATTCCCGCCGAATACGAAACAAGCTGAGGCATTGAAGCAGCGGGTACTCTTAGCAAGCTCTCACTATCGACAGTATAAAATTGAGGCATACGTGGTTTACCAGGTCACGTGATAATTCCAATGCTTTAGGGATTAGACGGAGTGTGATACAATAGCACCGTTGTCAATTCCTGGCAAGCCCTACGGAGTCTTTCATGTCCTGGTCCCAAGCACAACAGTACGAGGATTTGCATGATCAAATCATCATCCTCGTCGGCAGCGCGATACGATTATTGTGTGGTGAAGCGGGCGTTTTTGTGATATCGAACGAGGCTTTTGATCCTTTGAGCAGCGCGCAGCAGAGGGTGTATCGCTTGAGCGATGCCGGTTGTGCTGATCTGCTAATATATATACGAGAGCGCCGACCGCCAGATAGCGCACACCCCTTTGTGGTGGATGCCGTCCCGCCAGCATTGATTGCCCGGCTAGGGATATACGACGATCTTGTGGAGGAGCAAGCGCCAGCAGATCTTGAATGTTGCTCCATGCTGGTGTACGATCACGCGGGTATCTTAGGCGTGCTGCACTATCTGCGCCAGCCAGGAATGCGTTCGTGTTTTGAGAGGAGCGATGAGGGAGTGGAGGCGCTCCCACTGTTTATCGCGCATTTTGCGGCTGGGGTGCGTTCCGCGTTAAAGGCGCGCGTACTGCTGAAGGAACAGGATCGCCTGGCGGCTATTTTCAAACAGAGCGCCGAGGGTATCCTGACGGTCGATACGCAACTGCGCATTGTTGACTTTAACCCCACGATGGAGCGACTGACGGGCTGGAGTGAAAGTGAGGTGCTGGGGCGCTACTATTACGAGGTGCTGCACCCGCAGGACCGCCAGGGCAATGAATCGGGAGCGCACGATGCGCTCATTGCGCAGGCGTTCGCGGGGCACAGCAATGCTAGCCGCGCAATGGTGATAGTGGCGCGCGATGGACAGCGTTTTGATGTCGTTGTCACGGCCTCGTGTGTGCGATCAAGCAAAGGCGAGCCAATCAGTGGTATTCTTACTGTGCGCGACATTACGCGTGAGCGCGAGCAAGAGGAACAGCGTTCGACCTTCATCTCGGTGATCTCGCATGAATTGCAGACGCCGATCGCCATTATCAAAGGCTACGCCTCGACGCTGGCGCGTACCGATGCCGCGCTCGACCCAGAGACGCTCCGTCCCCGCCTCCAGGCCATTGAGGAAGAGGCTGATCGCCTGAATAAGCTGGTAGGCAACCTGCTCTATGCTTCGCGTATTCAGGCGGGCGGACTGCATATGGATATTGCGCCGCTGGATATATCGAGCCTGGTACAGAAGGTTGCGCTTCACCTGCGCGTGAAAAGCCCGGATGTGACGGTGAAATTGAATCTTCCGCCTCATCTGCCAACGGTGATGGCGGATAGAGATCGTATCGAAGAAGTGCTGCAAAATCTGCTGGATAATGCCATCAAGTATTCGCCAAAAAAGCGCGTAGTGACGGTGACCTGCCACGCGATGAGTGATGAGGTTATCGTGAGCATCAGCGATCTAGGCATGGGCATCTCACTACGCGAGCAGGAGCAAATCTTCGAGCGTTTTCATCGAAGTCAGAGTAGCTCGGCATCCTCTATACAGGGTGCCGGACTCGGTTTATATATTTGTCGTGCCATTGTTGAGGCGCATGGAGGACGCATCTGGGTCGAAAGTGTCCTGCATCAAGGTTCAACGTTTTCGTTTAGTTTACCTCGTGAAGAGAAAGCACATTTGCCGATGGTGGTTTTCTAATGGAGAAGGATGTCTTTGATCAACGGAATATGACCATTCTGATTGTGGATGACGAAGCCCGTATCCGCGATTTTGTGCGTATGAATCTGGAAATGGAGCATTACGGTGTCCTGGAGGCCAGCAATGGTATCGAGGCGCTGGAGCACCTGCGCGAGCACCTGCCCGATTTAATCGTGCTGGATGTCACCATGCCCGAAATGGATGGTTTTGAGACCCTACGCCATATACGCGAGGTTTCGACCATTCCGGTTATCATGCTCACGGTGCGCCAGACTGACCAGGATAAGATTCGCGGACTCGACCTGGGAGCCGATGATTACCTGGGAAAGCCGTTTAACCCCCGCGAACTGCTCTCGCGTATTCGCGCGCTCTTACGCCGTTCGTTTATGGCCACGCCCGCGCGCAAGACGGAGATTGTGGTTGATCCCGACCTCAAGATCGATTTCTCGCGACGTGAGGTGATTGTGCGCGGCCAGAAGGTTGTGCTGCGCCCGACAGAGTATCGCCTGCTCTATCACCTGGTCAGCAACGCGGGACGACTGTTGACGCATGAGACCCTGCTCTCAAAAGTGTGGGGACATGAATACCGCGATGAAGCGCACTATTTGCGCCTGTATATTACGTATCTGCGGCAAAAAATTGAAAAGGACCCGGCACACCCGCAGTATATTTTGACCGAACGCGGTATCGGCTATCGTTTTAAGGAATTGGAGAACTAGGAAGGAAATATAGTGAATAAAAAAGAACGAGTAGACGCGGCTCTGCGAGGTGATATGGTGGACCGCGTGCCTGCCAGCATGTGGGGTCACGACTTCGAGCGCGAATGGAATCCGAATACGCTCGCCGAGGCGATGGTGGAGAACTTCACGCGCTATGATTGGGATTTTATGAAGGTCAATCCCCGCGCTTCCTACCATGTCGAGGGATGGGGCGTCAAGGTGCGACCATCGGGTGAGAAATATAAAGCGCCCGTCTTCGAGAATACACCGATTAAGAGTTCCTCTGATTGGAGACGTATTCGCCCACTTGAAGCCGATGAGGGAGCGTTGGGGGAGCAACTGCGGGCTTTGCAGATGATTAACCACTCGATAGGCTACGATGCCTACTTTGTGCAGACCATTTTCTGCCCACTGGGTGTGGCAAAATACCTGGCTGGCAATAATAAAGAACCTGTCCTGCATACCATTCGTGAAGAACGTGCCGCCATGCATGCCGCGCTCCGGGTCATCACCGAGACGTTTACCAACTACGCGATTGCCTGCCTGGAAGAGGGCGCGAGCGGCATTTTCTATGCTACCAATGGCTGGGCCGCCGAGGGGATGTTAACCCCTGACCAGTATCGCGAATTTGGCGAACAGTACGACCTGGAATTCCTGGATGCTATCAAGAGCAGGAGCAAATTCAACATCCTGCACAACTGTGGCTCTCACATCTACTTTGATCTACTGTCGCCTTACCCTGTGCAGGCCCTGAGTTGGGCTGCGACCGTAGAGGGCAATCCTGACCTTGGCGAGGGGAAAAAACGCTCTGGGAAAGCCGTGATGGGCGGCATCAGTGAGAAGACGACGCTCAAGAATGGCTCACCTGACCAGGTGCAGGAAGAGGTGGGGAAAGCTCTTGAGCTGACGGGTGGTCGGCATTTCTTGCTGGCTCCTGGATGTTCCATTCCCCCGGAGACGCCGGCGAAGAACCTGGAAGCGATTCGCCGCTCGCTCTCTTGACACGTCAGTAACCATTGGCTATACTTCCAAGCACAGTAATAAAAAGCGATAGTGCGCGGCGATCAACTCGCCGCGCAGCATTCTTTATTTATGAAGCATCCTGGTAAATATTGAAGGGCATTGGGAAGGCACTTCGTGAGTGATGGAGCGATATCAAACGATTCGAGCGTACTCCGCGGGTGGTGTAGTATTTCGGCTTGTTCCACTGCAAACGCAGGCAAACGCACCTGCAGGCAGCCAGTGGCAAGGAGATGAGGTAGGGGTAGAAGTGGCGCTGGTGGGACGCAGTCATCCTGGCATGTGGGCATTACCAAAGGGGACGCCGCGCTCTGGTGAAACTATTGAGCAGGTGGCAGTTCGAGAAGTGCAGGAAGAAACTGGACTACAGGTACGGTTAATCACCTATATAGGTTCTATCTCCTACTCATTTATTCGCGATCAGGTACGTTTTTATAAGCAGGTGCGTCATTTCTTGTTTGAAGCTGTTGGGGGAGATATAGCCCTGCACGACCACGAATATGATCGTGTAGCGTGGTTCCCACTGCAAGAAGCGCTTCGTCTGCTGACCTATCAGAATGAGGCGAACATTCTTAACCAGGCAGAGGGAATTTTGCAGCGTTGGTTACAGCGCCAGCAGAAGGAAGGTAAGATATAACCCTATGCAGAAAACCCCGCGTTATGGTTTGATACGGCGCCTGCTTTTTCCCTATAGCGGAGAGGAGCCGCTCACATTCCGGCAGAGTGTGCGAGTGATGCTGGCGTGGGCGCTGCTCATTCCCCTCATTATAGCGCTGTTGGTGTTGGCGGTAACATTGCCGACGGCTATTTCCTTGCAGAGAGTACTGGCGTTTTTCGTCATTGCATTCCTCTCCGGGGTGGGGATATTTGGTATATTAGGGTTATTAGTTGTCCTGTTCAATAATCACGCTGCACGTGTCCGTCAAGCGTGGAAAGCTCAAAAAGGTCAATAATAACCGGTGGAGGTACCTATGGATCTGAGCGTTGAAGGCAAGACTGAGCGGATTCCCCCTGGCTCACATATCTGTCAACTGTATAGTAAGGTGACAGAAATTCCGGGGGTGACGGCCCGTTTGATGCGCGTGGGACTTTCTCATTCTGAAAAGTGCCTGTTTGCTGCTGCTCCAGCGCAAATAAAAGAACTGCGCGAAGAACTCACCAAATTGCAGATAGATGTGGATGAGATGATTGCAGGTGGGCAATTGGTGCTCTACGAGGAACGTGAGCCGTTTTTAGCCAACGGTAAACGCTTTGACCCGTATTTCCTGCTCTCTTCCCATCAAACATTTATCGCTCAGGCGCTGCGTGAGGGATGGCTGGCGGTGCGTATTTCCATTGATATGACCTGGTTGACGAAAGATATCGCTACACCCGAACAAATTCTGAAGTACGAAGCGGCGTCCGATGCCGTCTTTACCTTCCAGAACGCGCCGATCATTGCATTGATGCATTACGATCATAGCAAGCTACTCCCCAGCCTGGTGGTAGAAATGCTTAAACTGCACCCCATCGCGGTGGTCGGTAAGTATATCAAGAGGAATCCCTACTATTTGAACTCCGAGCAGTATATGCTGAAGATACTGAGGATCAATCGGGATAAGGAAAAAGGCTCATCATAAAGCAGCACAAGAAAATGCGCTCCTGCGAAAGGAGCGCATTTTCTTTGGTTCTGGGTGAATGTTCTCTACTGGCCTGTAAGTGTTTTTCGTCAGCTAGGATACAATGTGCGATATAAGTAGGACCTCTTCCTCAATCTGTAAATTTGGGAATTCCCAAATTTACAACTGGATGCCAACTGGTCCGAGGAGTTGGAGGG
>VBFM01000289.1:0-5273 GCA_005882595.1 Chloroflexota bacterium
CAAGTTCGTTCTGCGCAGTCGCCGCGGAGAGTTGTTCCTGCGAGACAATACGGGGCAGCGCGGCAGCTTCCGCCAGTCCATAGAAAATGAACAGCGACCCCTCGATAAATGAGACGAGATAGAGGTGCAGTATTGTCAGATGTCCGAGAGCGAACGCCAGGGGAATACTTCCCAGCGCGAGCGCGCGTCCGCTATCGCACAGTATCATCACTCGCTTGCGATTCCATCGATCTACCAGGGCGCCCGCGGGGAGTCCGAAAAGGAGGTAAGGCAGCGTGCGAATGGCCGCAATCAAACCCGCCTGTACAGGAGAACCGGTCACCGCCAGAATCAACCACGGAAAGGCCAGCGTTGAGACCTGCGATCCGATGGCTGACACCATCTGCCCACTCCACAGCAGCAAAAAGTCGCGATGCCGCCACAATGAAGCAGGCCGGGCTGTTGCTGTTGGCCTACCTGGCTTCCCTGCATTATGTACATCAGGTGATGGTTTCTGTGACCGTGACATGGTTCGCTACTTTCGTTCAATGCAGCACCGCTCTTTCCACTCTCTATTGTATCTTTTCTTCGGACGGGCGTTTCTCCTATGCAAAATTTCGTGCTACCAGGCTTTGTGAATGATTGCCAGGAAGACAATTGGACTGCCAGGGCGACCGCGAGGGTCGCCCGTACAATACCAGGTTGCCCATGTTACACGTCAACGTGTATTGTACGGGCGACCCTCGCGGTCGCCCTGGCAATAATTCACAGATGCAAAATTTCGTGCTACCAGGCTTGATATACAATAGAAACTTGTTTATCATTGTGGGAAAAGCTAATGCATTTTTAAGGAGACCAAACATGCAAGAAATAAATGTTCCTCTACAGGCAGAGCAGGACGCTCGAACGATGGTGGAGCGTCGCGCTGCTGGTAGAGCGCTTCGTAACAAGGCGTCACGTTCAAGTCACGCGACATGGGCACCGGCTATCAATCGCCCTGTCCCACTGAGCCTGCTGGAGGAACAGAATCGCTCCCGTTTGGCACATCTGGTGCCGCTGCGCTTTCAACGTATGTCCGTCTCCCCCTTTACTTTTCTGCGCGGCTCGGCCATCGTCATGGCGCAGGACCTGGCAGCAACTCCTGTCACCGGTATCCAGGCGCAAATCTGCGGCGACGCGCATCTCAACAACTTTGGCATCTACGCTACCCCGGAGCGCAACCAGGTCTTCGATGTAAATGATTTTGACGAGACTCTGCCGGGTCCGTGGGAATGGGATATCAAGCGGCTGGCCGCCAGCATCGTTTTAGGCGGGCGCACGAATGGCTTCCCTGCCTCTACGAACAGGCGGGCCGTCTTGAGTTGTGTCCAGGCCTATCGCGAACACATGTGGAAGTACAGCGAAATGCGCCATATCGATGTCTGGTACTCCCGCATTGACTACGAAAGCTCGCTTCAATTCGTGCGCCCCACGTTTCGCTGGTATATCGATAAGCAGCGCGAAAAGTCTCGCCAGCGCTCAAGCTTACAGGCGTTTCCCAAGCTCGCCTTTGAAGTCGAGGGCCGGCACCGCTTCAAGGATGACCCTCCTCTGATCGCGCACCTGGACGACGAAGAACTCGCCCGGCAGTTGAGCGGGCTGGTGGAGGCATACCGGCCAACGGTGCAGGAGGACCGGCGGGTGCTCCTCAGCAAATATACTTGTGTAGATGTTGCGCAGAAAGTTGTCGGCGTGGGGAGCGTCGGCACGCGTTGTTACGTCGTCCTACTGCTTGGCAATGACAGCAACGACCCGCTCATTTTGCAGATCAAGGAGGCGCAGGCCTCGGTTCTCGAACGTCACCTCGGCCCAGGTGTCTATCCCAATCACGCGCAGCGCGTGGTGTGCGGGCAACGACTCATGCAGGCCGCCAGCGACCTCTTTCTTGGGTGGACACGACTGGGCTCCAACGACTACTATATACGCCAGCTGCGCGACATGAAGTTGACGGTGGATATCGAAACCCTGACCGAAGATGGCTTCAACGAGTATTGCCGCTTCTGTGGCTGGGCCCTTGCTCGCGCCCATGCCCGCTCCGGCGATTCCGCGCAAATCAGTGGCTACCTGGGGAAAAGCGATGTGTTTGACCGCGCCATCGCAACGTTCGCCGAAACCTACGCGGATCAGACCGAGCGCGATTACGCCGCGTTTGTCGCTGCTGTCCAGCTCTGAACATAAATCCCGTTAAGAAGATCATGATTTAAGGCGAATCAAGGCCTTTTGGACAATCTCTCGAAAAGAAAAATAATCTACCGGTGGCCTTTAAACGTGTATTCAAAAGACGGAAAAATTTTGCCGGCGTCGTGCCGGATACATTATAGGACACGGAGACGAGAACATGACGCAAGCAACCGAACTAGTTAACATTTTCATGCAGACGTTGGAGACAAAAGACCACGATCGAGCAGCATCCTATTTAGCCGATGACTTCCTTTTTAACGGTTTTACTCCCAAGCCGTTAGGAAAGGATGAGTTCATGACGCTCATGTCAGGCTTGCAGGAAGGGATGCCAAACCTTTCGTACCATTTGCAAGATGTCAAAGAAGTAGAGGAGCGGTCAGAAGGCAATAGAGTGGAAGGGAATGTCCACATTACTGGCGTCCAGACCGAGACTTTTATCGTGCCTCCATTAGGTCTTCCACCCATTCCACAGACGGCAAAGTCGGTCTCGCTGCCGTCGGAAGTCTGGACATTCGTTGTCAGAAATGGGGCAATTCATGCCATACATACGAGCAAGGTACCAGGAGGAGATATTAAAGGGTTGCTCAACCAGTTGGGTATAAATGTTCCAATCATACAATGAAAGGAATAGCTACTTCGTTTTTCTCTTCACCTTCTGGTAGATCTGCGTGTATTTCTCGGCCATAACACGTGCCGAGAAATGCTGCTCCACGTGTGATCTCGTTGCATCTCGGTCGATCTCATCGACCCGGGGAATAGCCTGTGCCATCTCATCGATATTGCGCACGAGAAAGCCCGTTTGCCCATCCACCACGATCTCAGGCGCCGCCCCGCGAGGAAAGGAGATTACGGGACAGCCCAGGGCCATCGCCTCAATCATCACCATCCCAAAGGGTTCCTCCCACCCAATCGGGTTGAGGAAACCCCTGGCCCGGCCCAAAAGGCTGCGCTTCTGCCTCAGGTTTACCGGCCCAATGTACTTCACCCGTTCATCATCGATCTGCGGTTCGATCATCTCTTTGAAGTAGTGCATCGACTCCTGCCGGTAGCGGTCGATTGTCCCGGCCAACACAAGAGGCACCTTCGCCTGTTTTGTCGCCTCAATCGCCAGGTGCGCCCCTTTCTCGCGAGCGAACCGCCCCAGCCATACAAAGAAATCGCCTCGTCTCCTGTTCGTTGGACGAAAGTCGTTCAGAGACAGGCCATGATGCACCACGCCTACAAAGTGCAAATCCTGTGGCGCCTGGGTCCGGGCGCTCTCGCTGATCGCCACCATAGGGACAGCCGCCAACCACGCCATGTAGTACTCATCGGCTCTACCCAGCTGGCTTTTGGGTGCAGTATCAAAGGGAAATGGACTGTGCAAGGTCGCGATATATGGGGTGGCGAGGGAAGCCATAAGAGGATACAGGTACAGGTCTGCAGCCGAGGACAGGTGGGTATGTACCACGTCAAAATCATGCTCCTTGAGATACTCTACCGTACAGTGGAAATGATAGTAGGCTTTCAGATGCGCTTGCCAGGACTCGCCTGCCGCCAGCAGCGACTTCGGGAAAAAGGAGACAAGCTTAGCGGATGTCTTTGCATCACCTGGAGCAAACAACGTCACCTTGTGTCCCTGCGCGACCTGTTCCTCGACCAGCGTGTAAAGCACATTCTCAGTTCCCCCGTAGTTCTTCGGAGGAATAGCGATCCACGGAGAGGCTATTTGCGCTATCTTCATGTTCCACCTTCTTACGCCACTAGAAATCACCCTCGTAGTGTATGGCACGCATAACTACAGCACGACGTTTCGCACGCATATACTCATATTCAAGTGCCCTGCTCCCCACCGTACAAAAGAAGCTTGGTGAAAAGGCGCAGCCAGAACTACAGCTTTCGCAGGTAGAAGCAGCTACCCCTGTCTTGGCGTGCCGCCCGTTATGGAATAAGCCGCGAGTTAATCGATGTGGTGGATCAACGCGAACTGCCGGCAGCAACCCTGATAGAGAAAATGCGCGCATGGAGGACGTGGTCGCTTTTATGGTCGCGGAAACCAGGCGTGGAATTGCATAGCTTCCCGCATAGACCATCCTGTACACTCTGTTGCGAATGACACAAACGGTAGAATGGTGTGCCAGGGCAGGGGCAAGCCCAGCCCGTACCCTAGACGTCTGCGCCTGTCCTTGCGTCATAGGGTACGGGCTGAGCTTGCCCCCGCCCTGGTTCGTGTCGTTGTCGCGCTTCGTCTAGGGTACGGGCTGGGCTTGCCCCCGCCCTGGTTCGTGTCGCCCTCCATAGCCATGGCATACATATTAGCGATCAACGCATCCCAGCACAATATCCGTGCTGCCGATAATAGCCACGGCGTCACTCATTTTATGCCCACGCAAAAGCTCCGGCAGAATCTGTAAGTTACAAAAGGAGGGCGCGCGCATCTTCGCTCTCCAGGGAAATTCGCTGCCATCGCTGATGAAGTAGAAGCCGTATTCACCCCGGCTGTTCTCAATGGCAAAATAAGTTTCACCACGTGGTGGGCGTAGCGCAATTGGCACACGGGCGGAAATGGCGCCGGGTGGCATGGCATCAAGAGCTACACGGCAGAGACGAATGCTCTCGTAGATCTCCTGGTAACGCACCATATAGCGTGCGTAGCAGTCCCCTTCCTGGCGCACCTGCACATTCACTGGCACCTCGCGGTAGGCCATGTAGGGACGTGCCATCCGCACATCATAGTCAACCCCACTTGCGCGCAGCATGGGACCCGTCAGGCCATAGGCAATCGCCTGCTGCCCGTCGACGTAGCCCACTCCCTGGGTGCGCGCCTCGAAGATCTCGTTGCCCGTGACCAGTGTGTTCATCTCGCTCATATTCTTCTCGAGCTGGTCAAGAAACGCCTCGCACTCCCGCAGCCAGCCCTTCGGAAAATCGTGCAGCACCCCACCCACACGCAAATAGTTGACCGTGAAGCGGCTGCCCGATAGCGCCTCGAAGAGCGACATGATGCCCTCGCGGTCGCGGAACGCCCACAAAATTGGCGTGAAGGCTCCGAGGTCGACAAGATAGGTGCCGACGAAGACGAGGTGACTGGCAAT
>VBFM01000289.1:5389-5850 GCA_005882595.1 Chloroflexota bacterium
CCCTGCATGATGGTGCGGTTCTCAAAAATCTTCTCCATGCCGCGGTGCAGGTAGCCAATTACAGGCGTGCAATCGACAATGGTTTCCCCCTCCAGCGTCAGCACCAGGCGCAGCACCCCGTGCGTGCTGGGGTGCTGCGGCCCCATGTTTAGCAGCATCTCCTGCGACTTCAGCCCCTCGGCCGATTCCTCGCCAGTCCGTGGCGTTCCGATCTCGTCTTGTATTGCCATGCGTCACCTCTCCGGCCGGACGCGCTTCGTCGCGTCTAAACGCTATAACTCGTCCTCATCCAGACCGCGTATCTTCAATCCCTGTTTGAGAATCTTCTCGCGCAGCTTGAGCAGTCCCTCCATCAGCTGTTCCGGGCGGGGAGGGCAGCCAGGGACGTATACATCCACCGGCACAATGGTATCAACGCCCTGGACGGTGTAGTAGCTGTCGTAGAATTCGCCTCCCGAGTT
>VBFM01000289.1:5902-9492 GCA_005882595.1 Chloroflexota bacterium
CCTGGCGAGGGCTGGAACGGAAGACCTCAGAGCCGAAGCGCGAAAGATCGTAGTGAGATTGCGCTGCCGCTATCATCTCAATGGCACAGCAGGCCAATCCATAACCCAGCGGCCAGACCGAGCGAGAGCGCGCCCAGTTCTGTGCCCACTTGAGCATATCGGCCAGGCTCGTCAGTTGAACGGGCGACTCCTGGTCTCCAGGAATATACTCGTAGGGGCCGCGTGCCATCGACAGTGGCACCGCCTTACGCACCGGAGCAGGATTGGAAGGAGATTCATCCGGGTCTCTCCATCGCGAAAAAATCGACATAATTATGCCTCTTCTAGCTGAGTAATATGAGAATTCTTTCTCACGGATTGGTGCCATAGACTTTTCCACTATGGGAAATACGTAGTGGAGCGCAAAAAAGTGACTCATCTTTGGCGTCTTTCGTGAGTGGGAAATGGGTGTACACATTCACCCTGGCTCGCTCGTGTATAGCTTAATGTAAGCACATTTTCCACGAAGATCGATGTTGCTATGCTATCATCAGTACTTCGGCGGCGGACGCATTCGAGATATTCCCATAGAAGAGGAGGATCTATCATGCTTGAACGAGAGAAACAGAGGACGGATCAGCAGAAGAAACATGCTGCCGAAAAGCAGAGACGCACGCGCCCTGGAAAGGACGACAAAGGGCGTGTAGAACGGAAACAGGCGGGAATGGCTACCGATCCTCAAGCAATGAAGGACAAAGGCTATATTGAGAGGATTGAGGAGAAAACGGAGAAGCATTGATACGCTTTCCTTCTTCGATTTGAAGGTGGCATCTCCATATGAATTGTTCACTTTGTCTTTGCTGAGCCAAAATGTTATAGTATTTATAAATCATCTATAGTAGGAGAACCAATAAAAGCGCATGGCGTTCACACCGAAAAGCACTTCCACAAATTCCCAGACTGATATCGCGTTCGCGCAAAACGGACGGAGCTATCTTTCCCTCGTGCAGAACGGTACCAATGTGAAGCTGGCGCCGCGCTCGGATTGGAGCGAGATGAGGAATGCTGAACACTTCGTGCAGTTTTATGAGGCAGACACATTCCTCCTGGACTCATTGAGTGGATTCATCGGCGCGGGTCTTGGCGCAGGTGATGCCTGCATTGTGGTTGCAACCGAAGTGCATCGCCAGGGGCTTGAAGAACGATTGAAGGACAACGGACTGGATTTAGCTGCCGTCCGTGCGCGGGGGAAATATATCTCGCTGGACGCTGGTGAGACGCTATCGAAGTTTATGGTCAATGGATCGCCGGATCCGCAGCGCTTTACTGAAGTCATAGGGGAACTGGTCACGCGAGCGGCGAAGAGTGGAAGTCACGTGCGCATCTTTGGGGAAATGGTCGCGCTGCTCTGGATGGAGGGGAATGCGGCGGCTGCCATCCGCCTGGAAGAACTCTGGAACGAACTGCAAAACAACCTCCCTCCCTTCTCGCTCTTCTGTGCCTATGCCATGCACGGCTTTAACGGGGAAGCTTACCGGGCGCAGTTCACCGAGATTTGTGGGCAGCATGCGCGTGTCATCCCTGGTGAGAGCTATACCGCGCTTGCCAGCCCGGACGAGCGCCTGCTTGCCATTTCGCTGTTGCAACAAAAGGCAAACTCGCTTGAAGCCGAGATTGCGGAACGCAAGGCCGTGGAGGAGCGGTTGCGGGCACTGGAAAAGCGCAAAGATGAATTCATTAGTATGGCGTCCCATGAGCTTAAAACTCCGGTCACTAGCCTCAAGGGCTTTACGCAGGTGTTGCATCGGCGCTTCAAAAAGCGAGATGATGAAGAGTCACTGCGCTTTCTCTCCATCATGGATACACAATTGAATAAGTTAACCAGGCTCATCAACGATCTGCTGGATATCTCCAAAATGCAGCAGGGCAGACTCGACTATCGAGAAGATCCTTTTGATCTCAATGCGCTTGTCCAGGAAGTCGTAGAAAATCTTCAGGCTGGCATATCTACCCACCAGCTTCTTATTGTAGACAGAACAGAAGCGCAGGTTGTCGGCGATAGAGACCGCGTCGGGCAGGTGCTTATGAATCTACTCGCCAATGCCATCAAGTATTCGCCCAAAGCGGACACAGTAATTGTGCGTGTCTCAAAAGACCAGCAGAATGCCATTGTCAGCGTGCAGGATTTTGGCATCGGGATTGATCCCGCCCATCACGAGCTAATTTTTGGGCAGTTCTATCAAGTGACTGACGCGGAGGAAAAAACCTATCCTGGGCTTGGCGTGGGCCTCTATATCAGCGCTGAAATTATTCGACGGCATGCTGGTCGTATATGGGTCGAAAGCAGAAAATACCACGGTTCAACGTTCGCTTTCTCCTTACCCTTGCAAGAGGTGAAAGCGCCAAAGGAGAGCTACTGTCATTGACATTTCCAGCATCTGCTGGTATCCTTTAAACAGAGAATTTAAAGAGACTGACCCGCGTTGAGCGAAAACAGTATGGGCGAGGCAGCCAACAGCGATCCGAAGATTGGTGGAAGTTCGGAATGGAAGTGCCTTCTCAGAACGCCTTCGTGAGCGGCTGACCGAAGAAAGCCTGACTACCGCAAAGGGAGCAGGCAAGTAGGAACAGGTGGGTGGTTCCCACGCAGCAAGCGAACCAGAATAAAAGAGGTCACCATCGATTCATCACAAGGATGTGAGGAAAATGCTTTGTAGCAGATAGTGGCAATCAGGGTGGCACCACGGGAGCAGAAATATCGCTCTCGTCCCTTCAATTCGTTCGTCAGGAAGGGACGAGGGTTTTTTTATTGCCCTTGCCCTTTCCGAAGCTCGGTTCGTTGAAGGAGCAAGAAACAATGAACAACCGGACCCACACAACCCAGACTATGGCCAGTAGTAACGAGGCACTCGAACTGGCGCTGCACAAAATCGCCTCCGTCGAGGTGCCGCAGGGCAAACACATCGCCCTGGCCTACTCGGGCGGACTCGACTCGACCCTGTGCGTCAAACTCTCCCAACTGAAATACCATGCGCGTGCCCTTACCGCGATCATGGTTGATGTTGGCCAGGGAGAGGCAGAGTTACAACAAAGCAGCGCCAGGGCAAAGGAGTTGGGTATCTCACCACTCGTCATCGACGCGAAACAGGAGTTCACCCAACAATGGCTCAGTAAGGCGATCCAGGCGAACTCCGACTACAACGGCTATCCCGTCTCTACTTCGATGACCCGCCAGCTGATCGCTGCTCACGTGGCACAGGCGGCCCTGGAGCTTGGCTGTGACGCCTTGATGGAAGGCTCTACCGGCAAGGGCAACGATCAGTATCGTATGCACAACGTCTTCAGCCTCTTCGCTCCCGGCACCCCCATCTTCGTGCCGGTACGCGACTTCGACCTCACCCGCAGCGAAGAGCAGCTGCTCATGGAATACTATGGCATACCGGTCGAGGAGGTGATCGCGGGTGGCGATGATAAGACCATGTGGTGCCGTTCTATTGCCAGCGGCGGGATTGACCTCACCACGGAACTGCCCGACTCGATCTGGATGTGGCTGACCCCGCCTGCCAAAGCTCCTGATAAGCCTACTACCATTACGCTGCAATGGCAGAACG
>VBFM01000290.1:0-5388 GCA_005882595.1 Chloroflexota bacterium
AACAGGCCCTGTATTATACGGCGAGGTTACGCCTGCCCAGGGATTTCACACGCGCGCAGATCAAACAGCGCATCAACGAGGTACTCGACGAGGTAGAGATACGCTATCGCAGGAAACACCTGGTGAGAAATCTCTCAGGCGGCGAGCGCAAACGGGTCTCTATTGCCCTGGAACTGCTGGCAAACCCCAGCGTGTTCTTTCTCGATGAGCCTACATCCGGGTTAGACCCTGGCCTTGAACGTAAGATGATGCTGCTCTTACGCAAACTAACCGATAAGGGGCATACCATTGTGCTGGTCACGCACGCTACCAGCAACATTTTTCTGTGCGACTTTGTATGTTTTCTTGCCCCAGGCGGTCACCTTGCGTTTTATGGTACACCGTCTCAAGCACAGGCCTATTTCGGCACGAACGATTTTGCTGAGATATATAACAGGTTGGAAACTGCAACGAACAATAAACATGCACCGGAGAAGATCGCAGAGAACTTCAAGCGCTCTCCTTATTACCAGCGTTACGTACAGGAGCCGCTCAATCGAGAACTCGCAGAAGATCACCACGAGGCGACTCTTGATACACAGCCGGAAACGCCACTGCGTGGCTACGCTGCGCGTCATCCGGCCGATAGGAACGTGCTTGAAACCAACCTGTTGATTTCACGTCCCAAGCGCGGTCGTCCCTGGAAACAATTCTCATTGCTTTCAAGGCGTTACTTGCGGCTGCTGTTGCATGATGGCGGGAACTTTTTACTCTTGCTGCTCCAGGCCCCCATCATCGGTTTGATCCTGTTCTACCTGGCCGGTTCCGGCACGTTTGATTCAACCAGTATCACCTACTGCCCTTTGCGAGCGAACCCACTCGACACTTCAGGCCCGGTTGTCTCGATCGACTGCAAGCGCGTGGTTGATTTGCTCAATTCGCCGGTGGCGAGCTTGTACGTGCAAAAAGAGGGTTTGACCAAACAACAAGCGCTGGAGAATGCCATCGCGCCCGACTCCGGGGCGAATGCGCAAACACTGCTCTTCATTATGGCTTTCGCCGGTGTGCTCTTTGGCTGCCTGAACGGAATACGAGCTATCGTGCGGGAGAACGCGATTTACCGCCGGGAAAGGTTGGTCAACCTGGGCATCATCCCCTATATGTTCTCAAAGATTCTCGTACTGGGAATACTGTGTTTTCTACAAAGTGCGGTGCTGATCTACCTGGTCAATCTGAAAACGCCGCTTCGAGGTGGCATCTTCCTGCCAATTCTGGCAGAGATCTATATCACACTGGTACTGACTACGCTGGCAGGGTTGATGTTGGGGTTGGCAATCTCCGCTCTTGCGCCAAATGCTGATCGCGCCATGAGCTTTGTGCCAATTGTGCTGATCCCCCAGGTGATCTTTTCAGGCATTATCTTCAAACTTGAGTCGCCGATCTTGCAGGTGTTGGGAGCACTGTTCCCAGTGCGCTGGGCAATGGCCGGATTAGGCTCATCGGTAGGTTTGCATGGTGACAAACTCGGCGTGGATGACTTCGCCTATCAAGGGACGCACTATACCTCACTCAATCCCGCGACAGCAGTTCCGGGGGCCACGATGCACCTCTTAATCGTTTGGGGCGCATTGGTTCTCACCATCGCCGTACTGATGGTTGCCATCGGGCTCTTCCTGAAACGGAAAGATGTTAGAGCGTAGGGAAAGCAATAAACATAGAGACCTTAGACCGCCCAGGGATATGTTTCCGGGATCTCGGTCTCCCCCACCTCCCATTGTGTTGTACGATCTAAAGGTTCAACGGCGCGCGTCTCATCGAAGTGCAATACAGCGTCGAACTGCTCAGGCAAGCGAGCATGAAAGTAGTGACTGACGCGTTCGGTCCTGGGCAGATAGATCACACCTATAGCTCTTTCGAGTCGAGGACCACGTAAAGCATTCGCAGCCTGGCTGTCATTAGGTGACGGTAAGAGGAAATTTGACAGCCCCACCTGGTGAAAGAGCGCTTCATAACTGCCCGGGAGCGCGGGACGAACGCGCTTGCGTTCCAGGGGAGCACCCCAATCCGAGGCGGCTGTGACGGTACCGGTGTATGTACTAAAACCAACCAGCACGGTTTCGCGGCCATGGCGTTCGCGCACGAGTTGACCGATGTTGAGTTCACCCTCGCTCCCCATGGACGTTGCGCGCGCATCACCCACATGCGAGTTGTGCGCCCACACAACGACCTTCGTGCCTCCACCCTCTCTATCCAGGTGAGCAACCAAAGCCTCAAGTGTCTCGGTCATATGGCGATCACGCAGGTTCCAGGACGAAACGCGCCCACTGAACATCGTGCGGTAGTATTCCTCGGCATCCTTTGCCAGCCGTGCATTCTGCTCAGCGTAGAAAAATTCGTCCTCGGCGACCCGGCCATCGCGTTTGGCATAGTCAGAGGTATGCTGCTGCAGTTCGATGAGCTGGGCGACAACCTCATCTTCGCATGACTTTGAGAGGTTAAAACCCGCCGCATATCCATACGCCTGGGTATCTTCGCCAAAGTGCTCAAAGCACGAATAGCGATAGCGTGCGCGTTTCGCGGCTTCTGGGTCCACCTTCTCGAGATAGCTAATCACCGCCTCAATAGAGGCATGCAGGCTATACAGATCTAACCCATAAAAGCCTGTCTTCCTGGCGTCTGGAGGAAGGCCGGTATTATGCGCACGTAACCATTCAATGAAATCAAGTACATCTGTATTGCGCCACATCCATATTGGGAAGCGCTTGAAACCGGCGAGCGCATCTCTGGCTGTGGGGTCGTCATTGAGGCCTCGAACATAGCGGTTGACGCGGTAAGCATCTGGCCAGTCGGCCTCGACAGCTACGGCAACGAAGCCTTTCTCTGTGATGAGCCGCTTCGTGATTTCTGCACGCGCCTGGTAGAACTCATGAGTGCCATGCGATGCCTCACCAAGCAGGACAAAGCGGGCATCCCCGATCAAGTTCATCAAGGGATCGTAGTCTGTAGTCGCTCCTGTGAGCGGATGCGCAGTCTCGCGTATGGCATTGATGAGTACAGTATGTGTTGTATCTGGCATTGTGCATATCCTTGTCATTATTTCCCGGCACACCACCGGTAATCCTTAGTGTTTGCGCGCAGCAACGGGTTTTTCTTGTTCAGCTCGAGAGAGCAGATCGTGTACTTCTTCGTCCGATGTTTGCGAGAAGTCCTCGTACCAGTAGCCAACTCCGAAGAAAGGCTCCGGTGTTTGAGCGCATACGATCTCGTCTACCTCTGCCCTAAATTCCTCGCAGGTCGAAGGAGCAGCTACCGGCACTGCAACGACAAGACGAGCGGGATGCTGCTGTCGCAATGCTTCTACTGCGGCAAGCATGGTAGAACCGGTCGCAAGACCGTCATCGACGAGGATCACGATGCAACCGTTCACATCAGGCGGGGGACGATCATCACGGTAGAGGCGTTCTCGCCGTTCAAGTTCCCGCTGCTCTTTTGCAACAACCGCATCGATCACTCTCTCAGGGATATGCAGCATACGCACGACCTCTTCATTGATCACACATATCCCTCCCGTTGCAATAGCGCCCATCGCCAATTCTTCGTGACCAGGGACGCCAAGTTTGCGCACAACAAAGACATCGAGGGGGGCCAGAAGTGCCTTTGCTACTTCATACCCAACTGGCACACCTCCGCGGGGGAGTGCCAGCACCAGCACGTCCTGGCGATGAGCATATGCTGTGAGTTTCGTGGCTAACTCACGCCCGGCTTCATATCGATCTCGATAGATTTTTACCATGATGTTTCTCTCAACCTGGTTTTTTGCTACGAATTTCCGCGTGTGCGGTCCACTCCGTGAAAGCACTTATGCCGCGAGGTAGCGTGTGAACCACTGGCTTGCCAACTGCGCAACCTTCTCCAAGGTGCCAGGTTCTTCAAAAAGGTGTGACGCTCCAGGAATGATCTCAAGCTGCTTTTCGCAGCGCAGCAACGAGAAGGCCCAACGGTTCAATTCGATGACCTGCGTGTCTTTTGAGCCAACGAGCAACAGTGTAGGGGCTTGAACTGCAGGAAGGTATGAACTGGCAAGATCAGGCCGACCCCCACGTGAAACAACTGCACCAACGGCCCTGGGGCGCTGGGCAGCAGCAACCAGAGCGGCTGCCGCGCCAGTGCTCGCGCCGAAGTAACCGATTTTGAGATGCGCCGTAGTTGGGTTGGCGGTGAGCCAGTCTGTAGCACCAACAACTCGCCGACTGAGTAGTTCAATATCAAAGCGGAAGTGACCGGTATATCGATCCTGTTCTTCTTCTTGCATAGTGAGCAGGTCGATGAGCAGAGTCGCAAAGCCAGCTTCATGCAATAGTTGGGCAACAAATTGATTGCGAGGACTATGACGACTGCTTCCGCTGCCATGTGCAAACAGCACCACGCCGCGAGGATGCTCCGGCAGACTCAAACTGCCTTCAAGCGTGATATTGTTTTCGACCGGCACTTGATATGTTGCCTGGTTCCATCCCGGTGATCTATCCATACATTCCCCGGCGCGAGTACCACCTTTTGCAGATAGTATGACCAGCTTTACTTCTCCTACCTGATACAAGTTATGCTTGTATTCTAGCGCAGAGTTTCAATGCACCGGGTCTTGAAACAACCAGGCTATAGTATCATGCTAACACCTCGTACCTGAGCGCAACTCCTTTACCCAGGAAGATACGGTCTCCATGAGTTAACGTATGCTGGGGAATAGTTCTCCCCTGATAACTGAGTCCATTGCGACTGCCTTTATCCATGATGAGCCAGTTTCCATTTTGCTTCATAATCGTGGCATGTTGTCCTGAGACGAACTGGGAGGAGATAGGAATGTCGTTGTTAGCCAGGCGACCTACTGTAACTACGTCTTTGCCCAGTTGATAAGCGCCAAGTGTCTTCCCATCCACCTCTATCACTATTTGTGCCCTCGGGGCCAGAGAAGCAGATGCTGCCGGCGCCCCTGGGTAAGGGGTAGGCAATACCGGTGTAGGCGGTATAGGACGAGGAGCAGGAGGTACCGGCGCAGGTGTTACAGGCACTGTTGGATGAGGTGCAGCGGGCCTGGAAGCTACCGGTATACTTTCTTCCTGATAGACGAGGACTACTCTTGGACCCAGGTAGATACGATCTCCATTGCGGAGTGTATGATTATCCGTACGTTCTCCTTGATAGATAAGGCCATTCAAGCTTTGTGCATCTTCAATAGCCCACGCGCCGCGCTCTTCGCGGATTTTGGCGTGGAAGCGCGAGACGCGGTCCGATGGTACCTGTATATCGTTTGAACTCAGGCGACCAATGCGAAGGACTGGCTTATCCAGTTCAAATTCACCGGTAATCCTCCCGTCTATCTCAACCATTACGCGCGCTTTCCGCCTTCGGTTC
>VBFM01000290.1:5404-8031 GCA_005882595.1 Chloroflexota bacterium
GCAAAGGTACCAACTGGTCTGGAGGAACGACTCCCTGTTTTGCCTTGATGAGCCTGGCAATTTCAGCCTGGGGAACGATGATCGAGCCACCCACATAATCAGCATCGTACTGCTTTTGTTTACCGAGCAGATCGGCAAAGATGCCATGTGGACGGCTCTTGAGGTCTTTGTACGTTCCCTGTTCGACGATCAAGCCGTCTTTGAGCACGATGATTTCATCGACTTTGCCCAGTGTACCTAGTCGGTGGGAGATCATGAGGACGGTGCGCCCAACAACCAGTTCTTCCAGGGCCGTCATGACTTCCAGTTCAGCTTCGACATCCAGGGCGGCGGTTGGCTCATCCAGCACGAGGATATGGGCATTACTGAGAAGCGTACGCGCAATGGCGAGGCGCTGGCGTTGTCCACCGGAGAAGTTTTTGCCTTGATTGCGCACCAGGGTACCATAGCCCTCCGGCCAGCTCATAATGGTGTCATGGATGTGCGCCTGCTGTGTGGCTTTGATGACTTCGTCCATAGTGGCATTGGGCCGCCCTATTTTGAGGTTTTCAAGGAGGGTTCCCTCGAACAATACAGTTTCCTGGAGGACCATACCGACATTCTGACGCAGGAGGGAGAGTGGATACTGGCGAGTGTCTCGCCCATCGAGCTTGACTACGCCACCGCTCACTTCGTAGAAACGGGGGATCAATTTGACGAGCGTGGTTTTCCCACCGCCTGAAAGTCCTACCAGCGCGACTTTCCTTCCGGCAGGTATGTGCAGGTTGATACCTTTGAGAATGAGCTTTTCCGGGGTATAGCCAAAGGTGACATTTTCAAAGGTTATTTCGCCACGCAAGGTCTGTGGACCAGCGTATGGTGTCGAGGTCTCGATAACTTCAGGCGTTTGATTGAGGATATCCTGGATACGTTCGGCGCCAGCCGCAGCGCTGGTGGCGATATTGGTCAACTTGGAGAGGTCTTTCATGGGCTGGAATAGTTCGGCAAGCAGGGTAATGAACAAGATCACAGTACCAATACCAATGCTCGCCGCTGGTATCGTGACGAGGAAACTGAAGGTGCTGCCCGAAGCGACATATGCCCCTATGCCGATGATGACGGCGGTACCAATTCCTACAAGAACGGTTACGAGCGGAGTGAATTGGGCCTGTAAACCACCAGCGCGCAGGCCAGCCTTGCGAGTCTTGTCAACATACTTATTGAAACGATCTGTCTCACGCTCTACGAGGTCAAAGGCTTTGATGACAGTGATAGCTCCGACATCCTCTACCGCGACATCGGCTACCTCTCCGGCAGCCTTCGAAGTTTTCTTTGCGGCGGCTTTAATACTGGAGGTGTAACTGAAGACGACGACAGCAAGGGCGGGGACGATGACGATGGAGAGCAGGGCATAGGGTGGGCTATTCAAAAACATGACCACTCCTACCCCAACGATCGTCATGATGCCAGTAAGAAGATTGACCAGGCCATCGGTGACAAATTTTTCGATATCGGTGATATTACCCGTCACGCGCTGAACGAGATCGCCTTTCTTCTGTTTTCCATGCCAATCAAGAGACAGGCGCTGTATCTGTCCAAAGAGATGATTGCGTAATCTGGCCGAGAGGTTCTGTCCGATGTACGCGGCAAGGTATAGCTCAAAATACCCTAATATGGCTTCCAACAATGCAACGATGACGAGAACAGTGGCTGCAAACAGAATGACCCCCAGGGCCGTATGAGGATGGGGATTGTTAAGGCTGGCCTTCGCAGGTGTACCATACTTATCAAAGAAATTAATAAAGCCATCGAAAATTGGCTCTGGATCCAGGCCCGCGGGATTCTGGGTGCTGATCTGAAGTTTATTGGGAATCCACTTCAGGGGATATGCCGCTCCAATAGCGGCGGCTACCTGGGCAAATGAAACGAATATGGCAATCAATACAAAAAAACGATAGCCCTTCAGATTGCGATACATGAAACGGAATAGAAACAGCATAGGTCCTCCTTATGACTGCCAACTGGGTCCTTAATCCGACTGCCCAGACTACCGGACTCCCAAACGAACTGCATTCTACTCCGGTCAGGTAGTCGGTAAGGCGTGGCTCCTCCTTACCTTGACCGGGATACAATTTCTAAGGCAAAACAATGCAAATCAAACAAGAGATGTTGAAGAATTTGGTACCTGTACTATAACATAATCGACGATAGATATGAAGATTTTTTTCCCCTGATTTGGAAACTTTTCTCGAATTGAGGAACGAGGTGTTTCTTGTTATTCCTTTTTAGGCAACGCAATAGGTAGTATATGTATTGCTCTTCCTAAAGCGCTCTCTGTCCCCTCCAGCACAATTTCGCTCAAACCGGGATGAGCATATAAAATTTCGGAGAGGTCTGTCAAAGTCGCGCCCATCTCAATAGCCAGCGTGGCCTGGCCGATCAGATCTCCAGCTCGTGGACCGACGAGGGTGGCACCCAACAATACACCGTCATCGGCGCTTGCCACCACTATTGCTACGCCGTTGTCGGCTCCCAGTGTCAGAGCGCGACCATTTGCGGCTATGGGAAACCGCCCGGTGACGATGTTATAGCCTGCTCGGGTGGCTTCCTCAGCTGAATAGCCGACGGTTGCGAGTTCGGGTGTGGTA
>VBFM01000291.1:0-5257 GCA_005882595.1 Chloroflexota bacterium
GATCGATGACTGGCTTCACGATCTCTTGCTTTCTCAGTTCGTTCCAAAACCCTTGACTTTTATCACAGTATCTACACCTGGGAAAAACCCTCCCGGTGTAAGCCCTGGGGGTCGCCCCGGCCATCTGTCACAGACCCTGCCGTTGTCAGTCTCACCCAGGCAGGCCAGTAGCCAGCATTTTCGCCACCAGCTATACTCTTGACAGAGGTGCGCCGTTTCGGTGCACGTAAGATTGCTCCACAGGAGCGGAAGGTTGAGAGCGAAATGACCTCCCAGGACATCCATCCTACCTGACGTCGAAAGACAAAGGGGAAAGTAGCATGGTGGAAAAGCGGCTAAACACGAAGGTATGTAGTGTGAAGTGCCGCAAGTCCTGTACCTACGGTGAAGCCTGGATTGGTTGAACCCTAGTTTCCAACGGCAAAAGAGAGTGCCCGTCGCAGCATACCTGAAGCGACGATACCTTGACCACACGTTGGACGCTGCAACGTGAACGATAGCTAGTCTGGCTCTATGGCTAGCAAACGCTCTCCGAGGTAAGTATCCAGAAACGACTGGGGAAAGGAAACGAACGGGGCTACCTACGGGTACTGAACGTCTTACGTGCGCAAAGGCGGGATCACCTACGGGACGCGAGTCCTATGGCGACGGAACCCTCATAGTAGAGCGTGTTGAAGAGCATCAACACAAACGAAGGAGCAGTCTCCGAAAGAAGACGAGAGCTTGCCAGTTGATAGAGGCAAGCAGGGTAGGTATCACTGAGAGATCAGATAGCCAGGTACGCGAGATGCGGGAAGCCAACACTATCCTAGAACTCATCCGAGAACGAGGCAAAAAGGGATTGCCGCTCGAACGAGTCTACAGACTGTTGTTCAACAGAGACTTGTACCTGAGAGCCTACGGGAAGATTTACGGGAACACAGGCGCCATGACGCCTGGCGTAACCGATGAGACCCCCGACGGCATGTCGCTGAAAAAGATGGATGCCATCATTGAAGCCCTGCGATATGAACGCTATCAATGGCTTCCAGCACGACGGACGTATATTCCCAAGAAAAACGGGCAGAAGCGACCGCTTGGCATGCCAGTGTGGTCAGATAAACTGCTGCAAGAGGTCATCCGCCTCATTCTGGAGGCATACTTTGAGCCGCAGTTTAGTGACCACTCACATGGGTTTCGCCCTGAACGCGGCTGCCACACCGCGCTTAGAGAAATCTACCATCAGTGGGTAGGAACCGCTTGGTTCATCGAAGGAGACATCTCGCAGTGCTTTGACAAACTCGACCATGAATTGCTGCTGACGGAAATCAGCGGGCATATTCATGATGGAAGATTTATCAACCTGCTGCGAGAACTCGTTGGCGCAGGATACATGGAAGACTGGACGTTTAACCAAACACTGAGCGGGGTACCGCAAGGTGGCATCGTCAGCCCCATCCTTTCAAACATCCTGCTCAACAAATTGGATACGTTTGTGGAAACCGAGCTTATTCCACGATACACTAAAGGGGTCAAGAGAAGAGCTAACCTTGAGTACGCAAGACTCTTGGCAAACTCACATCATCACAGGAAACAGGGGGATACGGAGAAGGCAGAACAACTGAGAAGAAAAGCTCAGGCTATGCCCTCAAAGGACGTGAATGACCCTGATTATCGACGCCTTAAGTACGTCCGATATGCTGATGACTTCCTCCTGGGTTTCAATGGCCCAAGATCAGAAGCAGAAGAGATCAAGCAAGAACTCAGCACATTCCTCCGAGAGGAACTCAAGTTGCACCTCTCAGAGGAAAAGACGCTCATCACACACGCGAGAAGCGAGGCTGCAAGATTTCTGGGATACGAAATCACGACGCTACACGAAGACCGAAAACGGTCGATGACCAGAACCGGAACAGACCGCAGAAGTGCTAACGGTAGAATAGGACTGCGAGTCCCAAGAGAGGTACTGGCAACGAAGTGCAAAAGCTACCAACAAGCGGGAAAACCAATCCATCGAACCGAACTGCTAGGTGCAAGTGACTATACCATCACTCTCACCTATCAACTCGAATACAGAGGTATGGCTAATTATTATCGCCTTGCCTATAACATGACCAGTCTCACTCAACTGAAATGGGTCATGCAACAATCTCTCCTCAAGACGCTGGCGCACAAACATAAGACGACAACATCGAGAATAGCGAGAAAATATCAGGCAGAGCTAAGGGTGAACAACACGAAGTACAAGGTATTTCAAGTTGTGATACCACGACAAGATAAGAACCCGCTGCTAGCCACCTGGGGTGGCATACCACTCCATTGGAATATTGAGGCAACCCTACAAGACAAGCCGTCCAAGCTGCATGGAGAACGAACCGAACTCATCCAACGGCTGCTGGCAGAGGTCTGTGAACTCTGCGGAAGTTCGCAAGATGTAGAAGTCCATCATGTACGAGCCATGAAAGACCTCCATCAATACCCAGGAAGGCCCAAGCCCGAATGGAAGAAGAGGATGATAGGCCTCAAGCGAAAGACGATGCCTCTTTGCCGAATATGTCACCAGGACATCCACGCAGGACGCCCCATGAGACGACCCACTATTGAGTTCACGGAGATCAAAGCCATCCGCAAGGCGGCAATGATCGCGATACTAGAGAGCCGTGTGCATTGAAAGGTGCATGCACGGTTCGGGGAGGGGAGGTCGGAAAAGGACTGTGCCGAGATACCACTTGCACGTGGCAAGCAGGTCAAAGCAAGAAACTAGGAAGCTGCATTTCTAGTCTACCATAGTACCTCGTCGGCCCCCTACTCCACGCTTGCGCCCCCCTACCCATCCACTCTTCTCTTCCAGAAAGGAAGCTCTCCATGACCAGCCACACACACCCGAACCCGTTTCCAACTCTGCCACCTCCTCACCCTTGCATGGTAAAGCTCAACCATTCAAAAATAATACCGAGCAAAATGCGCGGTATTTGCACACTATCTCAACTTTATCAATGTAGGCTTTCAGTGCCATCATACTTTTTTCCAGGGAACTATGTTATAATGGTACGTACCTCGATGGTCGATTTTGGCAGAATGGTGCGGTATGGACGCGCTTTACCGCGTCCACCATCACAGATAAGGACGCCTTTTATCGTGTCCGCCATCACAGGTGTACCAGGGAGAGTGGATTGGCAATCAGCGCGAAGGATATTCTATTGGTCAACCAGAGCCAGGAAGAGAAAAGTTGTACTCTTGACAGTATCAGCCACAGTGCAGCGCAGACGCAGCGTTTAGGTATGAGGCTGGGTGAATTATTGCAAGGGGGAGAACTGATCCTGCTCAATGGGCAACTGGGCACGGGAAAAACCACCTTCACACAAGGTCTCGCACAGGGTATGGGTATTACCACACAAATCAATAGCCCCACGTTTACCTTACTAAAGGAATATGCCAGGCCCGAGTATACTGCGCAGAGGAAACCCGCGCTCTATCATTTTGACCTGTATCGACTTGATAATCCCGATGAAATCTTTGACCTTGGTTTTGAAGAGTATTTTTCGAGTGATGGTGTGTGCGTTGTAGAGTGGGCCGAGAAGGCGAATCTGTACTGGCCAACCGACCACCTGGACATCCGCATGAAAATGCTCAGCGAAACCAAGCGTAGCCTGTTATTTACCGCTGTTGGCTCGCGTTATTGCGAACTGCTGCGGCAGTTTCAGAAGAATACCTATGTTACTACTGGCTCTTGACACATCCACTCGCCAGGCGAGCGTCGCGCTCTGCACAGAGGAAACCTTACTCGGCGAATATACCTGGCTGGTGGGCAACAACCACAGCATAGAATTGCTGGAACGCATTCGGCGTCTCATGGCTGAATGTGGTCACACCATGCAAGCTATCGATGTTATTGCCGTTGCCACGGGACCAGGGTCGTTCAACGGGCTGCGTGTGGCCGTAACTGCGGCGAAAGCGCTGGCGTTCGCCCTGCAAGTCCCGCTCATTGGAGTCAGTACACTTGATGTCATCGCGGCTCACCAGCGGCAATGGCGCGGTCCCATTTGTGCCGTGCTGGAAGCAGGACGAAGCGAACTGTACGCGGCATGCTACACCTTCGATGAAACCTACGAAGAGCAAAATAGCATACTTACCTATACTCTGCGACGATTGAGCGACTATTTGCTGGATGCACCTGAGGCATTGACACACTACCTCCAGGAGCATCTCAGCGCGCTGGTGGGTGTGCCAGGTGAACGCCAATTGCCTGTCACGCTCTTTTGTGGCGAGATGAGCGAAACATCTCGCGCGGTGCTGCACCAACACCTGCCGGAGAGCAGCCTGTTTCTCGAGTCTTTTCAATCCGCGCGCCATGCATCTGTTCTAGCATACCTGGCGTTTCAGCGTTTCCTCGGTGGCATCATAGATGATCCTTTATCGCTTGAGCCGTTGTACCTGCGGCGACCTTCAATCACTACCAGCGTTCGTAAGCAGCCTCTCCTTGGAAGTAAGACACCTGGGTCGAGCAATCTGACGGAGACAGAAAGGGAAGAAGGTGCGTTACATCATTGATCGTATGACAATGGCAGACGTGCCTCGCGTCGTCGAGATCGAACGTCTGGCTTATCCATCAACCTGGCCTCCCAGCGCCTATCGCAAGGAACTCCAGGACAATCGCTGGGCGCATTACATTGTCCTACGCGATAAAAAAATCGCCGAAGAGCGTATGACTGTGCCTGCGCAAGAACCCGAAAGGCCCCGGCGCATCTTCCCGCTTTCGCTGCTACCTGGGCGGCCAACGATGACCATGCCCTCGCCGGATCTCGCCTCCATCCTGGGCTTTGCCGGATTGTGGTTGATGGTTGACGAAGCGCATATCACGACGATTGCCATGCATCCCAACTATCGTCGCCGGGGCCTGGGTGAGTTCATGCTCGTTAGCCTGATCGACATCGCCTACAACATCGGCGCAAAATGGGTCACATTGGAAGTGCGCGTCACCAACCATAGCGCGCAGAACCTGTATCGCAAATATGGCTTCCATGAGGCCGGGGTGCGCCATCGCTATTATAGTGATAACAATGAAGATGCACTCATTATGTGGACGGAAGAAATTAATTCTCCCGCCTACAAACGCAAATATCAGGAATTGAAAACCGCGCTCTTGCGCAAACTTGAAGATCAGTAATGTCCCCAGAGCGACCGCGAGGGTCGCTCTGGTATACGCCAGGTCAAGTGAATTATGCTCATACTCGGGATTGAAAGCTCATGCGACGAAACGGGAGCCGCTATTGTCAAA
>VBFM01000292.1:0-6371 GCA_005882595.1 Chloroflexota bacterium
TTTGGTTGCGCCACCGCTGATGTAGGTGGTCGATGAGGCGTAGGCTCCCGTGTCAAAGGGCGTGAAGTCGGTGTCGGACGAGTGCATGATGATGTCTTCGACGCGCACTCCCAGCACCTCGGCAGCGATCTGTGCGATGACGGTGTCAGAGCCGGTGCCGATATCGGTTGCACCTACCAGCACGTTGAATGAACCATCGTCGTTGAGCTTGATGCTTGCGCCGCCCATGTCGAGACCGGCAATGGCGGTGCCATGCATTGCCAGAGAAACGCCAACGCCGCGACGGTACCGGCCGGTGCCGCCTTTGCCGCGCTTCGCTTTCCAGTCGAGCTTTTCTTCAACGATTTGCAAACACTGGGGCAAACCACAGCTCTGGATGATCTGCTCGTAGCCCTCTTTGCCCTCACCCAGGGCCTTTGCCAGGGGATTCTCTTCCCCCTCTTCAATCCAGTTTTTCCTGCGGAATTCAAGGGCGTCCATGCCCAACTGCTTCGCGATCTCATCTATGTGGCTCTCAAGGGCGAAGAAGCCCTGGGGAACGCCATAGCCGCGAAATGCGCCAGGGGGCGGCAGGTTGGTATAGACGACTTCAGCTTCGAAGCGGATGTTAGGACAGGGGTACATGGGAAGCGTTTTGGAGCCGGTGTTGCTCTGTACCGTCATCGAGTGCGTTCCATACGCGCCGGTATTGGCAAGCAACACCATCTGATTGGCTATTATGGTACCATCACGCATAACACCAGTCTTCATACGCAGAATCTGCGGATGGCGCGAGCGGCTGCTGCGGAACTCTTCGGCGCGGGAAAACTCGATTTTCACAGGGCGATCAGTGGCGATGGTCAGTAGAGCGCAGATGTCTTCCAGCAAGACCTCCTGTTTGACGCCGAAGCCGCCGCCGATACGCGGTTTCACCACGCGAATACGGCGCGGGGGCAGGCCGATTACCGGTGCTATGATGCGGCGCACATGGTAGGGTACCTGTGTGCTGGTGCGCACGACCAGGCGATCATCTTCATCCCAGTAGGTGATGACGATGTGGTTTTCGATGGGAGTCTGCTGTACCTGTGGAACGATGTATTCACCCTCGACAACCAGGTCTGACTCGGCAAAACCCCGTTCTACGTCCCCTATCTCCGCGTGCAGGTGCGCGGCAATGTTGCGCGAGGCATCGTGAATGCGATACGACTCCGCTTCGGGGTGAATACGCGGCGCATCAGGATTCATTGCCTTGCGCGGGTCCAGGAGGGCTGGCAGGACTTCGTAATCGACTTTGATGAGCCGCAGCGCCTGTTCCGCTATCTCGGCAGTTTCGGCGGCGACGGCGGCAACGCGGTCTCCCACGAAGCGTACGATGTAATCCAGGCTGTACTGGTCATGCGGCCCCGGTTCCGGCCAGGATTGCCCGGCGGTGGTGTAGGGGATGCGCGGCACATCTTTGTAGGTCAAGACTGCATGCACGCCCGGCAATGCGCGCGCTTCAGAGGCGTCGATGTCGCGAATTACGGCATGAGCATGTGGGCTGGTGAGCAGGCGGCCATAAAGCATGTCGCGCAGTTCGATATCGTCCACGAAGGCGGGTTTGCCTGTGACCAGCTTGACGGCATCCACTTTGCGTTCGGCTTTGCCAACGACGCTCAGGTCGGTGGAGACGCGAGTACCGGTCAGGGTGGCAACGCCGCCAGCAGGGGAGTCTTCGGATTGTGGAGAGATATCGTGACCCGCACCTCTGCTGGAGGAACCGCCCTCGTCCGGGTTGGCAGCGCCATGCTCGGCGTGTTCGAGCGGGGAACGTCCGGGGTCCCAGGGTTGGAAGTTCTCGCCTGAGCTGGGAAGGCTGATGGGGGCAACGGTTTCGCCACGCATTACAGCCGCTGCGCGCAGGACAGCCTGAACCGGCTTGACATAGCCGGTGCAGCGACAAAGGTTGCCTGAAATGGCATCGCGCACTTCTTCTTCGGTTGGACTGGGATTGCCTTTGAGCAGGGCATAGGCAGAGAGCACCATGCCGGGGGTGCAAAAGCCGCATTGGATCGCGCCCGTATCGATAAAGGCTTCCTGTAATGGGTGGAGTTTGCGCGCGTTACCCAGGCTCTCGACGGTGGTGAGGGTGCAGCCACCGACCTGGGCGGTAAATGTGACGCAGCCTGGGCGAGGAACACCATCGATGAGTACAGTGCAGGCGCCGCACTCACCTGTTTCACAGCCGTGCTTGACGCTGTAATATCCTGCCTGCCGCAGCGATGTCAAGAGGGATTCGTTGGCGGCAACATCCAGGCTTTTAATGACGCCGTTGATACGCAGTTCGAGTTCCATAGCTATTGCCTCTCCTTCGACGAAACCATATTGCGCCAGCGCGAAATGTTGGTGGCCTCCTCCAGCGCACGAAATGCCAGGTTCATGCCGCTTATGCGCCGGTAGCTGCTGCTGGCACGAAAATCTGACGGCGGCTGGAAGTTTGCCATGCCTGCCTGTAACGCTGACACCAGTAGTTGCGCATTGATGGTGGTATTTTCCGGATTCATGGCGTGCTGCCCTTCGAGCTGCTTTTCAACACCATGCAGACGCATTGGTTCCATATTGACGCCCCCCAGCGCCAGGCGAACCTGTGTATAGACGCCATCTGTAACCTCTACCAGCGCGGCGGCATTCAACAGAGCGATATCGGTGGGAGTGCGACCGATACGCAGGAAGGATGCGCCGTAGCCGGAGCCAGTTGGGGGGATGACTACCTCGATAATAAGTTCGTTAGGGCGGTGTTCAAGGCTCAAAGCGTTACACGGGATGTGCCGCTCCTGCTTCCCTTTGTAGGTGACGCCGGCCAGGGCGAAACCAGGGCGATCAAGCGAGCCGCCGCTCAAGTCGACCTGCGCCTTTGAGCCGGAACGCACCAGCACCTCGACATCCAGAACAGCCAGGGCTGTAAGCAAGTCGGCCTGTGACGCCACGCCGGTAGCTAACGTGCCTCCCAGTGTGGCGCTGTTGCGGATCAAACGCGAGAATGAAGAGGCCTGTGCCGCGCGCGAAAGCAGGCCCGTTACCAGGTCTTTCAGAACAGGGGAATCGACCATCATTTGCAGGGTGGTCATAGCGCCAATATGTACGCCTTTGGCATCTTCATGAATGTAGGCCAGTTCAAGGTCGCGCAGATCGACAACCCCCTGGATACTTTGATCATCCAGGCCAAGCAGGTAGGTTCCACCGGCCAGTGGGACGGTTTTCGTATCGGTGCGCGCTATCAAAAGCAGCGCTTCGTCGATATCCTCTACCCAATGATATTCAAGCAAATTGAGCAACATTATCTTTACCTTTGCAATGGTACCAGCGAGAACGTTTCAACATCGATCAATCCCTGGTTGGTTAGCTACAAGGATGGAATCACCGAGAGTGAAAGGAAACTGAGCGTCATGCATGGATGCTCTAATGTACAACCAAGTTCGGCGGCGGCGGCATCCAGCTTATGCAGTTGCTGCACCAGTTCAGCGGCAGGCAAAGGCGAGACCAGGCCGCCCAGGGGCAAGGGGACGCTGGCACGCACTTCGCCATCCACAACGCAGGCAAAGCCGCCACCCATCTCTTGCAGCGTATAGGCCGCCATGAGGATATCGCTATCGCTCACACCGGCGATAACCAGGTTGTGGGCATCATGGGCAACGCTAGAGGCAATAGCTCCTTTGCGCAGGCCAAAACCCTTCACGAGTCCCAGGCCAACGCTACCACTGGCATGATGGCGTTCGATGACTACGAGTTTGAGCAGATCACGTGCGGGATCGGCGACAATCGCGCCGTCTTTAAGAGGAGCTTCTTCCCGGAGGTGCCGGGTAGTGATCTGCCCAGGTTCGATACCGATAACCTCCACCATTCCTGGTTTGCCTGGCATGCGCAAATGGCGTACCTGGATATCACCAATATGCACAGTGCCGGTGACCCCGGTAAAGGCGAAGGAGGGGACATCAACCAGGAGCTCGCCATTTTGGGCAACGAGCTTACCATCTTTGTAGACCGACTCTACCTGGAAGGTGTTGAGATCATCCAGTACGACGAGATCAGCCACGAAGTTTGGAGCGATGGCTCCGCGATTGTAGAGGCGGAAATATTGCGCGGTATTGTACGTGGCGAGCCGGATAGCCTCAACGGGGTCCAGGCCAAGTTCGATAGCGCGGCGCACCATTGAATCGATGTGCCCGCGCGTAGTCAAATCCTGCGGGTCGCGATCGTCGGTGACGAAGAAGACGCGCGGCGCATGCAGTTCTTTGACGAGCGGCAGCAAGGCGTCCAGGTTACGCGCGGCTGAGCCTTCACGGATCATGAGCCACATGCCCAGGCGAATGCGCTGGCGAGCCTCTTCGAGAGAGGTACATTCATGGTCGGACATGACACCGGCAGTGGCATAGGCGCAGAGGTCATGCCCGGAAAGTCCAGGGGCGTGACCATCGACGACCAGCCCGCTCTGCTGCGTGGCGACAATTTTGGCGAGTACCTGTACATCTCCATGCAGGATGCCGGGCATGTTCATCATTTCGGCAAGGCCCAGCACACGCTTGTCTTGCAGGAGCGGCAGCAGGTCATCGGCCATGAGGTACGATGACGCGGGAACACAGGATGAGAGCATAACATAGGCATTAAGCGGGAGACCGCGTCCGGATTCGAGGACATAACGGATACCCTGTACACCCATGACGTTGGCAAATTCATGGGGATCGAGCATCACAGTGGTGACACCGCGCGGGATAACGATACGCGCGAATTCTGAAAGCACAAGCATGGTGCTTTCAATGTGCATATGCCCGTCCATGAGTCCAGGGGCAAGCCAGCGGCCTTGTAGGTCACGCTCCTGGCGTCCATGATATCCACCAGGTGTGCTGACGCCGACAACCAGTCCGTCGGCGATTGCGATATCGGCGGGATACGTTTCGCCGCTGCATACATTTAGAAGTTGAGCATTGCGCAATACAAGGTCGGCAGGTATTTCACCACGCGCAATCTGGATGCGGCGTTGCAATCCGTCCATAAAATATAATTTCCTCCGTGTGCAAATAGTTGGCTAACGGTCGCCGTTAGTGTTGGGTTGTGACGAACATCGTATCAAAAACTCGTGCTGTCGTCGAGGGTTTTATAGGGTGCGTGGTTCTTCTGTCTACATTGTGATTTTTACGATACAGATAAGTATACCTCCTGGAGTAAAGGTGTGGAACGCTTTTCCATTGAGTGGGAAGGAATCTTGCCTTCCACTTATTCTCCTTGCAACGTATACTACCGTTGAGATATCCTATTGTCATGTCGATTCGTGTTATGTGTAGATGTCTGGAAAACCCCTACAGAAAGGATACCTTATGAACAACATTGCTTCATCAGTTGTAAAAATGATTGCGCTGACAGGCGGAGCAGTGCTTGGTACAATTTTGGCTCGCTGGCTCGATAGAATAGTGACCGAGCAAGCGGAGGCGCGTTCAGAGCGTGATAAGATGCGCTATGCCCAGGGACTGGCTCCCATTTCACGTAAAGAAAACGAATAACGAAAGAGTACGAGGGGAAAGCTTTATGACGACTGCTGCTATGACGCCGGGTGAGCGCGTGCGGGCTGCGCTCAAGGGAGAGGCTGTTGACCGTGTGCCGTTTTGTTTCTGGCACCACTTCAAACCGGAGGGATCGGGCGAGAGGATGGCGGAACTGACGATGGAGTTCTTCCGCACAAAATTTGACCTGGATATCGTCAAAATCATGCCTGACTTGCTCTACCCTGCGCCAGAGCCAGCTGTCACACAGGCTGCCCAGTGGAGTTCATTGCCCCGCCTGGGACTGGATACACCCGGCTTCCGGGAGCAATTGATCTGTATTCGCAAGCTGCGTTCAGAACTGGGCAGCGACTTTCCGCTCATTCTAACATTATTCAGCCCGCTCACCATGACGTTTCGCTTCACCGGCAAAGCAGCGGCCCTCGCGCATGCACGCGAAAATCCAGAGGCGTTCGAGCAGGGGTTGAGCACGCTGGCGGCTAATGAGGGTGTATTGGTAAACGCGGCAATCGAGTCTGGAGCTAGTGGCATCTTTTTCTCGTGCATGGGCGCGACCAATACAGACCTGACGCCGGAGGAGTATACGCGTTTAGGTCGTCCTTACGATTTGCAGGTACTTGAAAAGGCCAGTGCTGGCTGGCTCAACATTGTGCATGTACACGCCGACCCGGCGCAAGAGGGCGATGAGATCTACTTCGAGAAATTTGTGGACTACCCGGTGGCTGCAATGAGTTGGAGCGATCGTTTGACGGGGCCAAGCCTGAGTGAGGCTTTCACCATAACGGACAAGTGCCTGATGGGTGGTCTGGCGGAACGTGGGCCATTGACGCACGGGGGCGAGACGGAGATTATCAATGA
>VBFM01000293.1:0-5279 GCA_005882595.1 Chloroflexota bacterium
ACCGTGTTCGCCTCCGATAGCAAGGCTCGCACCTTCGATTACCAGGCAGGCGACGTGGGCTACGTGCCATTCGCCATGGGTCACTACATCGAGAATACTGGCAACACGCTGCTACGCTTCCTGGAAGTGTTCAAGAGCGATCACTATGCCGACCTGTCGCTGAACCAATGGATGGCGCTTACACCACCCGAGTTAGTGCAGGATCACCTACACCTGAACCAGAAGGTGATGAACTCGCTGCGGAAGGAGAAGAATCCAATCGTCATGTGAGATACGTGTACTCTCTCTGTCTCTTGCGGCTCTACTACCCCTTGTATGTCAGCACACGTCCCCACAGGCTCTTGGTTCCCCATATGCCCGCGCGCAGGCATTCAAGCTGGACAATCTGGCTGTGGTCGACAAAAACGTTGACCTCGGGGCCGTAATTCTTGATGTACCAGGCGAAGACCTCCGGGTCGGCGGCCTCGAACATCACCTTCTCCAACCCCAAAGCGCCAATGATTTTGGCGGCCGCGTCGGTGCGCCACGTTTTTACATTTTCGGTGATGCCCTCGGACTCGATCATGATCATATAGGCCCCGGCATCCAGGAATCTCCTGGCCTGGCCGATGGCCCAATCCACATCGCGCGTGCCCTCTGACTCAAGCTCCTCGGCGGCGCTGGCCCCGCCCGCGCCAAACTGGATACCGACCTCCGGCTTGGCCTTGAGTCCAGAGCTCTGTACCTTCTCAACGAGGCGCAGCCAGTCATCGACCGGAAAGGTGATAAAGCCGCTTGAGATTTCGAGAATGTCGAAGCCCACGTTGCGGCACTCCTCAATGTAGCGGTGCACGATCTCTGGTCCTTGCGTTAGCACATGCTCGATGAAGCCGCCGGTGGAAACCAGCACATTGTAGCGATGGGCCAGCTCAATGATCTCTTTAAGCTGCTGCTCCGGCATCAGCGTGAATGAGCCGCCCGCGAATTTCAGCGAATCTACATACTCGCCCATCGTCTCCAGCACGTCCTCCAGGTAGCGCTTGCCCATAGGCGTGTAGTAGGGGCCGCGAATCTCGGTGATACCGCGCGTGCGGGGTTTGCCCTCGCGCTCGTTCATACGAATAAATGGAAATGCTCGTTCGCTCATGGTATTGTCTCTCTTTCTCTGCTTAATGGGTACGCGCAAAAGATGCGCCTAATGATTGGGTCAACTGCACTACTTCTTTCGTTTCCAGGTGAGCCACCGTCTCTACGATAGCTTCACGCTGCGCGGCGCCGGTATAGGGTGCTGCGAGACGCTCAAACTTGGCTACAGCCTTCTCCCACGACATTGGCCGCGTATAAAATCCCTCGTAGTCCTGCTTCTCAATAGCAAACGTCCGACCGTCTTTGAGGGTGATCTGTATACGACAGGGCATCTCGGCGGGGAAGCGTTTGCTCAGCTCTTCATCGGGCTGGATTGTCACCCTGCGAAGCAAACTCTGCACATCCTCGCGCACAATGCGCTCCGGCACATACTGTGCAGGGGAAACATCGCCATCCAGCAGCGCGACTGCCACCATGTAGGGCAGGCTGTGATCAGCCTCTTCTTTAGTGCGCACCCGCTGCTTGTCTCCCTCTTCACCCCCGCCTATGATGTGATACGCGACATCGAAAATGTCGATGCTGATGCTCTCGATCTCCTCGGGGTGCACATGATGGGCCGCGCGCAGCTCGAGGATGCCCTCGAGCGCGGACTGCGAATGGAACTCGGCATTGTACTTCTTGACACTGGTGCGCCGCATGGCCTCAAGGTCCTCCCGGCTCCAATCCAGCTCGAAAGGCCCGGTGATGGCGTCCATCAGGCCCTTGTTGCCCTCGAAGACTTCCAGGGGGCCGGTAATGCCGCGCATGGCGAGGAAAGCAGCGTGGGTAGCGCCAAAGGCGGTGTTGGGATATGCCAGCCCTTTCCAGTGAGAGAGGCTGCCAGTGCGGGTAACGCGCAGGGCGTTGTAGGCTGTTCCGCTTATGGCGACGGCGTTGGCGACTCCATTCTGATCAAGGCCCAGCGCCTTTGCCACTCCAGCCGCAACCGCATAGGCACCCTGCGTTGTGTGATCGAAGCCTTTCGCGCGCACCGGGGCTACGTCTGAGAGCCGGCATTGGACCTGGTAGGCGATTGCCAGGGCCGTTAAGAATTCCCTGCCGTTCCTGTGTGCGTATTCGCTGGCGGCGAGCACCGCGCCGAGGTTGTCGCTAGGGTGGCAGGTCTCGTTTTTGGCAAGATAGCTGTCGTTATAGTCCAGGTAGCGTACAAGCGCGGAGTTGTAGAGCGCAGTGCGGTCGGGAGCGGTTTTGCCTCCGCCGATCAGCGTTGCCAGGGGATTGCCGCCGAAGTCTTCGAGTTGGGCGCGCAGCATCTTGATGGGTGGTCCCTCAAGCGCGCCAATAGCACAGCCGAGGGCGTCCAGTACGCGGATCTTGAGTTGGTGGCGCGCTTCCTCTGAAAGGTCTTCATAGGTCTTACGCACGACGAAAGCTGCCAGTTGTTCAACCTGTGTCATATCTCCCTCATTTCTCCCCTATATGGTAGTTCTTCAAATGGATTGATGAGCAGCAAAGCCGCAAGGCGTCATAAATGAATAGTTGTTTGTTAACACGGTGCAATCTCGCGCTGCGATACTCATAGATCAAGTATAAGGTGGAAAAGTTGATGCGTCCAACACCTATTTGATATAATATTGATCTCGCTTTGAGATCAACTTAGATGGGAAATCAGGCAGGAAGTCAGATGGTCTGTTGATAGCTATTGGAGATTACGATGGAGTTCTACCAGCTCACCTATTTTCTGGCGGCGGCACAGACGCAAAACTTTCGCAAAGCCGCCGAATTGTGTCTGGTGGCGCAATCCGCGTTGAGCCGCCAGATCGCGGCACTGGAGGAGGAGTTAGAGGTCGAGCTGTTCAAGCGCAATAAGAAACGGGTCACGTTGACTCCGGCGGGCCAGGAGTTTGCGCTCTACGTGAGAAATGCCATGGACCAGTTACAGGAGGGCCAGCAATTCCTCGCCGAATTGCAAGCCGGGCAGCGCGGCACTGTTCGTATTGGCTGCATCGAATCGCTGGCAACGGCATTCTTACCAGCGCTGTTTGCCTCGTTTCATCAACAATACCCGCATATACGGCTGAAAGTGCGCGTGAACCATACAGATGAGTTGATTACCTTTGTAGAACAGGGAGAAGTGGAGCTTGGCTTGCTTCTTGACCCCCGGCTGCAATCGGAGCTGCTGATTGTCAAAGAGTTATTCCGCCAGCCGCTCCACCTACTCGTTTCAGCGCAGCATCCGCTGGCTCAAAAGGCTTCTGCGGTCACGCTTGAACAAATATTGACCGAACCGTTCTTACTGCTGGACGAGACCTCGCGCATGGGGCAGATCACCAAAAGGATCTTTGCCCAGCGCGGGCTGCCGCTGCATCCGCTCATTGAGATCGAATCGGTTGAGGGGCTGAAGGAGATGGTCAAGCAGGGCGTTGGTGTGACGCTGACGCTTCCCGCCTTGATTCGACCATCTCAGATTGGCAGTGACCTGGCGCTCCTGCCTATAACCGGTTTAACAGAAGAGTTCATTTTTGCGCTTGTCTATCGTCGCGTCGGGTCTATTTCGCGTGCTGCGCGAGAATTTATCAAGGCCATTACGCGGCAAACTATGCGAAACCTGGCCAAATGAGACTTGCGGGAAGCGTATCTTCCCTGGTTGGCGTGTGTGAGCGAAAGCTGCTGGACGCGCTAGCAGCTCCTACACCATGCGTGTCCAGGCCGAGACGACATCTACGCCCATTCTCCAGACCATGCGTTGGCTGGCCCATTCAGCACGCAAGCGCTCAGCCAGGGTATCGATCGCGACCTCCTCAGCCGTGGCGATCCCGAACTTCAGAATCAGCGGCAGGAGCAGATGCACGAAATTCACGATATAGGCAATCGCCAGTTCCATCTCCGCCTGATTCGACTCCCTGCTGCCAATCACGAAGGCTTCGCTGCACATGCAAGGCGTTGGCATTCCCGCCTCAGGAAACAGGTGGTACAGCTTCAGGCCCATCTGCATCTCCAGCCCGGCGCAGCGGAACGCCCCCTTGATCCAGGCTTCGAGTTGTTCGGAGAGCCGGGAGGAAGGTATGGAGACTGCGGCGGGAGAGAAGTCAGCGTCCTGGAAGGCCACCAGGCCGCCAGGGCGCAGGTGACGTGCCAGGGTGCGCAGTGTCGCACCCGGTTCGCGCAGATGGATCAAAATGAAGCGCCCGACGATGGCGTCGAAGTCGTCGTCGAGTTCGATACCGTTGATATCCCCTGCAACAAAGGAGACGTTCTCGTAGCCCGCGACCCGCGCCCTCGCCCGGGCTATGTCCAGCCTGGCCGGATCAATGTCCACGCCAACCACCGCCCCACCTGGCCCAACACGGTCGGCTAGCAGCAGGGCCACATCGCCCGGGCCACTGCCCACATCCAGCACCTTCATGCCCGTGCTGATCCCGGCTTGTTCCAGGAACCGCCGCGTGCAGGGGTTAAACAACCGCGACTGTCTCACCAGGCGTTGTATCTCTTCTTCGGAATGTCCAAACACGTAGGACGTGTTGGTTATGCTTTGCGTCAACGTTGTGTTCCTTTCATCTGGGTCCAAATCCAGTACTCGTGACATCAAGGGCAAAGTTAGCACCCTTGATAAACCACTATTGAGACGATGAGTGGCTGCCTTTTTTCGAGATGGGATTTCGTTTCCAGGTATGTGCCTATTAGCTCTTGCCGTTGTGTGATGCGCTCAACACGGCCAGAGCGGCGGGAATACTGCCGATGAACAGCAGGACAACACCTGCAAGGACGATGGCGGATTCAACATGATACGACACAAAAGGGAAGAGAAACACAGGCAGGCGACTAAACGTAAGACAGATGGCGGCCCACACGGGTATGGCTCGCGACCGCCAGAGCGCAATACCGAGCAATGTAGGACCAAACACCGTGCCAAGGCCAAACATTATTCCATAGTAGGCCATAATCCCGTCGTTATTCCACCGCTGAGCCAGGTCTACAAACTGAGGGTTGCTGCCCCAGCGCGCGAGATCGTAGAAAAGCGAATCCTGGCCAACGTACAGGGCGAGAGGAAGGAAGCCGAGCAACGTAATGAACGCGCCAATACTCGCCAGCCATGGAGAACGGCGATTTGCCAGCCATGCCATGGCCAGGAAACCGAGTGGCAACAAGTAAGCAGCGATCAGTTGGGCGACGAGATGCGTCTGATCCATCAGGTCGCTGTCCGTGGCATTCGT
>VBFM01000293.1:5291-7238 GCA_005882595.1 Chloroflexota bacterium
GGGATTAGCGAAAGCGGCGACAAGAATCGCTGCCGTTCCCAGGACGATGCTGACAGCGAAGAACAGGCGTTGGAGGCGATAGATAATGGGTACTGTGTTGTTCTGTTGTGACTGATTCTCGACGGAGCTCATGTTGATCTACCTCCTTGAAGCAATGTAATCGGTCTTTCTTCATGAGAATAAGTGATAGGACAAGTATAGCGTCACAGAGGGCAATTTGAGACCCGTCTAGAGGCGCGATTACTACGCTCCTCCAGTCCTGTTTTAAGGATAGAAAGAGAAAATGCCTACTCTTGAGCGTTCATGAGTGATGGAGCAGGTGTAGCAAGTGTAGCAGGTGTAGTGGGTGTAGGAGCATCCTATCGGGAGATAGATGGTCATGAGCAATGTAGAGACCGTAGGCTGGAGAGATGATGTCTCCTGTGCTTGCCAGGCTTTGAGAATCTCTTGTTTACGCGCCAGCGAGAGATGATGTCTCCTGTGCTTGCCAGGCTTTGAGAATCTCTTGTTTACGCGCCAGCGAGACGGGCGACCACCGGCGCAAACGCTTCCATATCTTCGGTGCCCACCACCAGGTACGAGATGCCAAATTGATCACGCCATCGTTGCATCCGTTCAGCAAGTTGCTCGACACTGCCAATGAGTAAGTATGGGTTGGCTAAGAGTTGTTCCGCTGTCACTAATGGTCGTCCACTTTCACGAGCACGCTGCTCTGCCGCTTGCAGTGGATCATCCGTGATCACGACACCTCCAAGAAGGAGGTTCAACTCCACTGCCGCGAAGCGCTCTCCTGCCGCCTGCCGGACCCATTCCATTTTTTGAGCTAGAGCCTCCTCGGTGGTCTCCCTGGCATCGACTGTGCCATCATCATTCACCTTGAGGTGGAGGCCAACTATGTCGGCCTCTCGGCCTGCCAGCGAGAGCAATCTTTTCCCACCACCGCCCATGAAGATGGGTGGATAAGGACGCTGAAGCGGTTTGGGGAAGGCCTGCAGATTGGTCACGGTATAATGGTTACCTGCAAACGTGACCGTTTCCTGTGTGAAGAACTGTTTGATAATCTGCAAAGCCTCTTCTAAGCGACCGATACGGATTCCAGCACTTTCAAAAGGGAGGCCAATCTGCTCGTATTCGGGCCGGTGCCACCCTGCTCCAATGCCAAGCTCGAAGCGTCCACTAGATAGCAGGTCGAGTGTCGCAACCTCTTTGGCGAGTAGTGCTGGATGGCGAAAGTCGTTGTCGAACACCAGGCTGCCGATGCGTATCGTGCTCGCTGCATCCGCCGCAGCCATGAGGGCGGCGATGGGGGGAAATTCATTGACATAGTGATCCGCCAGCAGGAACGTTGCATAGCCCAGGTTCTCAGACCTGCGCACCAGTTCGATCCATGCTTCCCGTGATGGAGCGCTTTCTGCTACCACACCAAAACGGAATGGTCGTGCTTTCGCCATTTATCTACTCCTGTTCTGTGCAATAGCTCAAGCGTATCGATGTGGATGCAGCCTTATCTCATTCAAGAAGTCATCCACGATCTGCTCTTGTGTGTAGCGGGGTGTCCAGTCCCACTCCTCGCGCGCTCTCCTGTCATCGAAGCGTACCATGAGCTTAGCAAGGATGGGCTGCAGCGCCAGGTTTGGCTGGAAATCGATCTGCGCGCCGGGTATCCTGGTCCGCACCATGTCGGCCAGTTCTCCGGCGCTGGCGGTTGGCTCGATACCGCCCAGCAGGTAATTGACCGATTTGATGTTTGCCAACGGGGCCTGTCCCAGTTCCACTATGGCGCGTGCCGCGTCCTTAAGGTAAAGTACCGGGCAGCGGGTGTCAGGAGGAACCCAGATCGTGAAAGGCTTCCCTCTGGCACACTCCTCGATCACCCAGGAGGTATACTGCACCACCCCTGGCGTTTTGACGCCAGGTCCTACGATAGACGGATAGCGCACGCAACGG
>VBFM01000294.1:0-3705 GCA_005882595.1 Chloroflexota bacterium
GAACGATCCCAACCCTGTCGTCCGCCTGGAAGGTGGGCCTGGTGGTCCATCGCTGGACAATTGGGCGCGCTATATCACGAGTGCGAATTACGCAACGTTCGTGTTCAATCATGACCTGATCATGTTCGACCAGCGCGGAACGGGCTACTCCACGCCCTCGCTCAAGTGTCCTGAAACGCTGCAGCTTCAATTAAACACCCTGGATCAGCACTTCAGCGCGGCCGATTCCGAGCGGATGTACTTGCAAGCGATAGGCGCCTGCCATGATCGACTGGCGAAGTCGGGCGTTGACTTGAACGCGTTTAATTCGATCGAGAACGCGGGGGATGTGCATGACCTGATCGTGGCCATGGGGTACAAGCAGGCCAATCTCTATGGGGTCTCGTATGGCACGCGGCTGGCCCTCACCACCATGCGCCTGTATCCGCCGGTGATTCGCAGCGTGGTACTGGACTCAACCTATCCGCCGCAGAAGAACCGTACCGATTTACCGAGCACAGCGCAGCGTGTCTTCAACACGTTGTTCCAGGGCTGCGCCGCGAATGCAAACTGCGCGACGCTCTATCCGCACCTGGACAGTGTTTTCTACCAGCTTATCACGACCCTCAACGCCACGCCCGTTCAATTTCAAACAACCGATTTTACGACAAACAAAAGCTATAACGTGGTGATGGCAGGCGACGACTTCGTGTTTGTGCTGTTCAGCGCGCTCTACGTGTCACAATTCATCCCTGCACTGCCGCGCATGATCTTTCAGATACGCGACCACAACTTTACAATACTCTCGCAAGTTTATGGAGCGGTTGAGTTCGACAATACCTTCAGCGATGGCATGTTCTATTCGGATGAGTGCAGCGAGGACTGGGATTTCCTGAAGCAGAACGACATCGCGCCTGCCCTGCAGGGCATTGCGCCACAAATAATGCCAGCGCTAAAGGGTGATCTGCAACAGGAGTATGACACCTGCAAACTCTGGCACGTGCAGCAGGCACCCGCGGCGCAGAAGCAGGCGGTTGTGAGCGGTATCCCAACACTGGTGCTCTCAGACGAGTATGATCCGATTACGCCGCCAGCAAATGGCAAGCTTGCCGCGCAAACGCTCAAGAACAGCTACTACTTCCTCTTCCCCGGCCTGGGTCATGGCGCGGAGTACAATTCGCCCTGCGTGGATAGCATCATCTCAGCATTTGATGACAATCCTGCGCAGAAGCCGTCCAGCGCCTGTATCGCAAGTATGGGAGAGCCGAATTTCGTGTAGATGCAGCGTGACTTCTAAAAATCCCTCGGGAAAACGGAGCATACGCGAACTTGCCATGCTTTCCTCTACGAGCTACGCGCATCAACAGGCGCTTCTACCCGGATTTTCAGGATAAACAACGCTCCAGCGAGGAGAAAAAGTGTTGCCACGGCGAAGACCACGCGATATCCCAGGGAAGTCGCTGCATGGATACTGACCAGGTAAATGATGAAACTGCCTATGGCAGGCGCAAGAATAGCCGCGAGATTGGTGGAAGAGCCCCATAAAGCAAAATCTTTGCCAACGGTACTCAGTGAGGGCATGGCATCGATTGCCAAAGCCCAATCGACGCTGGTATAGGCGCCGTAGCCAATGCCGAAGAGAATGCCCAGAATCCACAGAGGAAAACTACCTGGCGCAATGACGAAGGCGAACGAGGCCATTGCCATAAAGAGGGTAGACACGCACACTATGGGGGCGCGCCTCACGCGATCGGAGTAGATACCAAGCACGAAGGCGCTGCAAATAGCGCCCACAAGCGCCAGCAAAGCTACAACAGCCGTTGCCTGCACAAAATTCGTTTCATTTGCGACATCGGCAAAGTAGTATTCAATAAAGGTCATAAACAGGGTCAGCCCCATCATCACCGCGAAGCGTGTCAGGAAAATAAGCATGAAGTTATATTCGCGCCAGGGCGCCACCCAGTTCCGTACAAACCAGCGGCGAAATCGCAGCAGGGTACTTTCTTGCTCGTGGTCAGATGCGCTTGCAGCTGGCATGAAAGGGATTTCACGCACACCAATAACAGTGATCAGCGCGCCCACGATCAAGACAATGCCTGTTATCACGTAGAAGAGCAAGGCACCGCGCCGTATGACATCGCTTCCAGTGGAAGTCAGGCTGACCTGGTTGAGCAGCAAGGCCGCCAGACCCAGGCTGCCGATATTGCCAATAATAGTCATCAGCCCCATATACCCGGAAGCCGCGCCGCGCTGCTCCCTGGGCACGCGATCCGGCAGGAGGGCTTGATAGGAGGCATTGGCGGCATTGCTCCCAACCTGGTTCAATATCAGCGCCAGCACAAAGATCGCTATGCTGCCTGCTACAGCCAGCAGCAGCGCGCTCAGAACCAACAATAGGGCACCGGCAGCAATGTATGGCCGACGACGTCCCCATGAGCCGCGTGTATTATCGGACATCATGCCAAATACCGGCGGCATGATCAGCGAAACGACAGCACCCGCCGCCGAAATCCAACCGAGGAGTAACGCCTGCTGAGCGCTACCTACCGGGCCGGGAGGCAAAAAAAGTAATATCTGTAGTGGAATGACGATGGGGAAAAGAGCCGCGCTTTGAGCATTGAGCGAAAACCAGAAGACACTGAGGACGAACTGATCGCGAACGGTCAGTCTTTTGGGCGGAGCATGCAATTCCATGTGCCATTCCTTACAGCAGTTTCTGCAATTTCAGAAGGTCCTCCATCTTACCAGAGACTTTGAGCTTACGCGTGACGAAAGCGAGTTCTGGATTGACCTTCCGGTCAAGTATTCCGGCCAGCGTATCGCTGCTGGTAGTGACCTTGATATCCGGCTGGGGAAGCGTCTCTTCCGTCAGCGTCGCGCTGCCATCAGGAGCTATGCTCAGCACAAAGTTTCGCTGGAGATCAGGAAAAAGGAACTGGATAGTTCTGGCAAAACCCTGAAATGCTGCGCGCGTTTCGGGCTGCTCAAAGCGAGCGCGGATGCTCTCTAGATATGGGACGATTTCAGTCATATGTACTCCTTAGACTCGCAGGCTCGTCATTTGCGTAGGGACAAGGGGCGGTGGGGGGCGGATGTGGGGGCCTTGTGCTTGTCCTGCTCGCCTGCTCGATCCCCAGGGAGGACAAGCACAAGGCCCCCACTCATCCGCTCTCCCACCCCTTGTCCCTACGACAAACTCAATCATTGCTCAAGCAAAGACGCCCACCCATCCACTCTCCCACCTCTTGTCCCTACGACAAACTCAATCATTGCTTCATAAAATGGGGCAGATAGTTCTGCTGCGTTGCTGCCATTTCGTCGAATAGCTGGCGGATCTCTGTTAAAGAACAGACCGCGGCGGTCAGGGGATCGAGCATCAGGGTCTGCACCGCCGCCTCTCGATCTTCGTTGAGCAGTGCCTGCACCAGCAGATCGTGAACCATCATGTGGGCGCTGTCGAGCGCGGCGAGCTGCGTGGGCAGCTTGCCGAAATGCAGCGGATGGATGCCGTTGCCATCAACCAGGCAGGCAATCTCTACGCATCCATCGCGGGGCAGATTTTCGATCAAGCCGCTATTGCCGACATTGCTGTAGATCACTTGAGGCCGGTTCAACGCGTGACCCTCAATCACGTATGAACCGGCGTCCAGGCTCCTGTCAAGGTAAAAGGCCCGTTCTCCCCGGCGTTCGCGCTCGAGGTAGTTGCGCAGCAGCGCATCATGTTCT
>VBFM01000295.1:0-4218 GCA_005882595.1 Chloroflexota bacterium
GTCATTTACGCCTCCACCCGCATGCTGCACGCCTGGACTGTCCCGGCAGAGGTCGCTGGCCATCCTTATATAGATGGCTACTACACCTGTGCCTGCCCCGCCATAGAACTGGCCCGGCAGGGCTACCGGGAAGTCATCGCCATCGCCACAGAACCCGGTGTATTATACCGCGACATTTTCCAGAGCGAGCCCATACCCGATAGCTGGGAAGGCACCCCCATCCACATCATTCGCCCAGAGATTGATCCCGCCATAATGGGCGCGGATTTTACCAATGTCACAGATGAGGGGCTGGTTGCGGGCTACCAACACGGATTGGAGGTTGGTCGGAAGTTTGTAGAGCGATGGAGAAAGGCATAATTAAGCACAAAAAGAGACGCTCCCGATTGGGAACGTCTCTCAGTTGACAAATACAACTATAACATTTTGGGACAGAAAAGTCAAGCTTTTTGGGGCACGAAATTACAGGTCACATTATAGCCCCGCCGCGAAATACACCATCCAACTCCCTCCATCCCATGTAGCATGGAGATAGTAACAGCCTGCTTCCGCTATATACACTCGAATAGGCAGGGTACCCCATTGCTGGTCGTCTCCAAAATGGTTGGAGACGTTCATATCCAGTGGTTTCACCGAGATAGCGTTAATCAGCGCCTCGCTCTGTGGAAACGTACCGAACCACAGTGGAAATGTATTCCCTACGATACCGCCCTGCAGCGTCACGGTACCGGTATAATTAGTCTCTGATACCAGCTCCAGCTGCTGGTACCAGCCGTATTGTGGCGGCTTTGCCCGCACCAGGCGATTCAATATAGCACGGGGGCCGGCGAAACCGGTCACCCATATTGGTGAACCACCAACTCCAGCAGTGAAGGCAGGAGAGGCGAAGTTCTGAGTAGGTGTGTTTTGAGAACATCTCTGCGGTACCTGGCCCAGCGTTTCATTACCGGCGACAACAGGAGGCGTACTCGCATTCCAGTAAATGACTTTTTTCGTGTTGAACTGCGATGTTACATCCCGCGAGCTAACCGCTCCCGATTGCCCTGTAGTAATCGGCGTTGCATGTGCGAACAGGCTTGACAGGTGCTGTTGCAGCAGAAAGACGCTGCCGTTCAAAGCGAGGAAAATGAGCATCAGAGCGCAGCCAGCGATAGCTGCTCGCCAGAGACGCGAACGCAACCGGGGACGCGCGGCCAGTTTACGCAGAAGCGCGTTCACCCGGCCTGTCTCCCCGATTTCGGGTAGATCACTAATTTCTACTTCAAAGTCATCCAATCCAGTTTCGTTCATGAACGGTACCTTCAGAACGTAAAGCTGCCTGTAGGGGCGCGATTTATCGCGCCCAACTGTTCACCCATCTCCCCCGTTGAGCCCCGATTTGTAGCGCCCTCGTAGCTCGCCAATAGCTGCTTCCACGCGTCCTCCCCCCCGAGATGATACACCGTTACGCCCGCCAGCTTTATTGACATTGGCGTATCACCCACCAGTAAGAGCGTCACCGCGTGACCGGCATGTGCCACTCGTGCCAGCGTATCCAGCAGTGGATCGCTGATTGTGCTCGTGATCACCACCACCGTCGCCCCGGCAGGCAGCCGCGTGCGCTCAGCCTGCACCAGGTCCTCAATGGAAGCCCCGAAATATGCTTGAATGCGCGCCAGCACCTCCATAATTCGCTTGCGCTGCTCCTCATTGCTGGCGGGCGGCAAGGAAATGCGGCGGCGTTTCAGTTGCTCGGCCACCACCGTTTGAAGGTCAATGCTGCCGGGCTTCGTCTCCTTTGTCTCCTCTGACCCATTCGTCTGTGCTGGCAGCGTCATCCCCACCTCCGGTGTATACATCGTCGTATTGGCATATAACCCCACCGCCAACCCCTCATCCAGCGCCCAGCTCGCAATCGAAGCCGCCGCGCAGATCGCCAGTTCTTGCAGTTCAGGATGAATACCATACCATACATCCAGTTGCGAAACCGCATTCAGGAAGATCACCAGCGTATACGTCGTCGTTGGCTGGTACACCTTGCTCTGCAACTGCATCATGCGCGCCGTCGCCTTCCAGTGCACGCGCCGCAGATCATCACCATACATATACTCTCGCACCCCGATCACTCGCGAGGGATCTTCCAACAGGCGCCGCGGCGTCTTGTAGTCTCCAAAGGGATGGCGCGCCGGCAGCCCAAAGCGCGTGATCGGCACAACCATTGGATACACCAGCAAGTATTGACGGTTGGCAAACGACTCCTGGCGACTTTGAAACCCATACACATCCCCGCTGCGCAGCGTCGTTGGTCCAAAAGCATGCACACCCCGCGCATTGCAATAAACCGTATAACGGCGCGTCACCCGCTCATACCAGTGTAAACTGAACAGGCTCTCCAGTATGACCGCATTACTGCTGAGCTGCATACGCAGTGAACGCCCTGTGAAAGTGAGCGAGCGAGGTACCGTCTCCTCGATTTCCAACCACGGTAGCGGCAAAAGCTTCGCATTCTCAAGCGAAATCGAAAGCGTAATCTCCTCACCAAACAACACACGCTTTTCACTGAACTCGCGCGAGTAACGCAAATCGTGCATACAGAATTTCGCCCAGATATCTGCCGTCCCCAGGATAAGCAGCACCAACAATCCCAGAAGAAACAGTAATGGCTGGTGAATAAGCAAACTCACCAGAAGAATCGCGACACCCACGTAATACCATCGTCTGTTCATAGCTCAACCGGAACCGCCACACTATGCAGGACTTCCTCAATAATTTGCTCCATCATACGTCCATGCAGGCGCATCTGGCTGGTCGCAATCATACGATGGGAAAGAACCGGGCGGGCGACTCGCTTAATATCATCTGGAATGACATACGCGCGCCCATGAATAGCTGCGTATGCCTGGGAAGCGCGATACAATGCCAGCGTCCCTCGCGGACTCACCCCCAGATCAATGCCATTATGATGGCGCGTAGCTCGCACCAGTTCAACAATATAACTCTCCAGCGCGGGCTCCATGCGCACCCGGCGGATCATCCCTTGCAGCAATTGTAAGCGTTCCGCCGCCACCACTGGCTGTAACTCTGCGAGCGGTTGGTGTTCTCGAAAACGCTGCAAGATCAGTCGTTCCTCTGATTGACTGGGGTAGTCGAGCCGCAGGCGCATCAGAAAGCGGTCAAGCTGCGCCTCAGGCAGTGGAAACGTCCCTTCCAGTTCGACAGGATTTTGCGTAGCGATCACAATAAACGGACGCGGTAACGCCAGGGTTTCCCTCTCGACCGTAATCTGCCGCTCCTCCATCGCCTCTAAAAGCGCGGATTGAGTGCGCGGCGTAGCGCGGTTGATCTCATCTGCGAGCACAAACTGAGCCAGTAGCGGACCAGGACGAAATTCAAATTCGCCCATTTTCTGGTTGTAAAAAGTAATGCCCGTAATATCCGAAGGAAGTAGGTCGGGCGTAAATTGAATACGCTGAAACGAACACCCAAGTGATTTTGCCAGCGATTTCGCTAATGTGGTTTTACCAATACCTGGTACATCTTCAAAGAGGACATGTCCCTCGCAGAGCAGGGCCACCATCAGCAGGTCGATGACTTCTTCTTTGCCCACAATTACCTGGCTGGCATTCTGGCGAACGGCGCGAGCGGCTTCCTGAACCTGGCGGATTTCATCGGTTTGCGTCATGGGATATCCTTAAGCAGCGTTTCTGAATGGGTATGAGAAGAGACATTCGCTATTGCATTATACGCACGTTACCGGGGCAGGGACAAGTCCCGCCCTGGTAAATATTCCATGACCTACGGTACGGTTTCCCGAAATTCCTCTACCCGACAATCTGAACCGTCACGGGCGAGGAGAAGACGCGCTGCCCGTTTGCATCTACTGCAACGGCTGTCAGCATTGCAGACCCCCTATGTCCGAAGCCAGGGGAAGACACCGGCCAGGAGAGCGTAGCATTACCATTCGCATCAGTCTTTTGTGGACCCACCATATCTCGACCTCCCTGGGCACTGTAGCGTATGATCAGCCATACGTTGATCCCCGGTTGGCTGGTCGAAACACCGATATTCTGGCGAGTATTATTGACCACAAACGGCGGGTAGTTCGTAATCTGCACCGTCAATGCTCCGTCCGGGGTCGAAGTAGGACTGGGCTGCGCGGTTGGGCTTGGGTTATCGGTTGGTGTAGGCTGAAGCGGTGGCGTACTCTGCGCCGGTGGCTGACTGGTCTGCCCGCTTCCA
>VBFM01000296.1:0-6508 GCA_005882595.1 Chloroflexota bacterium
TCCAGCCAGCGTTCGCCGAGCCAGCCACTGACAGGTTTTCCTTTCACTGAATTGGGAAACTGCCCCGCATCAGGCCGCCAGTTTTCCCACGTACCCGCGTCAATGTAGCAGATGACGATGCGTCCTGCCTTGTGCAGCGATTTGACCACGCTCGCGCTGTTATCAAACATATCGATATCGTACATCACGACGTTGTAGGACTGATCGACGGTGCCGCTCAGTTGCCATTGCCAGCTTGTTTTGAGCGCGGGATGCCAGCACGTATTGCATAGAGTCGGTGAAGATAGCGAGGGTTTGCTTGCAGTCGAAGCAGCCGGAGAAGATGCGGCGCGAGCTACCGTTCCATAGGAAGTAGAGATTACCATTATGAGGAGTAGGGCGAACAGATAGCCCGCCATTCTACCAGCCAGGGACAAGGAACGTGTTGCAGAAGTACCTTTGCTTTTCCGTGTTGCACGATTTCATGAATATATATCAAATCGTGGTGATTATCAAGTTCTGAAATGAATCTCATCTACACGCCACGCGATAAGACCCCAGGTTCAGATGCTTCTTCACTGGTTCGCTTTCCTTGACACACCAATAACCAATCCATACAATTAGAATCGATATATGCAATACCTATTTGAAGTGATGTAGCCAGGAAAGAACAGCTCACATGACAGACCGCACGGGACAACAACTTGGCAACTATCGCCTGCTCCGGCTGCTTGGACGCGGCGGGTTCGCGACTGTCTATCTTGGCGAACATATCCACCTCAATACGCTGGCCGCCATTAAGGTGCTCGATACACGCCTCAGCAGCGACGGGATTGACCAGTTCCGTGAGGAAGCGCGCACCATCGCCCGTTTAGAACATCCCAATATCGTGCGCGTGCTGGATTTTGGCGTTGAAGAGACAACCCCTTTCCTGGTCATGGGCTATGCCCCCAATGGCACCCTGCGCCAGCTTTACCCAACCGGGACACGCCTGCCTGCTTCGACTATTGTAACCTATGTGAAACAGGCTGCCGCCGCCCTATACTACGCCCATACGCAAAAGTTGATTCATCGCGATGTCAAGCCTGAAAATATGCTGCTTGGACGCAATTCCGAGGTATTGCTCAGCGATTTTGGCCTGGCAATGGGAACCTTTAGTTCATCGCAGGATACTCCGCGCGATGCATCGGGCACCATTGCGTATATGGCCCCGGAGCAGGCACGGGGCAAGCCGCGCCCGGCCAGCGATCAATATGCTCTGGCTATCACTGTCTATGAATGGCTGTGCGGCACCCGTCCATTTAACGGCTCTTACGAAGAGATCGCTGTACAACATGTACTGCACGAGCCTCCTTCCTTATACCGCTTTCAGCCCGATATCTCGCCCGCGATGGAGGCAGTTGTGCTATCTCCACCGGTCGGGCGTGCTTCGACAAATAACGCGCGACCACTCCGTCGTTGCCAGGTGGGGTAACGTCCCCGCCCGTTTCGGCGGCACATGATGAAACCAGTTCCGAGTACGCAATACATCGAGTCTCTACGAGGACGGAACGCACTCAAACGCCCGCCATCCACGCCGTTGCATGGTCTCCTGATCGACGGCGCATTGCCTCCGGCGGTCATGATCGCACCGTGCAGGTATGGGATGTGAAGACGGCCCTCGTCTCCCTTATCTATCGCGGCCACGTTGCCGGTGTCACCACTCTGGCCTGGTCTCCCGATGGACAGCGTATCGCCTCTGCCAGCCTGGATAAGACCGTTCAGGTCTGGGATACGGCGAACGGGCAGAGAATCGCCAGCTATGATGGCCATTCCGGCATGATCCATACTGTGGCATGGTCTCCCGATGGTCAATCTATCGCATCGGCCAGCGGAGGTGGCCAGGATAAAGCGGTGCAGCTGTGGAATGCATCCACCGGAAGGCACAGCTATACCTATCCCCACCATACCTACTGGGTGCGCGCCGTCGCCTGGTCCCCAAACGGCAAATGGTTAGCCTCCGGCTCTTTGAAGGAGGTTCAGGTCTGGAACGCTGCGAATGGACAGAAGGTCTCCACCTTTCACGGCCATGAAGGCTGGGTGCGCGCTCTGGCGTGGTCCCCCGACGGCAAGCGCATCGTCTCTACCGGCGAAGATAAGGCGGTGCAGGTCTGGGAAGTCACCAGAGGACATCTCATCGCCACCTTTCGCGGCCATAACGAATGGGTGAGCAGTATTGCCTGGTCCTCCGACGGCAAGCATATCGTTTCCGTCAGCAAAGATGCGCTTGTGCAGGTCTGGGACGTGGAACACCAGCAGCATACGTCTTCTTCGCGCACCTCCTCGCACGGCCTCACCTTTCACGCCCACCCCTCTTCCACTCATGCCGTTGTGTGGCTGCCGGACGACAAACATATCGCGTCGGCCAGCGGCGATGGCTCAGTCCAGGTGTGGCAGGCAATATAATGAGGGCTATTTTATGTGATATAATTTTGACCATCAAGGCTGAAGCATCCATACTTCTAGGGAAAGTAGCGAGCTATTCGCCACCCACACAGATCGGAGGACAATAATGGTAAATCACCAATCACCGCGTGGTGTTCACCTTAACGGCAGCGTCCCCCTGGCAAATGCCGACGAAGTTTTTCGTGTAGCCAGTTCAATTCTGGGCGATTGTCTTTATCGCATCCCAGATGGCGAGACTGGTGTTCGCACAAACTGGATTGGCTGGCAAATCGATGTTCTCGCACGCAATTCCTCTTTCGAGATGATCTCGCCTGATCCCAATGCCTACGCTTCATTACCGCATTTCAGAATGCGCCCAGGGGCCAGCACGGGTGATTACGTCTTTGATCAACTTGGCTATGCCGATGCTGCTCTTAGCTCCTACGCGGTGTTCTCGCAACTAAAACAGGCCGGAGTTCTCCCGACTCAGTATCGCTTCCAGGTCAGTCTGCCTACACCCCTGGCTCCTGTCACGGCCTTTATTGTGGACGAAGAGCAGGCGCTTGTGCAACCTGCATACGAGAGGGCCATGTTTGCCGAACTGGACAGAATCGCGTCAGGTATTCCACACAATCAACTGGCTATTCAGTGGGATGTGGCTGTCGAGTTCGGACTGTTGGAAGGCGTTGCATTCACGAGCTATGCACATGTCAAAACGGAGATTATTGAACAGCTCGTGCGGCTGGGAAATCAAGTGCCGGTGGATGTTGAACTGGGGTATCATCTCTGCTATGGTGATGCTGGTCACAAGCACTTTGTGGAGCCGGAAAACACCTCCAAGCTGGTTGATGTCGCCAATGGCATCTCTGCTGGCCTCAAGCGTTCTCTCAACTGGATTTCCATGCCAGTCCCACGCAATCGGAGTGATGACGCCTATTTCGCGCCGCTCAAGAACTTGCAGCTTCATCCTGAGACGGAACTCTACCTGGGATTGGTGCATTTCACTGATGGTGTTGAGGGAACGAGGCGGCGTATCGAGGCAGCGCAACGTGTGGTCGCGGACTTTGGCGTTGCGACTGAATGTGGGCTTGGTCGTCGACCTCCCGAGACGATCCCTGACCTTCTGCGTATCCATAGTGAAGTAGCAGCGCCTCACTAACATGACACAGCGTCATAATCAGGCTTGTGAATGAATTCTGGTTGACATCCCCTCGCACCCGAGACTATACTTAATGAAGTGAACCTTCGTTGCGACCCGAATCCACCCCACCCAGGGCAACCCTAGCGATCGCTCGTACAATACACGATTAAATAGGGAAACGTCCCGTATATTGTACGGGCGACCCTCGCGGTCGCCCTGGGTGGGGTGGTGGGGCGGGATGGAACCTGGGTACCACTCAAGGTAATAATTGGAAAGGACACACCCGTTGCTCGTCGATAGTCATGCCCACATCGATACCTCCCGTTTCAATGCCGACCGTGAAGCCGTCATTAACGCTGCCTTTGAGGGCGGCGTGACCCGCATTGTTGATCCAGGATGCGACCTGGCTTCCAGCGAACACGCGCTGGCACTGGCGAAGACGCATCCGGGCGCAGTCTTCGCGGGCGTCGGTACCCACCCGCACGACGCCAGCACCTATACTGACGAGGTTGGCATGCGCTACCGTGAGCTGGCACAGGCGCCAGAGGTTGTGGCCATTGGCGAGTTTGGTCTTGACTATTTTCGCATGCTCTCGCCGCGCGATGTGCAGCGCGCCGTTTTTTGCGCCCATCTTGAACTTGCGCGCGCGTGCGCTTTGCCATGCATCATACACGTGCGCGACTCTCACGATGATGTGATCGAGTTGCTGCGCGCGCATGGCAAGGGATTGCGCGGCGTCTTTCATTGCTTTTCAGGCGATGTGCAGCAGGCCGAAGAATGCCTGGCTTTCGATGGCTTCATGCTTTCATTCGCCGGGCCGCTTACTCGTCAGGGTAACGCTTTGCCAGAGGTGGCCCGCGTGGCCCCTCTCGAACGCATCCTGGTCGAGACCGACAGCCCTTACCTGGTGCCCCAGCCTCTACGCGCGAGACGCAACGAGCCACTATTTGTCAAACACGTCGCGGAAAAGCTGGCCGAAATTCGCGGCATGACCTTTGAAGAAATTGCCCAAGCCACTAGCGCCAATGCCGTCCGTTTGTTTGGTCTAGGAGAGATTATCCGATGAAATTGTTTAATACATTGACGCAATCGCTTGAAGAATTTGTTCCTCTCGATGACAAGACGGTACGCATCTATGTCTGCGGCATTACGCCTTATGACACCACCCACCTGGGTCATGCCTTCACCTATGTCTCATTCGATACCCTCATTCGTTACTTAGAATTTTGCGGTAACAAGGTCAACTACGTGCAGAATGTGACCGATATCGACGATGATATCCTGCGCAAATCACGCGAACTCGGCATGTCCTGGGACGAACTGGGGCGGCGCGAGACCGAACGCTATTTGCGCGACATGGACGCGCTGAATGTACGCCGCCCCAACGTCTACGCACGCGCCACGCAAGAGACCCCCGCGATGATCGAGATCATACAGACCCTGATGGCGCGCGGCTTTGCCTATGAAAGCGGTGGCAGCGTCTACTTTAGCGTGAAGAACGACCCGGAATTTGGTATCATGGCTCGCGCTATCGGCCTGAACGATTATTCGGCCATGCTCACCATCGCCAACGAGCGCGGCAACTATCCCGACGACCCGCGCAAGAAAGACCCGCTCGACTTCGTTCTGTGGCAAGCGCAGGCTCCAGGCGAACCCGCCTGGCCCAGCCCCTGGGGTCCTGGCCGTCCCGGCTGGCACATCGAATGCAGCGCTATGTCGATGAAGTATCTTGGTCCGCAGTTAGACATACACGGCGGCGGCGCGGATCTGGCTTTCCCGCACCATACCTGCGAAATCGCGCAATCGGAACACTTCAGCGGCAAAGCCCCCTTTTCGCGCTTCTGGATGCATACCGCTATGGTACACCAGGATGGCGAAAAGATGAGCAAATCACTGGGCAACTTGACGCTGGTCAGCGACCTGCTCAAAACATACAGCGCCGATGCAATTCGCGTCACCCTGTTGAACCATCACTATCGCTATCCCTGGGAATGCTTCCCTGAAGACATGCAAGTCGCCACCGAGACAGTAGGGCTTTTCCGACAGGTGCGTGAGATTGTAGGCGAGCAGACTGGCGGAGAAGACACCCTCTTACATGGTCTTTTCATCGCCGCGATGGAGAATGATCTGAATACCCCACAAGCCTTGTTACTGCTGAGGCAGAGCGCGGAGACGGTTGTGGCTAATGGGGATGTGAATGTAGGGGCGGAGATTTTACGGTTGGCGAGGGTATTGGGGTTGAGGGTGTGAAACCATATTCCTCAACATCCCCTCCGCCTCCTCAAGCATCCTCTTGCGCAGCGACTCCGGCTCCAATACCCTTACATGCTGACCCCAGCCAAGCAGCCATTGCAGTATCTCGCTTTCCTGGCGTATCTTGAGCGTCACCAGCAGCCCGTCCTGCGTTTCCTCTTCGTCAATCACGTAATAAGAGCGTGCTTCCTGTACCCAGCGTGCTACTTCGGAATCGAACAAAACCCGCACCATCAACTGGCGGGAGCTATTTGCCTTGTCTTCCTGCATCACAAAATCGACCGGGCGTTGAAACGTTCGCGAGAGCAGCTCCAGATTGTCGATGCGATCAAGACGAAAGTGACGGATGTCCTGGCGCAGATGACAGTAGGCGACCATGTGCCAGCCCCTGGGAAAATGTATCAGGCCATAAGGATCAGCCGCGCGGCTATTCTGCTCCCCTTTGCCGTCTCTGGCATGGCGCGTATGATAGTCGAAGCGTACCGTTGTATGCTGGATAATAGCGCGGCGCAGTTGTTGTAATAGCATGATCCTGTGGGTAGTCTCAGGCGTATCTCCTCCACCAGCTACAAAGCGAATGCTATTTTGCAGGTAATGCACCTCGCTGCGAAGCTTTTCCGGCAGCACGCCCTCTATTTTGCGGCTGGCAGATTGCGCTGCCGCGCGATACTGCGCATCGAAGTTCTGCGCCATCAGGTCGCTTCCCAGCAA
>VBFM01000297.1:0-6575 GCA_005882595.1 Chloroflexota bacterium
CCTGCCACTCGCCCGCCAACAGCGCTGCTCGCATACGCGCTGGCCGAACTGCTGCGCCCTGGCCTGTTTGTATGTATCCTTCCCAGTTACAGCGATGAAACAGCCTCGTCGCGCCTTTTCCAGGCGTTAGCCGCGCGTGACCCCCAACGGGTGTGCTGCCTTCCCGCGCAGCCGCGCATGACTCTGCTGGAAACTGCCGCGCTGCTTGACCAGACCGATCTCTTAGTGACCGGCGATACCGGCGTTATGCACCTGGCGGCGGCGAAGAAGAAGATTGCGCAAGAAGCTCCTTGCGCCGGGTCGCTCCGGAACAATCTGCGCATCGTTGCCCTGTTCGGGGCGACCAATCCCGGCTTTTATGGCTACCGCGCGCACAGCACCATTCTTGGCCGGGGCCGCAAAGAGCAGCGCACTTTTCGCCCCGGCTTCGCAAAAGAGGGATATAATCCGAAAGGACTCGACCTGTTCGACCACGTTCCACCCCAGGAGTTGAGCGAAACCATTGCACAACTTCTCGGAGATTAAGCAGCGCTGGCACTTTTTCTTCTTGCCTGAGGTACCCTGACTAACTTCTGCTGCGGCACAACCGCCCGCAAGGCCTATGAACGAGGCTTCACAGCCGTCTTCGGCAGTGATATCACTTCAACGGATGATCCTGCCATGCAAGAACCGAATTGCGGGTGTTGCGAAAGGGGTTTGCTAAAGTGCTTTCTCTGAGCGAGATTCTTGAGGAGCTAACGTGAGGGGCGTGTCAAGTCAAATGAAAATGGGTTCACCGTCACTTTTGGTGATACATATTGATCGCTGGACAAATGTTCAACTGATTTGCTATACTTTGACCGATCTCAATAACCGTGCATGCACCTTTCAGCGCACACGGCTCTCCAGGGATGCGGCTCATCTTCCCAGTACTTTGTATCTTGTGGTACATCACTGGTACAAGCTATCCGCCTCCCCTGTGTCCCTTCCCCGTGTACCGGGCATTGCCCCGATCGTTTGAGTACTATGGACACTCCGTCGCCATGCGTCTCTCGACGTTTAGGCGATCCCCAAGTTCCCTTACGCACCACGTCTGTACGTAGGTTCCCCGTTCGTCCTCTCTGCTGTGGAGGAGGTATTTAGCAAGCCTCATAACCGCGCTTACTAACTCCACACTGCACGGACTGGGATTCAAGCAATTCAGCCTTAACCATATACAGCGTAGCTGCCTGCCCTCTCGGCCAGACTTTTACAGGTCATGCTATTGTCCCCTTCAAGTTTCCCATCCAGGTAAGACCCTGCTTTAGACACGCTAACCTCAGTGCCGCCTGCCTCTGCAAGCAAGGAATGTAATGGCGCATGGGCGCTCTTATGAGCTAACCACTGAGCTATGGGCCCTCGCGGAACGTATTGTATCATACCTCTTTTTACTTGGGAAGAGGGAATTTTCCCCATTAGCTGAAAAATTCGTGCATACACATGCGTTGTAACCCGCGAAGTATGATATAATGACAGGTGATATTGCGATGGCACTGGTCCTTCCTTATTATGCTGGAGCAGCGCATGACATCGAGGGAGCACAGGAGCAGAAGCGACACGATCACATTCATGAGCGGTTATACCTACGGGCGCAGTCATGCGTATCCCTACACAGTTTCCCTGCTGCCTGGCAATGATAGAAGAGTGACGACTCCCGACATATCTATTCCGGCGAGACCGGTAAGATTTTTACAGGTGTTTGAAGTGAAAGCAAGACCTGCTACACAAGGGCCGCGCCACATGTCGAGCATAGGGCGCGGTCACAAATTTTTCCCAGGGGGCATTCGATGGAGAATGAAGTAACCATTCGTATTGGCGGCGAGTCGGGCGAGGGAACCATCTCTGGTGGTGATATCCTGGCCCTGGCTGCCGCGCGCTGGGGGTATCATGTGTATACCTTCCGCACCTTTCCCGCCGAAATTCTCGGCGGCCCGTGTATGTTTCAAGTGCGTATAAGTGATAAACCTGTCAAGTCTATGGGTGACTTCGCCGACGTGCTGATCTGCTTGAACAAAGAAGCCTTTGATCGCAACGTCAGCGATCTGCGACGCCATGGCGGCGTGCTGATCTATGATCCCTCCGATTTTACGCCCGACGCTGGCGATTTTATCACCTATCCCATCCCATTCAACGACCTCGCCCGCAAAGAAGTACAGCTTTTCCAGACCAAGAATATGGTCATGCTGGGCGCGATTTCTGGATTATTTGGACCCCCCGTCGAAGCCATCGCCCAGGTGGTCGAGTCCAAACTCTCCAAATCACGCAAATCCAATCCCATCCTGATGGAAAAGAATATGCTGGCCCTGGAGGTCGCGAAAAAGTACGTCACCGAGCAGCTAATCAAGCGTGACCCGCACCGCTTAGGCGCCGTCGAGAAGGCCGATCGCGTGATATTGAACGGCAACCAGGCGGTTGTCGCAGGAGCATTGGCCTCCCACGTCGGCTTCTTCGCGGGCTACCCCATCACCCCGGCCAGCGATATTATGGAGGGCCTGGCAAAAGAACTGCCGCAGGTTGGCGGTACCTTCTTGCAGGCAGAAGACGAGATAGCCGCCATCACCTCGGTGCTTGGCGCTTCATTTGGCGGCGCGCGCTCCATGACAGCCACCTCCGGCCCGGGCTTCTCGCTGATGAGCGAGGCCCTCGGCTTTGCATCGATGGCGGAGATACCTGCGGTGATCGTCGATGCGCAGCGCGCCGGCCCCAGCACGGGCATGCCTACCAAGATGGAGCAGTCCGACCTGAGTTTCGCGTTGAGTATGAGTCACGGCGACACTCCCCGTATGGTTGTCGCCCCAGCTAACGTCGCGGATTGCTATTCCCTGATGGTGCTGGCCTTCAATATGGCCGAGCGCTACCAGATGCCGGTGATCTTCCTCACCGACCAGTCCCTGACCGCCCGTGTTGAGAGCGTTGATCACAGCGCCTTCCGGCCGTTAGAGATTGAGGAGCGCATCAAGTTTGGCCAGAATGGAGTAAACGGTCACGCTAGCGCGGCGAGCAACGGTCACGCGCTGAGCGAAGAAGAGCATGTCTTTGCGCGCTACGCCTACACCGCCAGCGGCGTCTCGCCCACGACCACGCCGGGCGCAGGCGCTATGACCTATGTCGCGACCGGACTGGAACACGACATCTACGGCCACCCAAACTACGAACCGGAAGATCACACCGCGATGATGGAGAAACGCTTCCGCAAGCTGGCAACAGCCGCGGAAGAACTGCCAAAGCCGCAGCGCTACGGCGATGAAGATGCCACGATTGGCATTATCGGCTGGGGTTCAACCGAAGGCGCTATCCAGGAGGCGGTTGACCGCGCGCGCGCAAAGGGCTATAGAGTAGCGTCGCTGCATCCCAAGATTCTCTCGCCGCTGCCTGATCGCGCGATACGCGAGTTTATCCGCTCCGTGCAAACCGTCATCATCCCAGAGTGTAACTATTCTGGTCAGTTAGCCAATCTATTAGGCGCGAAATATGGCCTGCAGGCCATCCGGGTCAACAAGTTTGGCGGTATTCCGTTTACTGCAGGTGAAATTCTGCGGGCAATTGAGGAGGTTAGCTAATCGTGTCTCAAGTAATGACTCTTACGCCAAAGGACTATAAAAGCGAGGTAAAGCCAACCTGGTGTCCCGGGTGCGGAGACTTCGGTGTATTAAATGCCATCTACAACAGCATGGCGGGCATGAAACTCGCCCCCGACCAGACGGTAGTGGTGTCGGGTATCGGCTGTTCGAGCCGTTTGCCGCACTTTGTGCAAACATTCGGTTTCCACAGCCTGCATGGGCGGGCTTTGCCCGTGGCGCAGGGGCTGAAAATGGCGCGTCCCGACCTGACCGTGGTCGCGGTCGGCGGTGACGGAGATCTGTTTAGCATCGGCGCCGGGCACCTCATCCATGCCGCTTTGCGCAATATCGATATTACTGTGGTAGCCATGGACAACGAAACCTACGGCTTGACCAAAGGGCAGACCTCGCCAACCTCGCCAACCGGCCACACGACGAAGTCCACTCCTTACGGCCTGCTGGCCTCACAGTTCAACCCCATCGCCACCGCGCTTTCACTCAACGTCAGCTTTGTAGCGCGTGGTTTCTCATCCAAGCCCAAAGAACTGGCCGCGCTCGTCGAACAGGGCATCAAGCACAAAGGGTTCTCCTTTATTCATGTGCTCAGCCCATGCCCGACCTTCTATAACACCATGGACGTGTGGAAGACCACGGTCACACCGATCCCTGCCGATCACGACACGCGTAATCGCTTTAAGGCGATGGAACTCTCGATGGAAACAGAGAAGCCTTTTGTCGGCCTCTTCTACCAGGAGGAGCGACAGACGATGGACGCGGCAGCCCACCAACTTGCGCAGCAGACAAAGCCGTTCGATATCAATACATATATGAAACGGTTCACCTAGCGCATACACCACCAGGGCGGCCGCGAGAGTCGCCCTGGAAGCTGGTTTTTTCGTATTAGCTGGCCTGGCGGCTCGTATTAGCGGCACGCAGCAGGGTGTTCGCAACGGCGCGCTTAAAGTCCTCACCGCAGGAACTGCAGAAAAGTCCACCCTCATTGTGGGCATCTCCGCCAATAGCAGTCAGCTGCGCCACGGCAGGTTTGCCACACCACTCACATTTGCTGCCACGCGGAGCAGTATCTACAGAGACAGGTCGACGAAACTCGTTCTCATACATCAGGTGTTCTCCCTGTTCGTGCAGGATGACAGTTCACGAACAAACAGTAGGGGAAACCCGTATCTAGTGGTCAACAATGCTGGAGATTCCACGGCGATACGGCCTTACAAAAAACGCGCATCATCGCCCAGGAGCTGCGCTGCTCCCTTACTCATCTATGTGGAGAAGCACGCTGCATGTTTTCTCGCCATGCATACAGTGTGCAAAAAGACTAACCATCTTTTTTAATAGTATACCAGAAAGTCGCCAGAAAAATAAGACACTATTCAGGATTCGCCCACATGTTCCCTTGTGGAAGCCGATTCATCAACCGCGGGAAACCGCGAGGTCAGGCGATTACCAACAATCCAGCCGATCGCGCCCAGCCCCAGCGTCAGTCCAAGCCAGATCAGCAAAACCGTATTTAGAGCTACATTCTGTACAGCCAGGATACCCGCAAGGATGATTCCCAGTGTCAAGCCTACCGTTATTCCTACAAGGCAGCCTGGATGTGCCAGGTTTCGCCCTCGCAGCCGCTTCATCATAATTCGATTCAACCTTTGTGAAAAGCGTAATTTCTCAATACGATGATAACGCGCTCAAGGTTAAGCGTCAAGCTTGCCCAAAGCTATTATCTTCCAGGGCGACCGCAAGGGTGCGCCCGTACAATATACGAGCAGATCAGGCAAAAGGCATATTCATATATTGTACGGGCGCATCCTTGCGGTCGCCCTGGCTCATTGCTCTGTATCTGTTGTTACATGCAAATGTCGCAACCTCTTATCATGCAGAACCGCTAGAATATTCTGATGATAGAGATAAGGTGAGAATATTTCATATATGTGCTTACCTATACAAAAGTTCCAGTCGGCTAGACAACCCCAGCAAAAGTGACTATACTAAAGTAACAGCGGTAACTGAAACGTTTATGCCACTGTCTGAACCGAAGCTGAAAGCTTCTTTATTCGCTACAAACGAGGATGAAGTAACACATGCATTATGTGTTTCGTATCCTTATAATAAGTGTAAGACGGCTGAAATCTTTTTCAATGCAGCAAAAGAGAGAATGCAACAGTGCCTGATAAGCGTACATTTATTGTAATGCGTGGGTATCCCGGTACCGGTAAAAGCACTATCGCGCGGCTACTCGCGACATCATTGCACGCGCCGCTTATTGACAGAGACATCATACGCCAGGTGGCCGTGGATCACTTTGGTAATGTACCCGAGGTTGGACATTTTTCCTATGAGCTCATGTTTGCATTAGCGCGCGAGCAACTGCGTCTTGGCTTCAGTGTCGTCGTAGATACACCCCTCACCTATCGCAGAACTTATGAACATTGCCGGGAAATAGCGCAGGAATTCCATACACCTATGCTGGTGGTGCACTGCCAATGCCCACCAGATGTGCAGAAACGCCGCCTGGAAGGCCGCAAAGGGCAGGTCTCTAATTTCCAGATCACCTCGTGGGAAGAATGGGAGCGCTGGAAAGAGCGTTTTGAAGAGTTTGAAGATCATGGATGCGTCATTGATACCTCAAATCCGATGGACGAATCCTTAGCCAGGGTAATGCGTTCCATCCACGACCTGTACCGCCAGCATATACACAGTTCGATAGATTGATTGAGAGACCCTCTTATAATGAAAGTGCTACTCCTTCTTCGAGTCAGTAGCATTCTGAGCAGTAACACATAGACACGGTGCTTCGTCACCATTTGGAAAGGATCTATTTCACATGGCAAAAACAGTAGCAGATATCGAGAAGAAATTGGGCATCATGGACGAGACAGAAGAGGTTCACAAAGGTCTCAGCTGGAAATTCTGGGTATTTGCCCCATTAGCCCTGGCAGCCGTCGCCTGCTGTGCCTTCCTGGTCGTGCGTCGCCGACTTGGAGA
>VBFM01000297.1:6594-11350 GCA_005882595.1 Chloroflexota bacterium
AACACTGAGTTTCTCAAGCAGCTTGTAAAAGAGGGAGGTCCACCATGATTGGGATGCCTCCCTCTTTTGTTCTCTGGCTCTACGTCGCGCCATAGCGCAACTCATTTGTGGGTGCAACGTAGATACAGTCTCCATTTCCTGCATCTTCTCGCGTCTATCCTCTTGGATTGATTGATTAAGTCTGCTATAATGGGCGGCGTCAATCATTTCTGCACGCCTGGTAAAAGTTCACTGTGTATTGATGAATCAGATCATAGTGACACTCGTTGCTCAATACTAAAATAAACCGAATTGAACTTACTTAAAGGTATAACGGAGGATAGACCTATGGCCGTACAAACGCAGGACCCACCACAAGCGAAACGTTCCGGTATCAGGAGAGGCTTTACCCTGATAACTGCCATAGTCTGTTTCGGCTTACTGGGATACTTGCTTTTCCAGATCGTTCATCAATTCGTTGTCCCTCCACCGCCTCACCGGCTCATACTCCTCCAGGATGTTCCGCTGCCCAGCGGCATGCCTTTACTGCCCGATGGGTCGCCTTCTCGTACAGAGGAACAATCACTGGCTAAAGGTACTGACCCAAGGGCCCTGGCCCCTGGTGTGCAGGAAGATTTTGATGGATTTGACTTCCAGGCCTATGATAAAGATCTCAACCTGCTGTTTGTTGCCCATACCGGGCCAACTCCCGACTTTGTGCCCGGCTTTGATCCTAAGCTTGATGCGCCATTTGATGGGCATATTATTGTTTTTAATACGCAGTTGAACAAGATCGTCGGGCGTATCGCTGTTCCCCAGGTTGCGGGTATGATATACGTAAACGATCCCTCACACGGCCTGGATAAAGTCTTTGCTGCCGATGCGCAAGATAACTATATCGCTGTCATCGATCCTCATACCCTCAAGGTTACCTCCATGATTCAGCTCCAGGACAACGAAAGTCCAGATGCTATGGTTTATGACCCGGATGCGGGAAAATTGTTTGTCTCCGACCCAGGCACTGCGGTTAATCCGATCACTCCAGATAATCCAAAAGGGGATAATAACACGGATAGGAATAATGAGAACATCGCGGTGATAGACGCCGTCCATGATATGCTGATGATGCCGCCGTATATCAATTTAGGCAACATAGATCTCCTACCCGGGGAGAATGTTCGTCCTGCAGATATGCTGCCGCTGATCGCGGATACGAGGCTGGGCCATGCTGGAAAATTCATCCCTAAATTTGGCCATGACGTAGGGCACGCCCAATACTACAATGGATTCATCTACGTGACTTCCCAGGTCCTGCCGGATGCTAATAATATGGATCCATTTTTCCTGCCGCCTGCCGGTACAGGAGAATTGTTCCAGATCAATGCGGCGAATTTGCAAATTGTCAACGAGATAGATCTGCCGGTCACGTGTAGTACCCCCCACGGTTTCGCAATCGATGCCTCGCAGCATACCGGGTACATTGCCTGCACCGATGCTGCTTCCAGCAATTCTGGTCGCAACCTCTTCGAGAATCTGGTGAGAGTTGATCTTGGCGATCCTGCGGCTATGAAGGTGATCCCGACTGATCCCAAGCAAACGAGGTTGCAGGGCGGACCTGATATCGTCAGGATAGATAAAGATCCAGATCCCAAATCAAATATAGATGTGCTGTTTGTGGCCTGTAATGCGGGCATTTCCATCTTTGATATAACACCGAATAAATTTCGCAAACTCGGCGATGAAATCGTTGGGAAAGGGACACACACCCTCGCCGTCGATCCAGATACGCAGACTGTGTACCTGCCGATTGTTATTGGGGGGAGACCTGTCCTGAGAATTGTCAGGTATAATCCTAATGGACAATGAAGCTTCTAAAGGGGAAGCTGTTACAGAGACACCTGGTATGTGTGCATACCAGGTGCCGCTTTCGTTATGAGCGTCTTCTGGCTGGGTAGGGGGATGGGCCAGAGAGATGTAGTGACGCCCCTTGCGGGCGTCAAATCCCCATCAACCTGACAAAAAGCCCATCAACATCTTGTGGGCGTTAAATCCCCATCAATCTAACAAAAAGCCCTCAAAATAAGATACCAGGGTCCCGGACTCCGGGACCCTGGTACTGATCACAGCTCCTTGTTCACCTATGATGTTACAAACTGCAACAGGGCAGTGGGGGAGACGTGAATGCGATCACCGTTGTTGAGCACCAGCCGGTCGACGCGCTGGCCGCGATAGATCAGTCCGTTTAGACTTTCCGCGTCCTCGATTACCCATGAGCCGTTCTCCTCGTGTATCTTGGCGTGCAGGCGTGAGACACGTTGGGAAGGCACCTGCACATCGTTCGACGAAAGTCGCCCGACGGTTAGAAAAGGTTTGTTCAATGCACGTTCACCGATCACCTTGCCATCAATTTCGATCAGCACACGTGCTCTCTGAGGTACAACAGGGACAGCAACGCGCTGTGGCTGTTGCCGACCATTGCCATCCGGTCTTCCTTGAGGATAAACGGGTTGTGACGGTTGGACAACAGGTGATACTGGCAATGGCCAGTTTTGCCCTGCCGGAGGAGGTACAGGGGAAGCTGGGATAACGGGTGGACGTGGCGGTTGCACCGGTGCCTGCTGTTGTACGTAACGCTGGTCGTAGACCTCCAAAGGCACGAAGGCTGAACGGACCATAGATTTCTCTGCGGCCTTCTCCAGGTTGTAGCGGTTCTGCTCATTCAGCAGTCCTGCGAATACTCCACCCCTGCGTTTCAACTCCTGGAACGTTCCCTGCTCGGCGATCTGTCCATTCTTGAGGACGATGATCTCTTCCACATTGCCGAGCGTGCTGAGGCGGTGCGAGATCATGATAACGGTGCGGCCAACAATCAATTTTTCCAGCGCGTGCAGCACCTCGGCCTCAGATTCAACGTCCAGGGCGGCGGTAGGCTCATCAAGAATCAGGATGGGCGCATCACGCAGGATGGCGCGGGCGATGGCCATGCGCTGGCGCTGTCCGCCCGACAGATTCTTGCCCTGCTCGCGTATCTCACCATCGTATCCGCCGAGGTCTTTGATGATGGTTTCGTGGATGTTGGCCTTTTTCGCCGCCTCGATCACTTCGTACAGGGGCGCGCCCGGTTTGCCGATGGCAATATTTTCAGCAACCGTCCCCTCAAAGAGCACCGAGTCCTGTAGCACCATGCTCACATTCTGGCGTAAGACGGTGAGTGGGTAGGCGCGGTTGTCAACACCGTCAACCTTCACCACTCCTTGCTGGATTTCATAGAAGCGTGGGATGAGCTTCACCAGCGTTGTTTTACCGCCACCAGAAAGACCTACGAGGGCAACCTTCTTCCCGGCAGGAATGTGCAGGTTGAGCCCTTTCAGTACTGCTTGCTCCCGGTTATAGCCGAAGACGACGTTCTCAAAGCGAATATCGCCGCGTAGTTTGGTAGGTCCGTTGTAGGGGACCTGGCTCTCCAGCACTTCAGGGGCCTGGTCCAGCACTTCCTGGATGCGTTCCGCGCCAGACCCCGCGGTACTGAAAAGGGTCGCGAGCTTGGAAAGGTCGCGTATAGGCTGGTAAAGCAGCTTGAGGAAGGTGAGGAACAAGATCAGCGTGCCAATGTCCACGCTCAAAGCTGGAATGGTGATAAAGCCCAGGTTGAAGTTGTTATTATTAGCGACTAAGCCGCCTACACCGAGCACTGCCGCGGTACCCACGATTACCAGTAGGGAGACGATAGGGGCGAATTGCGCCGCCAGGCCGCCCGCGCGCAGGCCTGCCCGGCGATTCTTATCGACGTGCTCGCCAAAGCGCAGGGCTTCCTTCTCCTCGCGCGTGAATACCTTGATGACGGTGAGGGCGTTGATATCTTCCGTCGCGACATCCGAAACCTGGCCCGTCGCCCTGGCCGCCTTCTTGGCGGCAGCTTTGATACTCTTCGTATAGCCAAGAGTGATCATGAACAGCGCGGGTACAATGGTCAGCGCGATCAGGGTATACGGCGGGCTAAGCAATAGCATGACCGACGCAATCCCTGCCAGGGTCAAAACGGCTGCCAGCAGGTCTACCAGGCCATCGGTGACCAGTTTCTCAATATCGGCGATGTTGCCGGTGATGCGCTGCACAAGATCGCCCTTCTTCTGTTTACCGTGCCAGTCGAGCGATAATCGTTGTAAATGTTCAAACAACTGGTTGCGCAGCCTGGCCGTCAGGTTTTGCGCGATATAGGCCGCGATGTACAGGTCCAGGTAGGCCAGGAACGCGCTTAATGTGCCGAAGATGATCAGCACTAATATCGAAAACACGATCACGCCATTGACACTATGATGAGTGTAGATTGGCGGGGGGGGATTCGTGTCGGAAGGTGAAACGGGACACGGTGCTATTGGGGGTGTCTGATTTGGTCCTCCTGGAGTTAATGGAGCGAGCGTCGGGTCAAACAGGGGAATGTCAAATTTATCGAGAATCGGATTGAGAAACGAGAAATGGGAATCAAAGGTGCAGGCCGGGTCATTCCCCGAATTGCTCACCTTACTCGGAATAAATTTCAGCGGAAACGCGGCAGCGATATCGCTGCCAACCTGCAAGATGGTCACAAATATCGCCAACACGACCAGTAGGCGATATCCTTTCAGGTTGCGAAACAGAAACTTGAATACTAACATTACACACTCCTGAACTGCCCTATAGACAGGCGGCTATCTCGTGAAGCATGGCCGACAACTCTTTCGGCCTTGGACTATTGAGACGATTGACGCGGCGCGTGGCGATTTTGAAGAGGAGCGCG
>VBFM01000298.1:0-218 GCA_005882595.1 Chloroflexota bacterium
ACCAGGATAACGCCTACAAAGAGACGGAGGGCGTCGATGGGAACCCATTGAACAATCGCCACACCAAGCGTACCAACGATCAGCGCCAGTGTGGCAACTGCCGCTAATGCTCCAACGAGTGAACTGCGCCAGTTAATGGTGACGCCAACCACCAGGACAATTGTGAAGGCTTCGACAAATTCGACTGCCGAGGCGAGGAATGCTGCCAACGCGATAGC
>VBFM01000299.1:0-301 GCA_005882595.1 Chloroflexota bacterium
AATGAAATACAGCCAACTTCATGGAACGCTTCCACACGAGCGAAGCCGCCTTGCTTGAGCTGGTTGATGTATTCGTCAGCGTTGAGCCACTGCATCGCCATCGCCTTGGCTTCGCGGGACAGGTGAACTTCGGGGTGTTCTTTGCGTAGCCAGCGAACTGCCCGGCTGGTCCAGAGTCGATAAAAGCGCTCGGTACCCTCGACGTAGGTTCCGTCATAAAAGCCGCTATTGCAGGCAAAGATGCCACCGGGCGCCAGGATACTTGCCATGAGCCCGAATGCAGCCAGTTTGTCAGGGAGCA
>VBFM01000300.1:0-1722 GCA_005882595.1 Chloroflexota bacterium
AAATTCGGCTCTGGCTCCAATCACGTCCATCCCCTTTTGCGCCCGGCGCAGCGCTTCCGCGGAGGGATCAACGCCAATTATGCGGGCCTGGCGTTTCTGGCGTTCCACCTCCTGTGCGATCAGGCGCGTCACGGCTCCCGTGCCGCAGGCCATATCGACAATCGTCAACGTGGCGTTAGCCGGGCGCGTTGCCAGTGATTTGAGCGCCTGGTGGACAAGTGAGCGGTTGATTTCCGTATAAAACGGTTGAGCTGCGAATGCTTCGAAAGTAAATTGATTCGTTTCTGTCGTTTCGTTCATAACCATAGGTGCAGTCTCCTTCATGTGAACCAGTGTTTAACATTTAGAGAAAAACCGCACCCAATTTGTTTCATGAATCTGGTTGGTTAGATATGCATGGCCATGCCACCGTCGACACAAAGCACCTGGCCTGTGATGTAGCCCGCTTCCGGCAAACAGAGGAAGTTAATCGCCGCGGCAATTTCTTCAGGTGCGCCAAATCGCCCAAGTGGAGTGACATCGAGCATATACTTTCGCTGCTGCTCTGTCAGTGTCGAGGTGAGCTCAGTAGGAATGAAGCCGGGCGCGATGGCGTTGGCGGTAATATTGCGGCTTGCCATTTCGCGCGCGGTGCTGAGGGTGAGGCCGACAATGGCCGCCTTCGATGCGCTATAGTTGGCCTGTCCCGCGCTGCCTAACAGCCCGGAAGGCGAAGAAATATTAACGATGCGTCCCCAGCGCGCTTTCATCATGCCGCGCAGCGCCGCTTTTGTGCAAAGGAAGGCCGAGCGCAAATTCGTTTGTATGACATGCTCAAAATCTGCGAGTGACATTTGTAGAATGAGCTTATCGCGTGTGGTACCTGCGTTGTTTACCAGGACGGTCACAGATCCAAGCGCATTAGTTGCCTCCGTGAAAAGCCTCGTCACCTCTTCCTCCTGGCTTACATCAGCCTGTATTGTGATACAGCGCCTTCCCAAGGCTTCCACACCGGCTTTTGCCTCATCTGCGGCACCGGCATTCCTGCGATAGTTGATGATGATATCAGCGCCAGATTGCGCGAGACGCAGGGCGGTTGCTCGCCCGATGCCCTGACTACTGCCCGTCACTAAAGCGATTTTACCTGCTAATGGCAAGTCCTGTTCTGCCATGTTCTTTCTCTCTCCTTTAGGAGTTGCTTTTCACCCCGCCTGCCCCGCTACATTGCTCGTAGTATAACACAAGTTGGACCTTGCTTAGCAGAAAAAGTATTTTGCATGTGTAGGTAATTTTGTGCCTTACTCCACCTCCGCGATGATGTAGACCGAGTCGGCAAATCCCAGAGGCAAGCTAGCAACTCCCACCGCAGTGCGGATGTGCTTTCCAGCCTCTCCAATTCTCGCTCGATCTTCTCCTTCCTCTGTCATTACATGACCGCCGGGAACGCGGCAGGGACAAATATGACTATCACTCCATAGACGATCAGTGCCCCGCCTGCGATCTGACTGATCTGCCTACCGAGAGGAAACGACTTCTCAGCGTAGATGAGTGCTGTCAGGAGTGCCATCACTGCGATATTCATGATGCCAAGTGGAAAGAGGAGCACAAACAGGAACCAGCAGCATCCGAGACAGTAGGCTCCGTGAACGAACCCCATACGGAAGGCACCACCATATCCATCACGCCAGGAACCCAGGATGAATTGCAAAGGCGTCCGGCATTTCGACAGGCACATGTGCTTGA
>VBFM01000300.1:1764-4056 GCA_005882595.1 Chloroflexota bacterium
TACGGGGGGCATTATTCATGAGCCACATTGATTGTCCGGCCAATCTCTCAGCCCCCAGGGCGAGTGGATAGGCCACGAGGCCGAACAGCGTCCAGATGAGGAGATAAGCACTGACGAAGACCCAGGTCGGGACGAAGGCCTGAGACTTTTGCCTCTTGCCAGCGTACACCGTCGTAAACATGAGGATCATCGGGGCTGCCGTGGGGAACATCATCGCGATCATCATCACCACCCAGATCGCAATGAAAAGTCCTGTGCTCATTCCCATCGTCAAGCCCATTGCCATGGCTTGACTGTTCATGGCGGCTGATTGCCAGATAAGTACTGCCCACGAAGCGGCAGCCAGGATGAGGAGCAAGCCCAAAATCAGCTTGCGTTCCCGCAGGAATGGAGAAGCGTTAGCGGTAGTCATGTATGGCCCCCTTCTCTGCCAGATAGAACCAGGCGATATCGCCCTCGATACCTGCATCGAAGGCGATATCATCTTTGTTGAAAGTGCGCAAACGCTACGCGTTGGACCAGTTGATGGGTGCGTAGTGAGCATTCTTGCCAGCATTATCCCAGTGCATGCCATAGTCCGTCCATGTGCTCTTTTCGTCACCAACTGCCATGGCGACGCTGGAGGCAAAGGGATGCGCATTTTTCGCCCAAATCTCTTCGTCAGGATTCATGCTTGGAACCGCGTGGACCGCCATCTGCATGAGGCTGGGAATCTCGATCGAACGGTGCTTGCCCTCTTTACGGAAGGTGATCGGCACAGGTTTCACCCCAAGTACCGTGGAGATCAGAGGCGCAAGAGCAGCTACAGGGCCACCAACTGACCCGGTGAAGACGGCTTGAAGGGCTTGACGCTGCTGCTCATCTGCTCGCTCATCGAGGTACAGGGCCACAGACCAGTTGCCATCAGCCATCGCTCCCGGTGTGCGAGCGATCAAAGCAACATTCAGACCATCAAGGGTTACGCCGCCATAGTCCCCCCGATCAACGTGGAAACTAAAGGCGACCTCACACGCGCCGGCTGTCGGCTTCGAAGTTAAGGGCGCGTTTGGCGAAAAGAGACAAGGACATACTACATTACAGTTACAGTTCTCGAAGTAATCTCCCGCGATTTGCCAGCGGGTTTGTGTTGAAGCCATGCGTCACCTCCATGTGCGCTTTTACTACTACTTGTTCAGTATGGTCTCTGAGGTCATTCCCTAAGAATGACCGTTATCATATTACTCAATCGACTGAAAACGCTTGCGAGGAATGACCTCCTTTCTGCTCACGATCCTCATGCCATCTCTCGCCTCTCAACACGGTTCTGTCCGTCGCTAAAATCCCTGTGCAGGACGTTCCACCTCCTCCACCTCCGCGATGATGTAGACCGAGGCGGCAAATCCTAGAGGCAAGCTGGTAACTCCCACCGCAGTGCGGATATGTTTCCCAGCCTCTCCAAAAACATCGACCAGAAAATCCGAAGCCCCGTTCATGACGAGAGCTTGCCCGTCAAAGTCCTGGGTGCTGTTGACCAGGCCATGGACGGCGACAATTTGCTTGAGGTGATCCAGTGAGCCGATCACGCTCTTGAGAGCCGCCAGACAGTTGATCACACAGGCTCTGGTAGCAGCGCGCCCATCCTCAATGCTCAGGGTGGCACCGAGTTTGCCTTTGTATGCTTGTCCCTCGACAGCAGAGACCTGGCCGGCGGTGAACACGAGATTGCCGACTCGTTTTGCTGGGACATAATTGGCTATTGGCGTCGGCAGATTGGGCAGCGTGATTCCCATCTCACCTAAGCGCTCTTCGACTCGGCTCATACGTTCTACCTTTCCTGAAGTATCACCTGGTTGGCTTGATATTCTGATCACTATTCGCTCGGCCTGACCAGGATGCGCCCTCGCGTCTGCCCGCCCAGCATGGCTTGTGTCACCCTCGGGATGTGTTCCAGAGTGACTTCAGATACAATCGCATCCACCAGGCTCAGCAGCGTTGTTTCATGGATCACCTCTTCCCACAGCTCCCGGCGCATCTGGAGCGATGTCGATGGCATATCGATGCCCAGCACCTTTGTATCTCCCTGATTACACTTCGCTGTGTAGCGGCTCGCTACTGCTGTAGACTGGCGCGCTTACCTCGCTTGCTGGCGCTGTCACGGTAGGCTGCTGCCTGAATGCGGCCAGTTCCTGGCGAAGCACGGCCAGGATGATGTGTGGCCGGAACAATGTTGACAAGGGTTTGAGCAGGTTGCGAACCCGCAACAAGGTTGCCGTCATATGTGGATCGGATGCGGTCAGTTCGATAACACGCTGC
>VBFM01000300.1:4068-9110 GCA_005882595.1 Chloroflexota bacterium
ATGCTGAGCGATCTCTTCCCCTCAGCACCTGGAAAGCGCAAATCTTCCCCCGTTGAGAGTAGCCAGGGAGTTTTGATATCTCTGGCGATCGCTTGCTGGAATCGCGACGTGAAACCAATCCAGCTGTTGTTCCCGGCGAACTTCTCCTGCTCGCGCAGGCAGCGATCGAGCGACTGCGCTTCGACGGCTGCGACTGACATGCCCTGGCCATATACGGGATTGAAGCTGCATGCTGCGTCACCCATGATGATGAAGCCCTCCGGGAGGCGTTCCATGCGCTCATAATGCCGCCAGCGATTCGCGGAATACTTGTACACCGCATTAGGTGTGATCGGTTCCGCGTCCTTAATGGCTTCGTAGAGGTCCGGCTGAGCCAGGCTGCGAGCAAATTCCAGGAAACCGGCCTCGTCGTCCGGTGGATGGTCACGCAGCGAGCCTATCAGCGTGACCATCCAGTAGCCGCCCTGGATGGGGAAGATGACTCCCCCGCGTTTGTCGTCGGGTGGTCTTCCATAGATGAGCAGCGCCTTCCAATTAGCGGGAAGTTGGGCGGGGCAGCGATAGATGCGCGTGGCGTATCCAACATCGATTTTGACGCTGGTTTCCTGCACATTCCCATACCCTAACGAGTTGAGCCATTGCGGCGCACGCGAACCGCGTCCACTGGCATCGACGACGAGGTCGGCGGACAGCGCTTCCTCGTGCTGCTCTCCAGAGCGGTAGCGCAGGACGACGCCGGTGATGCCGTCTTTGTGCGCGCACAACTGTGAAACCTCGCAGGCATCCATGATACGCACATTGTCCCTGGTAGCCAGTTGGTCTCGCACGTGCTGCTCAAGGAATGGGCGGCTCTGGAACAGGATTTTGACGGGACTCCGAACGGGCGTCATCCAGACGCCGAGCTGATTCCAGCGTAAATCTTCCATACTTACCAGGATCGCACCGTCCTGGGCAAGTGTAGGAAAGAGGTCGGGAAAGTACTCACTCATGATGGCTACTCCACGTGCCAGCCACCCATGTACGTGTCTTCCCTGCGGTACCCCTTTGCGCGGCTCGGCCTCTTCGATCAATCGATCACGCTCGATAATTGTGACCTGTTCAAAGTGATCCGAGAGGACACGAGCGGCCAGCAATCCGGTCATACTTCCGCCGATTACAACGGCGTGGTGCCTGCCGAACGTGCCCTGCGCCGGTTGTTTGCTACTCATGATTTTCCTCCATCCGTCCCGCTCTCAGGCAGCATCACCTGCCAGGCTTGATATTCTGATTCACATGGAACAGATTGCCCGGATCATACCTTGCTTTGATCTGTGCCAGTCGGGCGTAGTTGTCGCGGTACGCCGCTTTCACATTGTCTGCGCCCTCATCCATCATCATATTGATATAGCCGCCTCCCGCCGAATAGGGATGCAGCGCCATCCAGTAGTCCCTGGCCCACTGGATCATGTGCTCATTGTTGGCCGGGTCAGGGTCGACCCCAACGATCACCTCGGCGAAGTTGGCCTCACGGAAGCTGAACGCGGTGTCGCTCGGGCGGGCGCGATGGACAGCCCCGTTGATCGGATAGAGGTGCATCGTCGAGTGCATCGTCGGCAGTTGCGCGCTGTACTTCACATGCAAATCAATGGCCTTCTCACTCAGGTCGTTGAAGAAGTCGGCCTTCCAGTACCACTGCAGGCCGGGTGGGTACAGTGCATCGAACAGACTCTGCAGAACAGGCCACGGGATCGGCCCGGCGAAGTCCACTGCTGGCGGTATGTTTGTGCGAATTGGTTTGAAAAGCTCTTCGGCCTGCTCCGCCGGCGCGCTGCAGCACCACACGATGGCACACATCTTCTGCAGGTGAAACTGCTCCGGGAAGGGTGGTGCGGGTGGCACCGTGACAAACGCGAACCAGCCGTTGATCTCCTCGGGAGCGTTCAAGATGAAGTCGCGCCAGAACTTCATCACCTCTGCCGCCTGAGCGAGCGGCCAGAGCATCGGCCCGCCATAGACCGTGCTGATGGGGTGCAGTTGGAACAGGAACGAGGTGACGACGCCGAAGTTGCCGCCACCACCGCGTACTGCCCAGAACAGGTCAGCATGCTCCTCGGCGCTGGCCGTAACGAAGCTGCCATCGGCGAGCACCATGTCAACGCCCAGCAGGTTGTCGATCGTCAGGCCCAGGGTACGCGAGAGATAGCCAATGCCTCCGCCCAATGTCAGCCCACCGACACCGGTAGACGAAATGAAGCCACTGGGAGTGGCCAGCCCGAAGGCATGCGTGGCATGGTCCACCTCGCCCCAGGTGCAGCCGCCTTCGACGCGAGCCGTGCGCGCGGACGGATCGACGCGCATCCCCTTCATGCCTGACAGATCGATCACCAGGCCGTCATCGCAGCTACCCAGGCCAGGACCGCTGTGCCCGCCGCCTCGCACGGCCAACGTCAGCTCGTGCTCGCGCGCAAAGTTGACCGCTGCAATCACATCGGCCACATCCACGCAGTGGGCGATCAGGGCGGGTCGCTTATCGATCATACCGTTGTAGACTCGAAGAGCCTGCTCATAACCAGCATCGCCGGGACGAAGTAGCGCGCCACGCAGGTGAGATGCCAGTTCTTGGACCGCTGTCTCCTCCAAAGCGACTGTGGTTTGTTGTTGTTCCATCATATCTTTCTCCTTGTCTGTGCTGTTTCAAAAAAGAGTTGCGAACTACAATGCCATCTCTACGTGACCGTTGCTGTTCCTCCTCTGACGACCTTCTGCTAAATGAGGAGGTTGAAGAGAGCGTCTTACGTGGGAAACTCGATCTCCCCGCGCGCCTTGCGCTCCTGTGGCAGCAGGCAGGCATAGAGAAACGTGTGGAGCGGTACTTCGATCCCCACCAGGTGCGCCAGCCGCACGACCACGCCCAACTGCGACTCCAGTTCCGAGGGACGGCCCGCCATGATGTCGCGCTGCATGGAAGCGGTGGCCTGTTCGGGCGAGCGGTCTATGAGCGCCAGCGCTTTCTCGACGGCCTCATCCGCTACGCGCACACCACGGGCACGGGCGAGCACGAACACCTCGCGCATCGTCCCTTCCAGCAAGCTGCGTGTCTCTACCTGCCTGCGCAGCACCCCCACTGGCATGCGGGTGACCGCTCCCACCCCGCCAAAGGGCCCAACGAACAGCAACTTCTCCCAGAGGGCAGCGTGGATATCTGCAGCAATGCTCGCCTGTACGCTGGCGTGCTCAAAGACCATCCGCAGGTGATCGCAGCGCTCGCTGGGCGCGTGGTCAAGTTCGCCAATGGTGACAAAGGGTCTGGGGAAGACGTTACGAATGCGGCCTGGACCCACGACGGAGCCATAGAGCCCGCAGAGCCCACCTAGGACGCGATGTGCTCCAAAAGCCGATGCGAGTTGCTCAGGTGCCTCGACCCCGTTGAGGAGGGGCACCACGCAAGTCTCTGACCCCACCAGCGGGCGCATCATCTCGACGGCCGGCGGCACCTGCCAGTCTTTCACAGCCAGCAGCACCAGATCCACTGGGCCGATCCGTGCTGGATCATCTGTCGCGTGTACTGGACGAATGGCAAAGTCGCCATCAACGCTCTCTACCTGCAGGCCATGCTCCTGCATGGCGCGCAAGTGGGCTCCGCGCGCCAGAAACACAACATCTTGTCCTGCCTGTGCCAGTCGGCCACCGAAGTAACCCCCGACGCCGCCTGTCCCGACAACCGCGATACGCATAAGCTCCTCCTTGAATATGAGAATGAAGCTTGGAACCTCCCTGAAATCAATTGCCTCAGCAATTACCTCCCAAGTCTAGCAGGTCCATCTGTCTTCCTAGATGTGTACAAGAAACTTTGGCCTGAAACCTTGATCAGTGGTGCAGTTCGCCGCGATGCACCCTCACCAGGAGCGTCATCCAGGTATGGACCCCCTCTCCAGGCTATGCGATCTCCTTTATGAGTTCTGAAGGATACACTTGTTCTGTCATGGACCTCTCCTTTCATTGAAAGGCCTTGCTCAAAGGCCAGGGTTTTTGCACACAAGGAATGCCTGGTTGAGGTGTATAAGACTGCGCCGGGTTGCAGGCATCCCAAGAAGAGCGGTTTTTCTCTCTCTACTCAGAGGAGCGTCGACTTATACCTCATCAATTACTTCGCCCCTGGTTACAGTAACCCTCACACTCCTCCAATTTACAAGGTGCTGGTGGAAGAAGCCAGATAGGGAGCGCTTTGCTCAGGCACCACATCCACGCCAGTGCTCAGGTTTGAGGGCGAAACCTGCTCACCCTTCAGGGCATTTACCAGCGGACGGAGAAACTATCGTATCACGCACATCCGTAGATCACTGATAGCATAGCATGGGAGGCGTTAGTACAACGTTTGGGAACGCCAGATAAGGAGGCATTTTCAGGAAGGATGATCATGTCCGCGAGAAGATTCGCGTTAGCAAAGCGTTATTGCAGACCTACTGCATGAGCAGGCAGCTATAGTTGCGTGAGGAGCAGGCGAGCAGCCTGCAAGTCCGGCGTCTCAAGTCCTTCCGTGAACCAGCTGTACACGTCCTTAAGCCGGCGTCGCGCGTCGTCGGATCGATTCTGCGCGATCCACAACCGCGCCAGGCTCATCGTTGCACGGAGTTCCAACGACCTGGCCTGCTGTGATCGCGCGATTTCGATCGCTCGGAGGATCGCCGCTTCGCCATCAGAGGCATCCGCACCGTGCATGAGCAGTAACTCGCCTCGCAGCCGGTGTAACTCCGCGTCCCACCAGCGCTCATTGTGTGTGCGAGCTTCCGCCAGCGCCTCGTCGATGCATGCTAGCCCCTCCTCAGCGCGCCCGACTTTCCCACAAACCTGCGCGAGCAGCGAGAGGTAATACGGCAGACGCAACCTGGCGCCCGATGTTTTGAATTCGGCAATCGAGCCACGCAGACGCCCGATGCTCTCCTCATTGGGTTGCTCCCAGGCCAGCGCATAGCTGACTAAGATGCCTGCCCAGGCGCGATAGTAAGGTGCCTGGTACTTGCTCGCGAGCGCGTGAGCTTGCTCGGCGTGCTCTCGGGCGACTG
>VBFM01000301.1:0-9405 GCA_005882595.1 Chloroflexota bacterium
GCTGTAAATGAGAACGCCCCCGATACCCGCCAATCCTGAGAGGGGAGGAGTAGCGAGCAGTCTTGCAATAGAAAGACCATAGTCGTTGGTGGCATTATGGTTGATTGACTCGCGGCGGATTCTTCCGAACAGGCCTGCAATAGCGCCAATAATGTAGAAACTAGCGGCAGCCAGCATTGAAGGCGCTTTAGGCGCGCTCGTCAGAATGGCGATGCATAGTAGCAGGTGTGTCACCAACCCGGTTACAAAAATCGTGGCCATCAAATGGTTACGAGAGCGTACCAGGCCCTCCCATAGGCCATCTCGAAACTCATTCAGTGTATGCCTGATCTCGCGAATGGTAGCGCGTGCCATCGCTTCTTGATTCGTATCATCAATTAATGCGGAGGTATCACTTCCAAACGCTTGATCGTCGTCTAAATCGATACCCACTTTCTTCGCAACTCTATCGAGCTGCGATCTTAACTTGCGAATTTCAAATTCATCCACCTCTTCCCTGCCCCTTCTGAAGTGAACATTCATTGCCTCATCCAGGCAGATTACCGCTCGCCGGAGCTTTATGAGCAATTCAACCTCGTGTGCCATTTTAGAGTCCTGAATCGCCAGTTTATCATGCAATGCTCCACGAATGACCATCTCAACCGGTTCGACCTCGATCATGGCTTCTTCAGCGCGATGAAATGTACTCCACACATCGATATATCCAGTGCTCAGCACCCATTGCAGACCGGCAGACGATTCGCTCAATTTTTTGGTAAGAGCGTTATACCCATCCCGCGCTTCTCTCAGCGCTACCTGCTGGTAGAGATGCCACTTTTTATTGTGATGCTGCGACTCTATTACATCAAGCTGCGCTTTCAACTGGTTCATGCTGTTGATGAGGGTATCGTAACCGCGATTGTTCACCCCTTTGGCAGTGGTAAAGTGATAAAAGAAAATGGAGGCAACCAGCCACAGTCCCACGGTCACAAGCGTGCCATAGACAATAGGATGCCAACCGGATAAAGGCTCTGAGAAGAGGGAAACAGGGGGAGCAAAGTAGAATCCCGCCGTCAGCGCAGAGGCAATAAGAGGAATATGTGCAGCCAAGCCTACCAGCGCCGCCCCATAGGCTTTCATCCCTGTGCGCACGTGGGCAAAAATCCCCTGCTTCAAGTCGGACCGTTGAGAGCCTACATGTATCTCTTCAGCAATATCAATACGCCCGGTAAGTGTACCACCGGTATTAGACGTGATCATTTCAGAATGACCAGGTAGCGCATCTTCCATAAGACTTCCCCAATTTCATTTGTATAAAGGTGAGACGATTCGCGCTACAGGAGAACTTGTAATACAGTATACATTACTTTCGCTCATTTTTACGCAACAAAAGCGCCAGGTGATCTTTTTCTATAAGACGATGCAGCAGGTGATTTTTCGCGTAGCATCTTTTCAGCAAATGCGGCAGGGAGCCCCCTGGCTTTAGACATGGGGAGGAATGGCCGCGTGCGCTAGCACACCCACTAGTTTCACAGATATTCCACATTGACGATCTTTCTGAAGTAGAGTACACTCGTGCTATGAAACAGCTCATCACGGCCAAGCTCAAATTGCAGACGAATGCGACGCAGTTCCAGGCATTGCGCAAAACGCAACTGGCCTATCGTGATGCGCTGAACGCTGTGAGTCGGTATGCTTTCGAGCATGGCAAGATGAGCAACCAGATACGCTTGCGCGATGAAACGTACTACCAGACACGTGCTACCTATAAATTGCCTGCCCAAATGGCCACCAACGTTGCCCGCCAGGTCGGGGCCACCTATAAGACGCTCTGGACAAAGGTTCGGCAGAATAACGCTGCGCGTCGAGCTGGTCTGACCAAGAAGCGCTACCAGGGCCTGGACAAGCCACCCAAATATGTCTCCCCGACCTTGACGTATAACTATCAACGGGACTATAGCCTGAAGCCCGATCAACAGGTAAGCATCTTGACGCTCTCTGGGCGGGTGATTGTGCCCTACACCGCGTATTCCCAGCATGGCGCATTGCTCCAGCGGGGCGCACATATTGGAGCTGCGAAGCTCTGGTATGACAAACCCAAGAAACAGTTCTATTTGCTGGTCTCCCTGGAGGTTGAGGTAGCAGATCCCGCACCTGAAACCCATACGGGTGTCGCCGGTGTGGATGTAGGCGTTCGCTACTTGGCGGTCACTGCTACTACCACGGGAGACCGTTCCTTCCATTCCGGGAAGAAGATCATCCCCAAAGCCAACCATTATGCGAGACTGAGGAAGCGTCTGCAAAAGAAAGGCACTCGCTCTGCTACACGGCGCCTGGTCGTGATTGCTGGACGAGAGAGACGGTTGAAGCAAGATGCCAATCATGTGGTCTCGAAACGTATCGTGACCCGACACCCGCACAGTCTGATTGGACTGGAACAGCTGACAGACATCCGCGAGCGCACTGGGCGCAGGCATAGCAAAAAGGCGAGCAAGAAGCAGCGACGTGCCAATGCTGCCTATTCCAAATGGGCCTTTGCTGAGTTGCACAGCATGATTGCCTATAAAGCTCTCCTGCAGGGTTCGATGGCGATCAAAGTGGATGCACACTACACCAGCAAGGCTTGCCCGATGTGTGGGCATACGTGCCAGGCCAATCGCCCCAAGAAGGGCCTGATGTTCATCTGCCAGCACTGTCATTACAGCCTGCATGCGGATCTGGTGGGTGCCAGAAATATCACGATGCGAACGCTCCTGGCCCGGCAAGACTGGGTGAGGACGGGGCAGTTGTCAATCGTCCCTGATGTGTCGGACGAAGAAGCCAAAGCTGCACGTCGGCTTCGGTATGCAGAGTTGCGGTGGAGTCTAGACACAAGCCCCGCCCTTTAGGGCCGGGGTATTTGACCGAGAGTATGATAAAATATCCCCATTATGCAAAACCTGTGGGCAGAAGATATCAACCACGAAATAGCTGAAGAAAGCGGCGCATCCGCGGGACGCGCCACAGATCAGGACATGTCTTCCCGACCGCCTGACGCGAAGCGTAGGACGCAGTCCATCAGGGAGTCTGGCAGTCGGAATATGGACACAGTGTTGTCCGCGTTGCGCGCCTGGCTGCTCTCAGATTACATAGCGCCCTACTGCCGCTCCCTGGCCGGCCGTTGTTATTTAATTGATGTCCTTGGCGGAACAAAGACAGGCAAGGACGTAGGGACGCGATTTATCGCGTCCACCTCTTCAGCTGAAGCGCATACACCCAACATCTTTGACGACCTCACAGAAGGTGCATCATCTGAAAAACCACAGAAGCAAGCCCATTCACTCTCAATTCCGCCCATCCTCCAACCCATCGTTTCACTTGCTCAAGAGCTTGCGGGGGAAAGCAAGCCCATCACGCTTCAGGGCATGATACTTGAAGGCGGAAAGAACAAGGCAAAATCGGCGGATAGGCCCTTTGCCTTACCAAAAGCAAGCGCGCTCATAAGCGCGAACTGGCGAGAGATCGCGCCCGCCCTGCTCCCGGCAATCGAACAATTCGCCGCAATCTTCCTGCTCAATCCCATCTCGCCCACTTCCCAGCAGCACGAAATCCCATTCTTTACCTATGATGACCTCGTCCCTTTCTACCAACGAACTGCGCCAACCGAGCTGTGCCTGCTCATCGCGCATAAACACATTGAAAATCGCCTGCTTCCAGCGCTGCATACTCCCCCAGGAGCAGCCGCCTTCACCTCCCTACTGCGAAGTGATCGCTGGAAGACCTTGCTGGCAAAGGATGATGACATCGCAAAAACCATCAACAACGTAATCGACCTGTTCCAGGCAGCAATGCAGCCGCATTTTCTCGCCGTGCAGCGCATCGCTTTCCCCATGCTGCTTGGCCCCGCCAGCGTAGAAGACACACCCTATACCCTCCTCTTCGCCACGCGCCGCCAGGACAGCCTCGTATGCATGAATGACGCCGTGTGCAGCTATCGCCGCCGCCTGGAAGAACACAGCCATCGAGGCCTCCTCAACGAAGCCTGGTTTCACGAACAGCAGCGCGCCCGTCACGAAGCTGCGATACAGCACTTGAGAGAAGACACCCTGCGCCGGGGACGCGCCCAATCTCCTCGTCGCTGGCCCGATCTGCGCCAGCAACTACTCATGGCCCACTTCGGACAATGGCTGCAGCGCGATTACGATGAAATCATCCTCAATCTCCTCCAATCCGGAGAACTCCGCTGTGACTGGAAACACCCAGCCCCCGCCGCCGGTGGTATTGTAGGGGCGCCCCTTGCGGGCGCCCTGTCCAGCGAAGTTGCGGCCGCCCTCTCCAGAGTTCCTGGCAATGAGGACACCCTGTTATGGTCAGAAAAAAAGAAGCGTTACTAGGGGGAAACGCCAGGTATGGGGATGCCCAGCGTTTTAGTAACACCTCTTAAAGTAGGAACGTTCTACCTGGATGATTGGTGGCATGAAATCGAGGGGAAATTGCACTGTCGCTCACAATAGTGAATTTCCCCCTATCATATCGTTCAATCAACGAGTATAATAATCAAAAAAATACTTCCTTGCCGACTGCCTGACGCGCAGCGTAGAACGAAGTTCGTTGGCAGTCGGAATAAAGAGAATACTTCCTTGCCGACTGCCTGACGCGCAGCGTAGAACGAAGTTCGTTGGCAGTCGGAATAAAGAGAATACTTCCTTATTAGAAAACTGAAAGACAAAGCATATGTCACGAAAGAACAAAACACCCGGAAAACATACACCCGATCCATTTGAAGACTCATACGAGCCAGTAATACTCAACAACGGCGATACCGAACTCGAACAGGCTGAAAGGACCAGGTTTATCTCACCCACATCCTCGCAGTCGGTAGATGGCTCTTTTAATGATGGAGAGCGACATCACGAAGCTGGTAAGCGCGATGTCGAAATGTACATACGCACCTACAACACCCTCATGCGCAGTTCGGGCGAGATCAGCCTCAAAGCCCTCGTGCAGGCCCATTACAACATCGACTCCAGCCTGCATCCCGACGCAAGATCACCCTATCCAGACATGTCGGCTTTCATCTACAGTGTCCTGCGCCTGCCGGCCTCCATCGTACACTGCGGCCTCGTCTTATTGGGTCAATCCGAAGACGTATTCCTCCAACAGGGCTTCCACGTCGATAGCTGGCAAGCCGTCACAGCCTCCGCCCGCCGACGCAAATGGTTTTACGATGGCCACAACACTCTTGCCGCCTACGTTGCCAGCGTCAGTGACACCGACGACATCGTCCCCATCCTCGTTGCTTTCCAGATCGAATGGAACAAAATGCACTACCTGCTCAACGTAGACCCCACCACCATGCAAATTCTGGAGACTCGCATGGAGCGCACCTCACCAGTTTTCACCGAGATGCGCAAAGTCCTGCGCGAACGCCTGCATATCGCCGTAGACGACTGGGAACGACTCGAACTCATCTGGGGAGATCGCCTTGAAGAAAACCTCCTCACCATCGGCAGGCAGCGCAAAAGCTTCGCCCTGCGCTTCCTCGGCGGCTCCCACGTAGGCTACGTCCGTGCCACCCGCCAGTGGTGGGCTCCACTTGAAAACCTCCTCAACACCCTCGGCTTGCAGGATCGACCCGTCTACTTCGTCTCCAGCAACACCCACAGCCTCGTCAACCTCATGTCAGGTACCCTCCTGCGCCGCGACGCCGAACTCACCAGCTTCGCGCTTTCCGGCGAAGATCCCTACCTGGCCGACGAATGCCGCAAACTGCAACAGGGCATCGTACCCGGCAACTGGCAAAACTTCCTCTACTTCGTCTCTCGCGCATGGATGCGTACACCCGCGGGCAAAGAATTCATGCGCATCCGCGCAACCGAAGAGCAGGAGCGCGGCATCTGGTACGTCGGCGCCCGCCATGGCCTTGAGATCGACGCGCAGGTCTTTGAACTTGCCAAACTGCGTCATATGGAGGTCGACCCCCGCTGCCGCATGCCCGGCATGGACAAACTCGCCAAAAGCAAAGCCATCATTCTCAACATCGACTACCCACTCGGCATGGCCGCCTACCGCATGATGCGCGAAATCATGGAAAACCTCAGCGACATGCGCGGCATCTATATCCTCGGCAAAGCCGCCACCCTCAACGGCAGCATCGGCGACGTCATGATCTCCAACGTCGTGCTCGATGAACACAGCCAGAACACCTACTGGCTCGACAACTGCTTCACCGCCCAGGACGTACAGCCCTACCTCATCTACGGCTCCGTTCTCGACAACCAGAAAGCCGTCTCGGCCAAAGGCACCTACCTCCAAAACCGCCAGTACCTCGACTTCTATTACCGTGCCAACTACACTGTCGTAGAAATGGAGAGCGGCCCTTACCTCAACGCTGTCTACGAAGACCAGTACCTGACGCGCTATCCGGTGGGAGAAAACATCAACTTCGCCCGTCTGCCCTACGAACTCGGCATCCTCCACTACGGCTCCGACACCCCCTACACCCGCGGCAAAAACCTCGGCGCCGGCAGCCTCTCCTACTTTGGCATGGACTCCACCTACGCCAACGCCATCGCCATCCTGCGCCGCATCTTTGAAAACGAGATTCGCCTCGTTCAAGAACAATCAACCCACCCCCTTGAGGAAATCATGCAGGAGGAAACAAAGGTATCGTAGGGAGGCTAAATCGCCTCCCTACAATGCCAGGGATTGCTCCGTCAAATCGACCTGCATGCCCTCCAGGGTTGATTGCATCAAATAGCGGGTCACCGCGTCAACACTTCCCGTTTGCCTATAGACCGCGACCTGGCGGTCCGCCCCCGTTCCGCGCGGGTCATCCAACAGCATGCGCAGGTAATGAATCTCGCGTCGACTGCCCAGGTCGTCGAGTACATCATCCACAAAATCCAGCAGTTCGCTAATCGCATCGCGCATACGCACGCGGCGATTGCTCATAAAATCTACCAACTCTGCATCCAGCCCGTAGCGCATGGCGCGCCACTTGTTCTCCTCAATCAAGTAACGCGGCAAGACATGCATCGTCATACCGCGTTTATGCAGCCACGCTAGCTTCGCCACCAGCGCCTGGCACAGTGCTGTCAGCGCCAGCGTATCCTCCATTGTTGCTGGCATATCGAAGATGCGGAACTCAACCGTGTCGAAGAATGGATGCGGGCGAATATCCCACCAGATCTTCTTCCCATTATCAATCACACCTGCCGTAATCAGCGATTGCACATAGGCATCGAAATCAGCCCAGGAGCTATAGAATTCCGGTACGCCGCTGCGCGGAAATGGCCGCCACACTACTGAACGATACGACTTGATGCCTGTAAAACGCCCACACCAGAACGGCGAATTCGTCGAAAGCGCCAGTAGCTGGGGCAGCCAGTTTCGCAGTGAATTGATCAGGCTCATGGCAATGTCATGGTTTTCAACCCCCACGTGTACATGCAGCCCGAAAATCAGAATGGAACGTGCCACATCTTGTAGCTCCTCTTCTAATTCCAGGTAGCGTTCGTTGGGCATCGAAAGCTGCTCCGTCCAGGAGCCGGTAGGGTGAGTACCCGCGCTAATCAGCGTCAGCCCCTCCTGACCCGCAAGTTGCAGCAGCTTTGCGCGCAGGTGCTGCAGTTCCAACCGGGCCGCCAGGATGTTAGGGCAAACGTCGGTGACGATTTCGACCGTAGATTGCAGCATTTCAGCCTTGATCTTATCACCAAACAGTGCCACCCCTTTTTCCAACATCGTCAAAATATGTGAGGACAACTGACCTGTGTGACGATCTACCAGTTGAAATTCTTCTTCGATACCAAGGGTAAAACGCGAAGACATGCAGAGGCTCCTTCTCCAGAAAATGCAATGGGGAATAAACGTTGTAGGGCTATCAAAAACAGACTACAAAGGGCCACATTCCAGAAGGCATGTTTCCATCGAAGACCATCGTCATCAGTTGAAGCATGCACGAGCATCTAAGCTTCCTTAGTAATACAAGCCTTGCTGCCTGGCATCGTTGCCATACAAGCTGCATTGCAAACCAATCGTGCCCACGGGTAGTAAGCATCTTTGCTTCTTTACCGTGCAAGGAGTAACTCTACATGACATAATAATACACCTGGGAATCATAGCGTACACAAGAAGTATGCGATTTGTCAAGGGAATGAGCGGAAAAACGTGTTTAGATTATTTCGCCTTCTTGACCTTTGGCAGTGTGAAGAGCCGGTCAGCAATCAAATCGCCTGAGAAGTTGTAGGGTTTAACGCCTGCAAGTGCGCTCGTATCGATACTAATCTGCACCATCGGCACATATCCCCCCTGTTTCTGCACCAATACCGCGTACTGAGACTGACTGTCCTACTACATGTTTCACTGCTCCCGGCACATACCATGCAAGCGAAATGGTTGAGATGCAGTTTTTGGGCGTCACCGTCAATCCACCCCACATCGCGCGTCCAGGCAGATCGCTGGTCATTTCAGTCGGCGCGCCCAGGCTATCAATAGGCCAGTTGGTAAAGCCCTTTCCAGCTATGTAGCCCCTTTGCCCAAGTGAATAGTCTCCGTTGGGACAATAACGTGCAGAGCTAAAGAAAGAATTCCCGAATTGGCTGCACCCTGTAGATGGAGTGTCTCCATTCCCTGTTGATGATCCTGGAGAAGTTGGTATACATAAAGGCGTGCCCGTATCAAATCCGTCCCCGGAGATAAACTGCGCATTAGCCGGAGCATAGACGCGGATATAGTCGGCATACGTGCTGTAGCCATACACAGGCCCGCTTTGCTTATAGACAAGTGTGATGGTCAGGTTATGCGTCGCGCCGCCCTGCGCATCCAGCACGATGTTATCCTGTTCCGCTGATGTTTGCCTGCACCACCATAAAGCCATCCTGTTTCGTAAAGGTATCCATCGCCCCGCTATATCCATGCGAGAGTAACCAACCTTCAGCCTGTGGATCGGCGAAGTACAGCTCCAGGTCTCGCGATGAAATATCTTTCACCGCACCCTGCGCGACCTTGATCAGCGTTTTCACCGGCAGGTGGCGCATTCTATCAAGTAGAATTTTGCCCAGTAATGTCGTAAAAGTCTTACGCGTGGCCGCGTTGCTCGTGCCGCTCTTCTGTTTCTGCAGCGCAATCGCCGAGGAGTTCTGCTGGTAGTAATGCAGCCGCTCCTCCAGGTTCTGGGCGGTAATCGTCTCGTTATACTGCGGCACGCGCATTGGCCCAATGATACTCAAAACGTGTTCAATCACCACCGGCGTGAAAGAAATATCGCCATCAACCGGCCCACCGCCCTCATCCTGGAAGACTTGCATCCCCAGCCGCGCGCTGGTAGGATAGTCACCGGACAAATTAGCGTCGCGCAGCCCCCAGAAGCCAAAATTCATCCAGCTCCTGTACTCTGGCGGAGCCGAGCGGCCCAATTCCACACCGTTTCCGGCATAGTCGAGT
>VBFM01000302.1:0-8303 GCA_005882595.1 Chloroflexota bacterium
TAGCGGACGGCGCGCCACTTGTTCTCCTCGATCAGGTCCATTGGATAGACGCGGAAGGTCAAGTTGTCGCGGCGCAACTTCCAGAGTTTGGCGATGATGGCCTGGAAGATAGCCGCGATACACACCGCTTCCTCCACACGAGTACACACATCACAGATGCGGAATTCCAGCGTGGGATAGGACCAGTTCGGGCGCACATCCCACCAGATTTTACTACCATCGGGGATGGATTTTGTGGCGACCAGCGTATCCACCAGGTAGGTGAAATCTGACCACGATTGGAAGGAACGCGGGATACCACTACGGGGGAAGTTGCGGAAGATGATGCTGCGATAGGACTTCAAACCGGTATTGCGGCCCATCCAGAAAGGCGAACTTGACGCCAGGCAGAGCATATGCGGCAGCAGGTAGCGCACCACGTTCATGGCATCGATGAGAAATTCGCGGTCCTCGATGCCGACGTGCACATGTGTGCCGAAGATCAACAGGCGTTGCGCCAGTTCCTGCATATCCTGTTTCACACCGGCGTAGCGTTCCATCGGTGTGATGTCCTGTTTCATCCAGGAGGAAAAAGGATGCGTGCCGGCAGCGGCGATCTTCAAGCCGTTCTTTCCCGCCAGTTCCATGATGGCGCGCCGCAGGCGCACCAGCTCCGTGCGTAGTTCGGCCGGCGTCTGACATACATTGGAACCGACCTCGACAATCGACTGGTGCAGTTCGGGCTTGAGCTGCTCACGCAAGATCAGCCGACCTTCCTCTAGAATCTCCGTGATGTAAGATCGGAGTTCGCGCGTCTGCGGATCGATGATCTGATACTCTTCTTCGATGCCGAGGGTAAGTGACGGTGCTTTCATAGCCTGGTTCCTCCATCTATCTGTAGGGGCGCAATTCATTGCACCCGGCAACATAGACCGACCCATTCACGAGGGCGCAATTCATTGCGCCCCTACATCCTAACGCTTTTCCACGACAAACGTCGCTACAGCCGAGCCAGTTCCGGCTGAGACATTTAACAATGCCTCCGTCGAGAGGCGCGAGAGGCAACCGTCCATGTAGTTGCCATAGAAAATTAAGGGATTGGTATCCAGCATGCGATCAATCAAGGTGACGTGCCCATCGATCAGGTTGGGGTAAGGTTCACTGGGAATAGCTACCCGCTCCTGCACGATGTATGGCACAGATAGCGCTGCCTGGATCGCCTGTCCCCACTCGGTGGAATCGACCTCCCACCCCAGCACAATACCCTTTCCACCATACTCATCGTTCGGTTTGAGCACAAAATTTTCTCTGTGCTCAAAAATATACGGGATGAGGTCAATAGTCTGCCCTCGATACCGAGCTTTGCGCTCCTCGACGCGGTAGGTCCAGGGAATGTGCGCATCGATGGCGGCCAGTTCCTCGACATTGAAAAGGCCCGCGTTGCGCTCGTCGCTCAGAACGGCGAGGCTGGCCTTTTTGTGCAAGATTTTGCAGCGAAATGGATTGACCATGCAGACCGCGCCGTCACGTACCGCGCGCACAACCGGGTGTTCGAGTCCGCCGCGTTCGATCAGCTCGCTGATCAGTACGCGCTTATAGATCAGGGTGATATGGAAATCCCCGGCCATCAGGCGACCCTCGCGGTACTCGACCTCGCGCGGGTCTGCGATGATGCACTCGAAGCCCTGTGATCGGAAGTACTCTGCAAACAGCACAAATTCGCTGTAGCTGGGAACCTCGCGCCAGTCGAGAATGGCAATGCGCGGCGCTTCGCGGTGGCCCGCCCACTGCTGGTAAGCATCAACCAGGGCGTGCAGGACGCTGTGACGCGCTGGCAGGGGGCGCACCTCGTACTCGCGTAAAAATTCTCGCATGACGGGCAGCCCGTAAAACACCTCGGTCAGTGCATCGTTGTAGGCCGGGCTTGCGGGTGTCTCCGCGTTGTACTCGGTCAGGCGCAGCCCACCACGCTCCGTTACGAAAAACGTATCGACGCGCGAGGTTGGACTGGGATCACGAAAACCCGGATCATGTTTGATGAGTTCTTCCTCCCAGTCGAGCAGCCCGAACTGTTGACGGATACCGGCATCTTCTATCGCCGCAGAATAGGCTTTATCGAAAGCTCGCAGCAGCATATGCATGCGCGACTGGAGGAAGCGATATTGTTCAGGCGTCATGAAGCGCGGGCGCAGCACGGTACACAATGGGCGCTCGCTAAAGTAAAGCCCTCGCTGCCTCTGCTGGGCCTCCAACTGCGCCTGGGACGCGGCCGCCAGGTCATCCGTCAAGAGATCATGATACCGTTGAATGGCTTCACGTAATGACATCTCACTCGCTCCTTCCAGATACTTGATCAAATTCCCTCTACTCGCTCCCGGTTCACGGTCATAAAGTTATCCCAGCGCAGGTCGCGCTTTTGTGGGCGCGGCTGTTTCGCCAGACGTATCGCCATATCAGCCATATGCTTGACCACCCATTCGAAATAAAAGGGAGTCAGCGAGTTGATATCCATATCGGGAGCCGGGTTCATGAAGTCGATGGCATAGGGTATGCCGCCACGAATGGCCCACTCGACTGAATTCATATCGTAACCTAACGCGCGCACCAGCTTGAGTGAATCCTGTACGACGCGCAGGCCCAGTTCAGGGGTGAGAAACTGGTGTTCGACGTGATAGGCATGACTTCTTCCTGCCCCAGGCAGATACATCGCACATACTGCTCCCACTCGATAAACTCCTGCACGATGCCTGTCCGCAGGCCAAAATGGTTGTAGTGGAAAATCAATTCATCCAGAGAATGGCAGACTAATATGTCGCCTTCCTTCCAACCGCCGCCAAGCGTATCCTTCAAGATGCAGGGCAGGCCGACGTAATCGATGATGCCCTGCCAGTCCAGCGGGTAGACCAGGTTGCGCAGGCTCTCATCGTGGACGATGCCGGGAACGTAGTCCTTATTGGGCAACACCACCGTCTTCGGGCTGGCAACCCCCAGCTTCGTCGCCAGGGCAGCTTCTAAGAATTTGTCATCGGAAGTCCACATGAACGGGTTATTGATTGCTGTCACGCCCTGAAGAACCGCGTACTTCATATAAATACGATAGTAGGGTACTTCCTGCGAAATACGATCGATAATAACCGCGTAAGGACAGGGTTCATCCATGCGCGTGCTGCCCAGTTTGACATATTCCGCGATTACGCCTTCGTCGCGGCGGTTCACTTCTTCAATGAAGGCGGGAGGAAACGACCACTCCCGCCCGACTAATAAACCAACTTTCAGCGTCATAGCTCTACTCCCCCGGTCAGTCGTGACCATCGATGTAATGGTTTATCATCTGCTTCCACCAGGGCCAGTCATGCGCCCAGCCATCCCAGATACGCAGGGCATGCCAGATATTCTTCCTCCACAGGATATCCGACATCTCCTCATTACTACCGCAAGATGGATCATCCCGGCCAATGGCCATGATGATATCCAGGTGCCGCAAGGCCTCCAGGCGTGCGGGATCATGCTCATTGGCGATGAACGCGCACGGATTGTTGAAATACACATTATCATCAGAGAAGCCCCCGGTAAACCGCGTAATATCGTAGAAGCCGCTCAGTCCGATCACCCGGTCAACCAGCTGCGGGTAACGGAACGCGAAATTCACGGCATGGTAGGCACCAAAGCTCGTTCCAGTCGTCATCAAAAAGGGGTTGGGATTACGCTGTCTGCTGAACGGTACGACTTCATTCAGGATGTAGCTGTCATACTGGAGATGCCGTATCGCCCGCTCCGCTGGGGGCCGGTGTTTGGCATACCAGCTTTGTTCATCAACACTATCTACGCAGTACAACTGAATTTTGCCCTGTTCCAGGCGCTCACCGAGCGTGGCAATCATGCCTGTATCTTCCCATTGGAAGAAACGTCCCATTGAAGTGGGAAAAACAATCACTCTAGCCCCTGCATGGCCGAAGATCAGTAACTCCATATCCATGTCGAGGGAACGACTAAACCAACGATGATATTCACGATTCATTCGATTACACACTCACTCTGGCTTAAAACAGCAAGCCAACTACATTTGACATTACAAAACGCCATTGACTGCGCCCTCATTAGATCACGCGGCATGGATGATGGGGGAAAAGATGCCAAATTACACAACGAGACCACGGGTCGGCCTATGGTGCTCTGCCAAATCCTATCATCCAGGCCGTGTGCATGTCAAATTCGAGCAGGCTTCAAACATGACGACCACGAGGGTCGCCACTACTATACACGTGAACCATGCAAAAAGCGTTGTATAATAGTGGCGACCCTCGTGGTCGTCGTATCAACTAACCAGCCTCCTCCACATCCCAATCCCACTGTTCCAGGTGTTCCTCTAACCATGCCTCCGCTTGCTGGGCCTTCACTTCGCGGCCAGTGCGCGCAGGTTGCGCAGGCAGGGATAGCACCAGGTCAAAATCGTCATCGGCGGCGATACGATTAAAGCGCTCAAAACCGCAGCCATGACAGCGGTGTATAATCACATACTCCCCGTTTGGGCGCTGGAAACGACCGGCAGGCTCCATCGAGCAACCGCAGTCGCTCATCCTGTCCCCTGGTTTCCGGTCATCGACGTGACGGGAATAGAGACAGAAAGGACAGTGATTGCGATGATGTCCACCACTGGGTGGTGGGCAGACGAAGCGGCGGCAGTGCCTGCACTTAAACACCTCTTCCGAGGATTGTTTATAGCGCGGCTTACGGCGCTCCTCTGAACGATAGTCGTCCTCTTCCTCGTAGACATCCAGGTCGTTCCAATAGTGTGTCTTTTTATCCAAACGCAGAAGCTTTTTGCGTGACGTTCGCATCGGTGAACCTCTTCTTTATTTTCATTCTGTTCGTTCTGTTATCTGTAGATGATTTGTGATCTTCCCCGGTGGTGCAGGCAACATATGCCCGCTGGTAGGAGAAGGAAAGAACAACAACCGATGCTGAACGTTTCGCTGTATTACACATAAAACCTCTGCTCTCTCTATAGCTCGATGTCGTCTCGAAGACATACATCGCCTGAATAGCGCATGGGAAGACCATGCAGTTGGAATGGATTTCACGGCTTCTTCAGGACATGGCAGTAGATGGACTCGAAGCCACTAGAGTGGCCAATAGACAGATGGGCAGACTGCTACCCTGGAATACTTGCCAGTACCTGACGGACAAAGGGATGAGTTGTAGCTGATGTGTGGGGAGGCGCGAGGAGGTAACTGCTAACGAGGTAAGGTAACGAAGATGGTCTCGCCAAAGCGAACACAACCTTACGCTGAGAACTACTCAGTGTTCAAGCAAAATGAATGAACATACGTTGTATGAGTAATTTAGTAGCAGTCCACCACGCCAAAGTTTGAGAGGACTTGCATCAAAAAGTTACCTTTCTAGAGCTATGCTGAATTCACTGTAGTAGAGTATAGTCAGCCCTTGGAGAAAAGTCAAGGAAAATAGCAGTGGTTTATAGGCATTGTGAATTATTACCAGAACGACCTTGAAGGTCGCTCTGGTAACTTGAAGATATGAGAACATACGTTCTATTCTTCCCCAGCATGGAAATGCCTTTTTTACTTCTTCATCTTTCAACTACGGCTTTTCCTTTGAACTACATGGTGAGTGTTCTAATCAATTATAAATAAAAAGCAAATGGGCAAATTGCACGATATCTCTTTTTCTTTATTTCCAGTATAAATAATGGTACCGGTCCAGTTACTGATTTACCTCATCAACGTCTTGATAGATAGACGCTTATCAATGCTTCAACAGGGGGGAAAACCATGATTAAATCTGTGTCGTATGAAAAGCTGGCCGGGACGACTCTGGGCAACTACCGCCTGGAACGGTTCATAGGACAGAGTAAGATAGGGCCTACTTTTCTTGCGCGCACCGATGCGGCAAACACCTATCTTGTGCGCTTCCTGGACCGGCCAATGTCCACAACTCCAAAGGATCACGAAGTATACCTGGAACGCTTTCAGCACCGGGCCAGGCAGATTGTGAGCCTACAGCATCCATACATTCTTCCCCTCTTTGACTTTGGGGTCTTTCGTAGTTTCCCGTACCTGGTCTCGCCGCACATCCCGTTACGGTCGATACGTACTCGTATTGACAAAAATGGCGCGTTGAATACTTTCACTGCCGGCCGCTACCTGGATCAGATTGCCACCGCCCTGGAATATGCTCATGAGCACGCGGTGCTGCATGGCAATCTTTCGGTAGACAGCATTTTCATCCGGCTTGACGGTAGCCTGGTTGTGGCGGATTTTGGGGTAAGAAGTCTACTCGAACAGGATCTGCCCAGGGAACAACTGATCGAATGGAGCGAAGAATGCGCACCAGAGCAACTGCTTGGCAAACCTGCCAGCCCCGCTACCGATGTATACGCGATGGGAGTGGTCCTGTTCTACCTTTTGACCGGCTCTGCCGTGTTCGCGGGCAGCACACCCGATGAAATTGCGCAGCAGCACCTGTACGCCTCTATCCCACAACTGAATTCGTTGCGTGGGGATCTCCCTGCAGGCTTATACAGTATCCTGGCCCGTGCATTGGCCAAGGACCCGGCTCAGCGGTTCAACCAACCGGGGGCATTTGCCAACGCCTATCATAGCACAGTGGGTCCAACGAATAGGATGCGCTTGCCGTTTGCTGTCTCCTCTACGACCACCGTGCAGGCCTATCAGCCTCCTGTGAACGGAGCGCCAATGGCAGATATGCAGTTCACCGAACGCGCGCGTAGCAACGGATTCGCCCCGACCGAGCATACGGCCGGTTCGCCACGTTCGACGCTCCAGTCATCCAACCCACACTCGCTGCACGGCTTCTCAGATGATACCTCCCTGAGTCTTCTCGAGAATCCACGACCAGAACTCTTGCGTCGATTTCAGCGCAAGTATACGCATCGCACCATGCTCATTGCTTCGCTGGTCGCTCTGGTACTGATCGCCAGTAGCGCGATTGGGATCACCTTGCTCAGACAGAAGAGCACACCCACATCGAGCGCTAGCGGGCAGGTGATATTCTTTGCGAATAACGATCCAGGAGGACAAACCAATGCTCTGCGTGTTACCATTTCAAGCCTTGCATCTCCTCCCGCCGGTGCCGCGTATGATGCCTGGATCATCAACGATTCGACCGAGCAAGTCACGGCCCTGGGCAATCTGACAGAGAAGAATGCGACATGGTCTCTCACTTATAATGGAGCGAATAGCAATTTGCTGACCGTTGGAGATAAGCTGGAGATCACGCTGGAACAGGGGGCGGTTCAGGCTCCCGCGGGCAGAGTGATCCTGGCCGGGGCCTTTCCCGTCATGGCCTTTCAACATGTCCAGCACTTACTCGTCAGCTTTCCCGAGACGCCCGGCAAGGTTGGGATGCTGATAGGCTTATTGCAGCAAACACGTCTGCTGAATAATCAGGCCGCGGTACTACAAAGCGTGATGAGCAGTCAGAATACGGTGCTGATTGGATGTGTCGCCCAGGATATGATCGATATTATCGAGGGGACGCATGGTTCGCACTACCAGCCACTCACGAGTACGTGTATTTCGCAAAGTGTGACCGTGACCGGGGATGGCTTTGGTCTACTGGGCAAAGGCTACGTGGCCAGTGCAGAAGAACATGCTTCTCTGGCGCTCAGCCAGAAAGATGCAACGAATGCCATGCGCCAGCATGCTGCCCTGATGGATATTGCCATGGCGAACATCACCGGGTGGGTGACGACGATTGAGCAAGATGTACTGAATCTGCGCGCGCATCCCACTGACCTGACAGCAATTCAGAAGATCACGACACTGGCCGACGAAGCTTATCATGGGGTGGATGCGAATGGCGATGGGCAAATTGATGCGGTGGTGGGAGAAGCAGGCGCTTTAACCGCTTACCAGCAAGGGCAGTTAATGGCAACATTGACTCTCGCTCCGGGTGCATAACTTATAGCTTCCTTGCATGCAGAAACGCCGCGCGCGCGGCGTTTCTGCATGCAAGGACAGGATTGAGGAAAAAGCATTTCCCATGAGGAGAGGTCACTACACCAACGTCGTGTAGACGACCAGCCGCAGAGTGGTCTGATGCTGATTGGGAATCCAATCGCCAGCGCAGGTAATTAAATTCAGGTAGGTGCCTCCCAGGTTGCCAAAGATATCCTGGAGAGGCGCCTGGTCTGGTGTATAGTAGGCAATGCGCGTCACGCGGAAATGCAGCGTCTTCCCAGCGCTATTCATCACCTGGACATCGTTGCCTACCTGTACATTACGCAGACGCCAGAATACCGCAGGATAGCCCCCTGGGCGATCAAGGTGACCATCGATGACCGC
>VBFM01000303.1:0-573 GCA_005882595.1 Chloroflexota bacterium
GACGTTGAAAGAGGTGATTAATGTTATACAGGATGTGCCGGGTGTAGTCACAGCCGGTGTATACCACCTTTACCGCCTGGAGGACACGCCTGCATTGAACACAACCCTCGTAGCCGCCATACCCACTGTCGGCTCGCATGGTGAGGTCTCGGCTGCCGAGCTGCTTATAGCAGATACGGTTCCTTTTGATGCTCTGGAGGTGATACCGTGAGTTTCGACCTCGATCAATTGTATAACCTGCTCCCTGCCATCTATCGCATACAGGATATAGAGCGCGGGGATAAGCCCTTAAAAGCGCTGTTATCCGTAATTGCGGATTCGATACAGGTGCTGGAAGAGGACCTGTCGCAGCTCTACGACGATCAGTTTATCGAGACCTGCCAGGAATGGGTCGTACCCTACATCGGTGACCTCGTCAGTTATTCCACTCCACACGACGTTCTGGCGCGCAGCCCGCGTGTCGAAGTTGCCAATACCATCAGCTACCGGCGGCGTAAAGGCACTGCTACCATGCTGGAACAACTGGCGCGCGACGTCACAGGCTGGAGCGTACATGTCGTGGAGTTCTTCAAA
>VBFM01000303.1:614-9705 GCA_005882595.1 Chloroflexota bacterium
AGCCCGGACCTGCGCAAGAGAACGGCCCTTGAGCATCTGAACACGCCTTTTGATACCCTCGTGCATACTGCCGATGTGCGCAGCATTGCCATGGGACGTGGTCGCTATAATATTCCGAATATCGGCATCTTCGTATGGCGCCTGAACTCCTATTCGCTGACCAATTCCCCGGCCGTCAAAGTCGATAACTATCGCTATCTATTCAACCCGCTGGGAACTACTCTGCAGTTGTTCAGTCATCCGCAAGTTGAGCAGGATGTGACGCAATTGTCGGGCCAAAAAAACGTGGCCATGCCTATCACCCGCAGTTTGCTCACTTCCTACCTGGACGATTACTACGGTGTGGACAAAAGTATCCTGCTCACCATCAACGGCAGGCAGTATACCTCCGATCTCATCGAGGCGGCGGACTTGAGCGATGCAAAGGATAGTAATGGCAATCCAATGAAGGATGATGCTGACAACACCGTCTGGGCCAATGCGCCGCGCGAGAAAATAGCCATTGACCCCGTCCTGGGCAGAATCGCCTTTCCGCGGGGACGGGGCAAGCGCATGCCGAAGAACGTGCAGGTGACCTGCTACTACGGCTTCAGCGCTGAAATGGGCGGCGGTGAGTATAGCCGGGTGGATTCGTTCACGCGTATCGACCCGTTTACTACCCAGGTCCTGGCAATCGAGAGAGTGCCCGTGCCGGATGGAACCATCGCAAAGGCCCTCACTAACCTGAACGGGTCAGGCGTGGTGGAGATTACCGGTAGTGGCCGCTTCAGCGAGTCCCCGTCCATATATGCTCCCGCCAATGCATTCGTTGAGCTGCGCGCTGCCGAAAGGTGTCGTCCGCTGCTCGTACTTACCAATGACGCGGCGAAAACTGATAATCCGGTTACACCCGAACTCTCGATCAGCGGTGAGGAGGGAGCCACGGTCGTGCTGAACGGGCTCGTCATCAGCTCCGGTCGCCTGCATGTCAGCGGCAATTTGAGCCGCCTGGTACTGCGGCATTGCACATTGGTACCGGGGTTAGCGGCTTCTGATGATGGCTCTAAGAGGAACGAATCCCAGCCGAAGGTAGTCGAGTCGGAAAGCGAGAGCGAAGAGGTGAAGCGTAACAGGCGCGGAGAGACGGTTGTCACCGAACGGGAAGATATTCATGTTGAGATTGATCGCTACTCGCCCCAGGTAAGTGTGATCGTCGAGGCGCCCGCTGTCGCCGTAGAACTCGACCACTGTATTGTTGGTGGGCTGCGCGTTGTTGAGAGCGCGCAAGTGCAGATCACCAACAGCATTGTAGATGCCACTTCGCAGCACGCCATCGCTTATTGCGGGCTGGATGAAACGACGGCGGGTGCTCCGCTGCATGTCGAAAATAGTACGCTTATCGGCCAGGTGCATACTTCACTGATGGAACTGGCCTCAAATACGATTTTTCTGGCTCGTCGTACTGGTGGAGAGAGAGCGCCGGTGCAAGTTGCGCGGCGGCAATCCGGCTGTGTGCGCTACTCGTATCTACCCGCCAGGTCGCGTGTTCCCCGCCTGTACTACTGCCAGCCGGTGGATGAGCAGGCCGCCGAGTGGGTGCATCCGCAGTTCACCTCGCTCCGCTACGGCGATCCAGGCTACTGCCAGCTCAGCCGCAGGACTGCCAACGAGATTCGGCGTGGCGCTGATGACGAATCCGAAATGGGAGCATTTCATGACCTTTACCAGCCACAACGTGAAACGAATCTGGCTCTGCGCCTGAAAGAGTACCTGCGCTTCACCTTAGAAGCTGGCGTTTATTACTTAAATTGAAAAAGGATATGGGCACGATCACATGACCAGGGCAAGCCCAGCCCGTACCCTAAACGGGTGGTGGTGTCGTGGTCGTATAGGGTACGGGCTGGGCTTGCCCCTGCCCTGGTAGTTGTATAGTACGGGCTGGGCTTACCCCTGCCCTGAGAACAGGAGATGAGGAATGAGTGATATAAGCCGTGTGACATTTGACCCCAAAAAGCACTACGTTGGCGTTGTAATGCAGCAAGGTCGGGTTCAACTGGATGCCGATTGGAACGAGCAGCAGGCCATCTACCAGCACCGTAATGAGACCGAGGCGCTGGACGTCATCGGGCAGTGCGGTGTGCCACAGGCAGGAGGCGGCTTTAGAATCGGCTTTACCCCCGATAACACCGATCTGACGATCTCGCCCGGGCGCATGTATGTCGATGGCATACTCTGTGAGTTGAACGAGGCTACTCCTGTTCCGGTACGCTTTCTGGATGAAAACCATGTGCAGGTGCAAAGCTGGAATGTCGATGGACAGGATTTCCGGAAAGGCCAGTGGGTCGAATTTCTGGATGCGCAAATGCAGGTCCGCAAGCTCTTCCGCGTTCTTGGTATTGATGCGACTCAGCAGAGCTTGACGCTCCTGACCGACAAAACCAACTACGATACGACCGGCTTGAAAGATGAAAAGGACCTCTACCTGCGCCGCGTCACGACCTACACAACCCAATCCTATTGTCCCACCACCGAGCGCGAGTACCCTGGTCCCGCCTTTGCCACCTATCCAGACGATACCAAATTGCCGACGCTCAATTTGCACGCGAATCACTATCTTCTCGTCATCTATATCGATGCGTGGAAACGCTCCGTGACCTCGCTCGACGACGAGTATATGCTTGAAGCGGCCCTCGGCGGCATTGATACCGCCACGCGCCAGCAGACCGTCTGGCAGGTAAAGATTCTTCCCATTGAACTGCAAGCTGAATTCCGTGGCACACTCGCAAAGCGCCAGGACCTGTTGCAGCAGCTCGCTGAAATACAAAGCGGTGGTCAGGGAAGAAGTAAAAGGAGACAGATAGAGGACAGCAAGGCGGAGCTTGAGCAGGAGATCGCCACGTATTCCAGCACGTTGACCTGTAATTCCTCGTTCAGTGAATGGGATGCTTTGACGGCTTCACTGCCCGGCATGATGAATGCGCGTACGTATACCGGCGGCGATGCGGGAAATCCGGGCTATCAGCGCCTGGAGAATCAATTGTATCGTGTGCAAGTGCATCGTGGAAGCGATGCTCAGGAGGGTCCTAGCTTCAAGTGGTCGCGTGACAACGGCTCGGTCGTCGCCTTGATTGAAACCGTGGTGGACAACAAGGTAGTGGTAAAGGGTATTGGGCTTGACGACGATCGGGGTTTCAGCGCGGGACAATGGGTAGAACTGCTCAACGATGAGAGAGAATTGAATGGGCTGCCGGGGCATTTTGTGCGTATCAAAGAGGTTGATCCCATCACAAAGGCGCTCCTCTTGGAGCAGGGGCCGCCGCAGATCGATGGAGAGCAGCATACAAAAATTCGCCGCTGGGACGGAGGCGGCATTATCACGATGAATGGCGCGTGGGTTGACGTCGAAAGTGGCATCCAGGTACAGTTCTCTCCAGGTGTCTATAAAAATGGAGATTACTGGCTCATCCCAGCCCGTACCGAGAAGGGCGACATCGAATGGCCTCCTTACGCTGTGCCTAATGTAAACCCCATTCCACAGGAACGTGCCGGTGTGCACCATCACTACGCTCGCCTGGCGCGTGTACTGCTTGCCCAGAACGTACAGGTGCAGGATTGCCGCAGGCGTTTTGGTCCGTTGGCCTCGCAGGCTATGCGCATTCTTGGCATTAACTGGGTGAATGATGCCGACTATCCGCGTGCTATCTTGAAAGATGGTCTGCATATCACCCTGGACGGCGAGCCCGACCCGCTGTCTGTGAATTCCGGCTCGATGATTCTCTCGGTCGAACCGACGCTGCCAGGCGATGGAGAAAGCAGTTTTATCATGAGCGGCCATATCGAGGTGAGCGCCAACAATATCTATTGGCGGTGGGGCCATGAAGAGGAAGGAGGATTGGCCGAACTCTTTAACAAGCTCGACATCTTTTTCCGTAGCCCCAAACACAGACCTCGCGTGCGCGTGACATTGAAAGGGAGTCAGATCTGGGGCTATGCAGGAAATCAAGTGCTCTACCTGGATGGACAAACATTCGGCACCAGAGGAGTGCAAGGCGATGGAACGACTCCGCGCCACGCCTTGCTGTTACCCTCCGGAACGAGCGCCCGCGCGAGCGACTTCGAGAGCTGGTTCTACCTGGCAGAGTAGATGGTGGAACGCTCTACCGCAGAGGGGGGAGTTTGGCATCGTACACAGAGCTTGTTTTGTCTTTAGCTACCGCCCTCGACACGATGCAGCTTGACGAAGTTTGTGCGTGCCTGGCTTGCAATAGGCATCCCACCCATAATCACGACGTATTCTCCCTGCCGCACGAGCTTGTCGTCTAGCAGGCGCTTTTCAACGTCGGCTATCAACTCCTCTGTTGTTCCCCGCATACCGATACGATACGGCCACACTCCCCACCACAGCGCGAGTTGATAGTAGACGTGTTTGGAGGGAGTATACGCCAGAATAGGCACGCGAGGACGGTCTTTTGAGATGAGTCGAGCCGAGTTTCCAGTGCGGGTGAAGACAACGATGTGTTGTACATTCGTGGCCTCTGCAAGCGCACGCGCTGCATGGCTGACCGCCTCAGCAAGAGAGTGATGTCTATGGATAGGCTGTCCGGCAGCGTAATAGTTGGCTTCGGTTTCCAATGCTATACGGGCCATCATCTGAACCGCCTCGATGGGAAAAGCGCCTACCGATGTTTCAGCGCTGAGCATCACGGCATCGGTTCCATCAAGAATAGAATTTGACACGTCATTAACCTCTGCCCTGGTAGGACGAGGATTGGTGATCATCGACTCAAGCATCTGCGTCGCTGTGATGACAGGTAAGCCTTGCTCGTTGCACCTGGCGATAATGCGCTTTTGTATCAATGGTACTTTCTCCTGGGGCATTTCAACGCCCAGGTCGCCTCTCGCTACCATCACGCCATCGGCTACCTCAAGAATTTTATCAAGTTGCTCGACTGCTTCCGGCTTCTCAATTTTTGCGATGAGCGGGATATCTCGCTCTTCCTCTCCCCTATATAGCTCTGTTGTATACTGTCGGATCAGGTGTTTTGCCTCACGGATATCTTCTGGACTGCGTACAAAGCTGAGTGCCACGTAATCAACTCTGTGTTTGATGCCAAACTGCAAATCATCACGATCCTTCTCTGTCAGCGCAGGAGAACTTACCGCAACACCTGGCAAGTTGATGCCTTTATGCTCTTTCAGCACTCCGCCATGCACTACCAGACACTGCACATCGGTTTCGTTCGCACTCAGGACGCGCAGTTCCATCAAACCATCGTCTAGCAAAATGCGGTCACCTGGCTTCACATCTTGCGGTAAATTCTCATAGGTTGTTGAGATGATCTGTCCATTACCTACGATATCACGAGTGGTAATCAACAAGGCTGACAGGCTTCCCGTCTTGGAGAGCGCCGGTGCGTATTTTCGGCCCCTGTAAGTCCTGTAAAATAGCCACCGCACAGTCAAGGCGGGCAGAAATAGCACGCACACGTTCAATAACTTGCCGATGCTCATCATGGGTGCCATGTGAGAAGTTAAGGCGCGCCACATTCATCCCCGCGCGCATGAGCTGTTCCAGTTTTTCCTCGCTATTTGTAGCTGGGCCTATCGTACAGACTATCTTTGTACGGCGCATTGAATAGTTCCTCTTCCGTAGCTTTAGTTAGGGAAGCCTTTCCCCATTTGGTAGTAGGGCCATAGGATAGCTTTGTTCAAACGCATTGTAAATTGTAAGAGGAGTGTACACCCTACAAAGACATGCTGCAAGTTCTGAAAGATGTGATAAAGACCCGATCGCCTTCCTCTTGACTCTGTACCATACTACAGAGTGTATACTTCTTTTTGAAGGAGGAACAGCGATGGATATGCTCTCGATTGGGCAAGTTGCCCACAGAGCCGGGGTCGGGGTGGAAACCGTTCGTTTCTATGAGCGCCAGGGCCTGCTAGAGGAACCGCCGCGCCGCGCCTCTGGCTATCGTCAATACTCCGAGCAGGTCATCAAGCGTCTCCACTTTATTAAACGTGCCCAAAAGCTTGGTTTCTCGCTTAAGGAGATTACGGAGCTGCTGCTGCTACGCGTGGACGGACAGACTTCCTGTGAAGAGGTCAAGGGGCGCACCGAGGCGAAAATCGCTGAGGTGGAGCAGAAATTGCTCGAGCTACAACGCATGCGGCAAGCCTTGCTCCAGGTGGCCACACTTTGTACCGGACAAGGACCCGCAAGTGCCTGTCCCATGCTTGATGCGCTCGACCAGCAAGAGACGCTTGATCAGATTGTCGGTCGAGAAGCGTGAGCAACGGGCATATATTCCCTGTGGAGGTTGATTCCTATGCCATTGATCTGGTCGAGTGCCGCTCCACGAAACGCCAAACGGAGAGGAAGAGACACGACACGATGACGTTCACACACGCGTCCTACGACCTGGTGATTCTCGGCAGCGGCTCGACCGCCTTTGCCGCGGCCCTGCATGCAGCCGAACTGGGCAAAACCGTCGCCATGACCGAATATCGCACGGTAGGCGGCACCTGCCCCAATCGCGGGTGCCTGCCTTCCAAGAATCTGATCGAGGCCGCCCGCCTTGTTTACGAGGCCGCCCACCCTCATTATCCAGGCCTGTTCCCGGTGCAGATGCCGGTCAATTGGGCAGAACTGGTCGCTCAGAAAGACGAGATCGTCCAGGAATACCGCGCCCACAAGTACGAGAGCCTGCTCGACCATCCCGAGCGTATCCAGGTTGTGCCAGGCCGGGCGACCTTTGTTTCCGATCATGAGGTGGAGGTGCGTAGCGCCGAGGAGGTACGCCGCCTGGTTGGGGAACAAATCCTGATCGCAACCGGATCAACCCCATATATTCTCCCTCTTGCAGGGCTGGCTGATGTTTCCTACCTGACCAGCGATTTGCTGAGTTCTGCCGATGACCCCTGGGAAACCGAACTGCGCGAACAGCCTCGCTCGCTGTGCGTTTTAGGTGGCGGCGCCATTGCGCTTGAACTGGGCCAGATGTTTGCCCGCTTTGGTACTCAGGTCACGCTCGTCACGCGCGGCAAGAGCATTCTCTCTGGCTACGAGCCGGAAATCGCCGAGGCCCTCACCGATCTGCTTCGGGAGGAGGGGTTACGCATTGTTACGTCAGAGCAGGCGTGCGGCGTAGAGCGCGCAGGAGAGGGAGTGATCCTCTCGACCCTGCATCATGAGGGCCACCAGACATTCACTGCCGAAAAGCTCCTGATCGCTACGGGACGCCGCCCCAACACGCGGGAGCTTGGTTTGGAGCAGGTGGGCGTGGAGGTTGACGCAACGGGAGCTGTACGCGTGGATCGCACCCTGCAAACGTCCATCCCTCATATCTGGGCTGCAGGTGACGTGATTGGACGAGAAACCGAAAGCCAGATGGCGACGCCGGTGGGCGCGCATGACGGCAAGATCGCCGCGCACAACGCGCTCTCTAGGGAGCGACTGCGTGAGGTAGATCATGTGGTGATCCCGCGCGTCATCTTTACCGACCCCCAGGTGGCAGTGGTGGGCCTGACGGACGAGGAAGCGGCGGCTGCCGGGATTGCCTGCAATTGTAACACTATCCCCTTGAGTGTGGTTCCACGTGCCGGGGCCATCCGCGATACCCGTGGCGTCATCAAGATGGTTCTGGACGATGCAACGCGCCGGGTCATTGGGGTCTCCATGCTGGGCACCAATGCCGGAGAGGTGATCCACGAGGCGGCAATGGCGCTTCGGTTCGGGGCTACGACAGACGACTTCATTGATCTGATCCATGTCTATCCGACGATGGCCGAGGCCCTCAAGTTGGTCGCCATCTCGTTTACTAAAGACGTGAATCGCCTCAGTTGCTGTGTCAGTTGAAGTACGCAGCACCCATGGAAAGCAGAACGTTCACAACAGAACAGGAAGGAACCCATGCCACGTCTTTCACTTGACGCGATTGCCCAGCGTTTATCCGAGCAGTTACAATGTGAGCAGGAAGACCTCTGCCGCTCGATTCTCCATCAGGTGAGCAGAGGCAAGCCGCTCTCGAGAGCGAGTCTTGCGACCTCGCTGCAGATCAACCAGAACGAACTGGAACACCGCCTCGCACGCGTGCGGGATACCGAGTTTGATTCTGAGGGCAATATTATTGGCTGGGGCGTCACCCTGATGCCGACCCGCCATCGCTTTCAGCTAGACGGGAAGGTCCTCTTTACCTGGTGCGCCTTTGATACGGTGCTCTTTCCCCCCTCTTTGGGGCAGACAGCGCACGTGTCCTCGACCTGCCCGAGCACCGAACAGTTCATTACGTTTGTGGCCACGCCCGAAGGGGTAGTCAGAGACCTGACCCCATCCCACAGTGTCATGTCACTCATCATCCCGGCCAATCGCCAGGACTGTGTGCGAGCCACGTTCTGTGAGCAGTCCCTCTTTTTCTCGACGGCGCAAGCCGCCTCCAGCTATCTGGCTGCTCATCCTGAAGCGGTGCTGCTTTCCATCGAGGAAGCGGCGGTAGTGGGAAAGCGCGTTGCCGCTTCTCGATTCGTGAGTCAGAGAAGCCCAACCAGCCCGGTGAGAAAGAAGAGAGGAATGAGCGCTCACTCGCCCTGAGAATCCCAAACCCTCCTACATTTTCCCCACCGGCTATACTCTCCTTAGAACCATCTCGCCCTTCCTGCTGTCTGCCCACTCTTCTCTATCAGAAAGGAATCGTTCCATGATCAGCGACACCAGCACTCTCCCGTTTCCAACTCTCCCACCTCCTCTTTGCATGGTTAAACTCAACCATTCAAAAATAATACCGAGCAAAATGAGCGGTATTTGCACACTATCGTAACGTCTGTTACATTTTTCCCTACAAATTAGCAGCACAATTGGCTCTCAAGCTCTCTAGCAAAGTCGCAAACTCCTCGCTACTCCACCCAGGAGAGACAGTAAGCCTGTTGATGGCAAACCGGTACGTTCGAGCGTTCCAACCGCCGTCCTCAACCGCGAACGCAATCTCGTAGTGTTGGCGTACTACCTCCTGGACAGCCTGGTTAAAGCGTCCGTAGGGATAGGCGAATGCGCGTACGGGGACGCCCAGCTTTTCTTCGAGCAGGCGTTTGTTGACCAGTACGGCCTCTTGCAATTCGT
>VBFM01000304.1:0-15486 GCA_005882595.1 Chloroflexota bacterium
AGTATGGTACGCTGCCCGCCGCGCAGCAGCGAGCGCGTGGTATATGAAAAGTACATTGAAGCTTTCATTTGCATTGCCTCCTTCCTGGATATTATTGCGTGATAACGCCCTGAGAGTCGTCGATCTCGGCAACTCGACCATCGACGATGCGAATGGCGCGGTCCGCATGTGAGGCGACTACCGGGTCGTGCGTGGCGATAATAAACGTTTTGCCGGTCTGCTCGCGTAATTCGGTGATGAGCTTAAGCACATTTTCACCGTTGCGGGCGTCCAGGTTGCCGGTTGGCTCGTCGGCGATCACCAGGGCGGGATCGGCTGCCAGGGCACGCGCGATTGCTACGCGCTGCTGCTCGCCGCCTGAGAGCTGATTGGGTCGGTGACCGAGCCTGTGGGAGAGCCGCGATCAGTGAGAGCGAGGCGATAGCGATGAGCACATCCATGAAACTGTTCACCGTTTGCAGGAAGGATACAAAGGAATCTCCACATTCTCCTGCGCTGTCAGCGTCGGGATCAGGTTAAATGCCTGGAACACCATGCCAATCTTGCTATTGCGCACCGTTGCCAGCCTGCTCTCGCTCATCCGTGTGATATCAACGCCATCGATCAGCACCTGCCCGCTCGTAGGATTGTCCAGGCCAGCGATAATGCCCAGCAGCGTGCTTTTGCCTGAACCAGAAGGCCCTACGATGGAGACAAACTCTGCGCTGCAAATCGAGAAGCTAATCCCCTTGAGAATCTCGATACGCTCTCGACCGAGAGGAAGACTTTTCGTAATATTCTGTACATCCATCACAATTTTGCGTTCAGAAACTGTTTTTTGCTCATTTTCAAGTTCAACAATTAAATTCATTTGCTTTCTACTCCCTTTTCCGAAATGGTATTGGTGACAATTTGTATTAGCGCAGGCTGAAGAGTTCGGCTCAGTAAACTCACCCTCGTCTCTTCTGGAGCAAGTATACGGGCAGACAAGGTTAGTCGGTAGTGAAGACCCTCATGAGATTGGGATGACATTTGTCATACGACATCATCCGCACCACCCCTGCCCTTACAGCAAGCGAGCCTGGGGAGGTGCTTCCCCGTAGTCATTGTAAGGGCGGGAGTGGTGCGGATGTGGGGTGGGGATCCTTGCGGTCGCCCTGGTGGCTCTTGCTGCGACGCTCACATGGTAACGGCGGGAACGTGGGTGGGGACCCTCCGCCCTGCTGGTTCTTGCTGCGATGCTCACATAGTAGGGGCGAGGGTGGATGCGGATGTGGGGAGGGGACGCTTGCGTCGCCCGCCATCCACCACCATATCCCCCATTCATTTTTGAAGATTCATAATTGCGCCCTGGATCCGTGAATCGGCCGGGGATATGGGCACAATGCATCGCGCCCCTACAAACGGATACCCAGATTATTTATTTGCTGTTCATCATCACAAGAAAATAGCGGCAGGAATGACAAATCATTCCAAACTCATCAGTTACTCACCTATCTCGCGGACCTGTTCATTGAGTATTCGATTGAGTTCGTCTACCGTATCCGGATATTCAGCACCGGTATGCTCCAGCTGGCTGATACTCTGGAGAAGCGTCGTCGGCCGAACACCTACGAACTCTCCTCCTTTTTCTAGACGCTCATGCACACGTTCGCGCAGTGCCTGCCAGCGGCGTTCAGGCGTAGCATTCCACAACTCTTGTACAAGACGAGATGGGATATATTGCATGCTTCCCTTTGCCTCCCTCGTGTTTGTTAGACCTCACAATATTTCTACCTAAGTTACGTCTTGGAGGCAGGATAAGAAACACAAATCTGAAATTTTAGCCGCAATTCTCTTGCCTTGATCGATTCGTATAGTGGGTATTTGACCCGATTTGTAACGACAAAGCAGATAAGTCCGTATGGACAACAGTGGTAGTCAACCTCCCAGCAGTTGGAGGTGTCTACATTGTTTCTATAGGAAAGGCGCTCCTAAGTTGATAGTGCTTCATTCTTGATCTGCATTGACCTGCACTATCACCTCACCACTCGCTTTTCCTACAAACCTACAAATGAAAAGCGAGCAGTGTGAGGTGTGTTCCTCTCAGTGCCGGAGCAACTCCGGCACCTTTGTCATCCTCCTCTCACTCCTCTACGTTCCTGCTGTCTGATGCGTACGGTCACAATCCGCATTGCTACAGAAGGCACTTCCTCGGAAGCCACTTGCCAGCATGCTACGTGCTAGCTGTAAGGGGAAGTCCCTGTGCTGGAAGCGCTCATCGATTCTGTCCTCGAAATACAACAAGGAGGACTTCCTTGAAAAAAGAAGTTACGAAAAAAGATATCACACCAACAAAATTTGCCACGCTCCGGGTCAGGCGCGTCTGCTTTTGATACTGCTCTCGGTCATTGGCCCTGGCCTTATTACCGCCAACGTGGATAACGATGCCACGGGCATCACCGGCTACTCTCTGGCGGGTGCGCAATATGGCTACGGCTTGCTCTGGGCTGTAGTCCTGGTCACGATCAGCCTGGCCGTCGTCCAGGAAATGGTGGCACGCATGGGCGTCGTCACCGGAAAAGGGCTGGCCGACCTCATCCGCGAACGCTTCGGTGTGCGCATCACCTTCTGGAGCATGATCTTACTATTGATCGCGAACCTCGCCACTACGGTCGCCGAGTTCGCGGGTATTGCCGGGGCAATGGATATATTCGGCGTCAGCCCCTACATTGCCATTCCGGTGGCGGCAATCATCGTGTGGGTGCTGGTCATTCGCGGCAGTTATAAATACGTCGAGCGCATCCTGTTGGCGCTGTGTATCATCTACGCGAGTTATATTTTCAGTGGCTTCCTCGTTCACCCCGACTGGGGGCAAGTTTTCCATGATACCATTATGCCGCCTATACAACTGAATCAGGGCTATTTGCTTACACTTGTCGCTGTGATTGGCACTACTATTGCTCCCTGGATGCAGTTCTACCAGCAGTCAGCCATCGCCGACAAGCAGATTCCGGTAGCCCACTTGCGCTACGAGCAGATCGATACCTATGTAGGCGCATTTCTCACGGACTTTGTCGCCTTTTTCATCGTCGTCAGTACTGGCGCGACCCTGTTCGTCCACCATATTCAGATCAAAGAGGCCAAAGATGCCGCGCTCGCGCTTGCACCACTGGTAGGTGGAAATGGGCACATTGCCGAAATCCTTTTTGGCGTTGGGCTGCTCAACGCTTCATTGATGGCTGCCAGCGTTCTACCACTCTCTACCGCCTATTCGATTGCCGAGGCATTTGGCTGGGAGCGAGGCGTTGGCCACAATTTCAAAGAGGCCCCCCAGTTCCTGTTCCTCTACACCTTCATCATTGTAGTAGGCGCCGGTATAACCCTGTTCGTGCCAAAGGATCGACTGGTCTTTGTGCTGAACCTGCCCAACATCGTCGGCGGAATGCTGCTGCCTCTCGTACTCGTCTTGATGCTCATACTGTGCAACGACCGCCGCTTGATGGGCCGCTACGTCAATAGGCGCTTCTACAACTTCGTGGCCTGGGCCACGACCATAATCATGACCATTCTCACAGCCCTTATCATTTGGACTAGCATCTTCCCGTTCCCGTGAGGTAAAAGAGCTAGTTTACGCTGCTATTTTTTTCATAATCAAGACTGAGGAAAAACATTGTAGCAAATTGATGAGTCGGAGTACATGACTAAGTTGGCTATGAAATTACTTTGGAGGAAACGAAGCAAGTGCAAGAGTATCGATATCTTCACCTACCGCGTGATAGATATAGGTTCTTTTGCATGATGCAAAGAGAGAGGAGAACAGCTATGGCAATAAATGCCCAACAGACCGTTGTCGGCGTCTTCAATGATCGTGCTCTGGCCGACGCTGCTGTAGAGGAACTGCAAAACGCAGGATTTAGTTCCGATCAGATTTACTATTCTGGCCCTGGTGAAAACCCTCACACTGATTTTTGGCAGGGGATCAAACGCTTCTTCACTCATGATAGGGCTACTGCTCATGACGAACTCACCAAAGACCTTAAGGATTTCGGCCTCTCTGATGATGAGATTCGCCGTTATGATGAGCAATACCATCTCGGGCGAACAATCGTTGCTGTCAAAGCGCCTGCTCGCAGGGAAGGGGCATTAGCGATTTTGCTCGCGAATGGAGCCCACAACTAGAAATACATATCCAACAAGAGGATAAACTATATCAGGAAAGGGAAGTAACAAGCTGAGTAATTCCGGTTGACCGGATAGGCAATAACCACCTCGATCTGGAAACGGGAGCTGCGGTAGCCCTCATTGAGAATGCTTCGCATGGGAAACAATTGTCTTGGCTGGTATGATATAGTACTGGTATGACAGTGATAGATGACTATCTGACAAAAGTTGAACCATCGAAAAGGAAAGAGCTTGAGCGCATTCGCACGCTTGCCAAAAAGAGCGTGCCAAGTGCAGAAGAAGCGATTGTCTACGGCATGCCGACCCTCACATATCAGGGCAAGCCGTTTCTTGGTTTTGACGCTCGCAAAAATCATATTGGTATTTATCCCTATAGCGGTCAAGTGATAGAAGATCTGAAAGATCAACTGCATGAGTATGGCTTCTCCAAAGGCGCCATTCGTGTTCCTCTCGATCACCCCATTTCAGAAGAGATGCTCAAGCAACTCATTGACCACCGACTGAGGCAGATAACGAACCCGTAGCTTCAAATGAGTGGTCCTTCCGCCTGTAGTAGGGAGTGCAGGCTCGAATTGTCTGTTTTACCGTCTTGCTCTGTATCATTGTTCCGTCTTTTCTCACACCCTCTCGTCAGAATGGACAGGAGTGCTGTTGGTTTGCGTGCTGACTTCTGAGCAGGAATCACTTCACGACGGGTCATTGGCGCCCACGCCTGGGAACGCCAGCAGCCAGGAACCCGAAGCGACTTAACCGTGGCGTCAACCACTGATCAATCGAGTAGTAGCGACCGGCTGCAATCGCGAAGAGGACGGCAAACATCAAGGCATACAGCAACGCCGTCCCGACATCAGTACTATCTCCCGGCTTGTAGGGGCCGCCGAATCCTTCGGGAATAGCCCAGATGGCCAGCGACCACACAATGCCCACAAGACAGGTCAGTTGGGTTAGCAGGCCGAGTATCAAGAAAACGGCGAGGGCGGTCTCCATCGCAGCAGCCAGGTAGGCGAAGAAGTGCGGATTGCTGCCCACAAGATGCGCCCAGAAGGAGAGCCATGACTGCACCCCCTGCGGTTGATCTTGTTTGGCCTTAGTGATCTGGTCGGTAAACGAGCTGATAAATCCGGGTTGCCACTTAAACCAGGCATCAATGGCCCAGATGAGTCCAAAGGCAATGCGCAAAAAAGCAATGGCGCGTGCACGCCAGAGCGAGACCCGGGTCGTTTTCGTCGTCGTAATGGCTGATTCTATTTCCGAAGGAACAGTTTGTCTTAGCATTGTACCTTTTCCTTTCTTTCTTCAGCAGGGCACTCGGTCACCAGATGCCATCCACTCCACCTGCTCACTCCACCCAGAACGCAGCACACTGAACGAGAGGGTACTGCTGCATATCCTATCTATCATCCTCAATTACATACTTGTACGTGAGAGAGTTACATAAATAAGCTCATCGTGAAATAGATACTCTCTCTACTCAAAGATGAGTTACAAGAGCAAAAACTCCTGTGGCTCTGCTCAGGTCTGCATGGCTCAGGTCGGCTCCACTGAGGTCGAGCGCTATCTTTGGATGCTATCTTCTCCATTGGTTCCATACCTCCACCCCTTGTTTGAGGACGTCAAGATGTTCCTGGTTTGCTATAGATCTTACTCCTGTAAAGAGGCTTTTACATCAGGTTTAGTTTTTAATTTATATTCTCTGCTTAGAATGATCACAGCCAGCGGACGGCGCACAATCTTTCAGCCTGTTGAACATCAGGAGAAAAGGTGGTAAGCATCCGTTACAAAATAATGTGGAGATGACGTCACATTGTAAAATCCATCAAATGATACGTCCATATAGATACAAGCTGCGATTTCAGCTTCGCCATAGGAAAAGACAGCTACCTCTCGGTATTTCATAAAGGATGTCTCGCATGAATGAACAGGCCATTCTGACGTTCGCTCTCCTGGGCGGGCTTCTTCTCATCTTTGCTCTAACGGTGATGGCTTTCTTCGTCCGCCGCACCTTGATTGCTACCATTGAAGGATTTTCCTGGTACAGAAAGGTATTTCTCGAACACTATATCTGGGTGCTTGGAACCTCATCTAGTGGCTTTCCGGCTGGGAGCAGAAACCAGCACAGGGAAGTCGAGCACTATCAATCCTATGAGCATATCCGCGATGAGACAACGACAACGTCGGTAAATGGTCAGACAACCACGACAACGCAACCAGTCTATGGCTTCGTCACGCGCGAACGCACCAAATACACCTATGAAATACAGCAGTGGGTCAAGAGTAGGGAACTCCTGGCAGAGGGGACGGCGCGCGCTACGCTTCATTGGCCAGCAGACGTACTTGACGGCAGTACTCAGGAGCGGGTAGAGAGCACACAAGAGAAATATGTGGTATGCTTTCAGACCGCCAGAGGGAAAAAATACAAACGAGAGCTTCCTGAAACTGACTGGGCTACTCTCGATGACACATCCACCTATCTCTTGAAAGTCAATGCGTTCGGACACATCATGAATTTTACCCCCAGCCCGAGCCAGATTGCCTCGGCATCTCGGCAAACTTCCTGATGCTGCTACGTCTAACCAGAGAGAAGACCACACCAGCGTTCTCGCAACAGAGAAGGGCATCATGAGAAAGTTCCGATGGAAAAAGAAAAGAGCGGCCATATATGGAACCTATCAGCTACCGCAAGTAGGGTCTGGTGATCCTAATGTCGGTACGAACGAGATCAACAGGTGTAAAGACTATTGCTTGCAACACGACCACCATGTTCTCTTCACGCATGCGTTTTTTGAGCGGAAACGAGAGGCTGCTCAAGAGGAGAGCATGGAATTTCGTCATTTACTTCAAGCCCTCGAGCACGATGAACTGGATTTGTCTTGAAGAAGTACCAGTTACCAGAGAAAGAAGCCACCAACCCGTTACCACCTGCTCTCTCCCCGACACTTTTTGAAGGACACCTTGCGCCTGATGCCCACCAGGGGCATCACTCCATTTGCACTGGCTCATCCACCTCCATCCCAATCACGAGACACGCTCAGGGGAGGGGAAGGGGGCCGGTTGAGATGTAGTGGGCATCAGGTGTGTGGGCCGCTGCCCAGGATACATTTTGGGGTGGCTACGCAGACTATTTCCAGGACCCTGATGATCATTTGTGGGAGATCGTATGGAATCCACAGATGGAGATGAAGGAATAAGGCAGCCGTTATTTGACTCATCGACAAAAGATGAGAAACACACCACCGGCAGTGCTACCCCAGAGCGTGTGGAACATCCCACAGTCCGACAGTGGCATGTTTGATAGTATGACAGCCTTGTTTCGTGCATACTGGAACTGTGAATATACCTTCCTGTTCTGGGTATCACATCAAGAAACAGAGGAAAGGAAACAGACCTGATGCTGTGGATAGGACTCCTTATCATCGTGGGGTTACTGCTGATTGCCGCCTTGATTGGCGCAGACGTTCCCCCTCCCGACCTCTTCTAATCTGCTCACCTCCCAAACACATATCCCGGCTCATCTCCTACTTTTCCAGCGGTATGAATGGGCGAACGCGTGATTTCATCTGCCAACACTTCGACGACGATTTTCGGCTCGAGCCACACGCTTGGTTCAATCAACGAGAAGACGCGGGCCGGCTTATGATCAACTACCAGTCCTTTTGTGCGCTCCCTGATACTCCGCCATTCTTCATCAGTTAAACCCGTGCCAATTTTTGATACAGTGACGAACATATCCTGCTTTGGATCATACACACCCACGAGCAGTGCGCCCGCCCCGAGTGCCGCGCGCTTGCCCCTCCCAAAAATGTATCCCAGCAGGACACAGTCGATGGTGTCCTGCAATGCTCCAGCTGACCCAATTGAAATTTCTCGCCCCTGCTTCGTAGGGACTGTCCGGCTTTTTGACCACCACGCCCTCCAACCCCTTGCTGATGGCCTCTTCGAAGATGAGTGAGAGCGTTTTGGCATCTCTCACGATCTGATGACTCGTGAGCACAAGAATGTCATCAGGTTGAATGGTTTCTTCGAGAATCTTCACGCGTTCAACCAGCGGTTTCTCCAGGAGCGATGCCCCGTTTTTGTACAAGATGTCAAACACGAAGGCTTTCAGCGGCATTTGTTGAGCCATTGTTTCGATATTATATTTTCGCCGTCTTCTGCTTGTTTCCTGAAATGGCAGGAATTCTTCCGATGCTGGATTATAGGCGAGGGCCTCTGCATCCAGAATGACGCTGTGCGCTGGTACTTGCTTGCGGGTTCCTTCAATGATTTCCGGAAACATCTGTGACATGTTTTCCAGATTGCGTGAGAAGATGGTCACCTGCTGCCCATCTTTATGGATCTGCGTGCGCAATCCATCGTATTTATATTCCACATCCACCACCCCCATTTTCTTGATGATGGTTTCGGCATCGGGTAAACGTTCCGCGAGTTGCGGGCGAATCGGCTTCCCAACCTGGACATCTAATCGTGCAACCGCGCGTAAAGCATCCTCCTCCCTGGGATGCTCCCATAACGTCCTGGCGATGAGCCCGAGATCTGATGTTTTATTATAGGCCCCTTCCAAAACTTTGCGCTTGTGTGTATCGTGAAATTTTGCCGTTGCCAACGCATCCAGCATGGTCGCGTCACCGATGCCCAGCCGCAGGTTTCCCATTGCAATTCTCACGACATATTTCGCCGGCACACTATCAACTTGTCTGAGTAAATCAGCGAGCAACGCAATTCGTCTTTCGACCGCTCCTTTCCCTGATGTCTGTGCAATGGTTTTCAACGCCTGAAACACATCCTCTACACGTAAGACGCTCGACTCCATTTCTGCCTGTTTCCTGAGCTGCTCTGCAACCAGTCCCAGATCACCAAGCGTTGCATACAACGTGAAAACGTGCTCCGGAGTGACGTGATAAGCGATGGCAATCGAACTGGCCACGGTTTTCTCCGCCATGCCGATCTCAAGGGCTTCAAAGAACGGCGCCACCCTTCCCTGAAGGAGGTAGCAGACCTTTTCTATTTCATCTGGGCTGTCGATCAAACGAAACAGCTCCGCTAAAATCGTAATCAAAGCCAACCGGGAGCTGGTTTTTTCCAGTTTTTCGAAGGTGTGCGCAAGATGTGCAAATTCCACAGGATGTTCCTCTTTCTTTTCGTCGAGTTGCTTCAGGGCTTGGTGTGGTTCCTCTTGGGAACATTACTCTCTCGGGCGATCGTTTGCAAATAGGATCTCCCTGGTCTCTGCCTCTCATGTAGTCCAAACATCGATAATCGACAGAGCCGATGATACAATATATATCATGAGAACCATTCCATCTTGCTTGGTAGAGACATATCAAGATGGCGAGCACAGTAAAAACGACCACAGCAAGCACGATAGTGAGAAGTCCATCCGTATGAGCGGCTCATCTGAAACGTGGCAACTAGGAAGCCAGACCATACAGGTTTCGCACCTTGAGAAACTCTACTGGCCACAGACGGGGTTCACCAAAGGCGATATGCTGCACTATTACCGGCAGATCGCTCCTGTAGCGCTCCCCTATTTCAAAGACCGTCCGGTGACGCTGCGCTTTTTCCCCGAAGGGGTCATTGGACAATCGTACTACCTGCGCAACTGCCCTGACTCTGCTCCCGACTGGCTCCGCAGGGCCCAGTACCGTCCCAAGACGGCCGCGCACCTGGTTTCTTTGCCGCTGATCGACACTGTAGCTGGCCTGATCTGGTTCGCCAACGAGGGGGCCATCGAATTTCACCTCTGGAGTTCCCATATCCCGGACCTCATGCAGCCCGATCAAGCCATTTTTGATCTGGACCCCGGCGATACGGCGTCTTTCACCGACGTTCGGCAGGCAGCGCTGCGGCTCCATGACAAGCTCGAGCAAGCAGGAATCACTGCCTATCCGAAGACCAGCGGTGGACGCGGGCTTCATATCTACGTGCCGTTAGCAGCTGGGTATACCTTCGAGCGCGTACGCAGTTGGGTCAAAGCGGTGGGGCAGCAGCTTGCTACCACCTATCCGCATCTGATCGCCATCGCTCAGGGTCCGACACACCGGGGAGAGCACGTCACGATTGACCCTGGACAGAACAGCGTAGGTCGCAACACGGCGGCCCCCTACACCCTGCGCGCCAGCGCTCCTCATCCCACGATATCCACGCCGCTCACCTGGGAAGAACTGGATGTCGGCAAGATTCACCCCGCGGATCTGACCCCCCAGGTGATACTCGAGCGCGTCCAGCAACTTGGTGATCTCTTCGCACCAGTACTCACTACGGATCAGCACATAGGCATTTAACAAGAGGCAGAATGTGCCTGAAGAACCAATACCAGAAGAGGAGGTGAAGAACATGCAAGACTCTCTCGTCTTTGTGGTGCAAAAGCACCAGGCTTCCCGTCTTCATTACGATTTTCGGTTGGAACTCGATGGCGTCTTGAAAAGCTGGGCAGTGCCGAAAGGCCCATCGCTGAACCCAAAAGAGAAACGGCTGGCGATCATGGTGGAAGATCATCCCCTGGAGTATCGAACCTTCGAAGGGGTGATCGCAGAGGGTGAGTATGGAGCAGGAGAAGTCATCGTCTGGGATCAGGGAACATACAGACCCCTCTCGGGGAAAACCAAAGAGGAAATGCAGCAGCAGGTTAGAGCACAGCTCAACCAGGGGGAGCTCCGTTTTCTGCTATTCGGAGAAAAATTGCGCGGGGAATTCGCGCTCATCCGACAGAAACGGTTGGGAGAGAAAGCCTGGTTACTGATCAAGAAACGGGATCAATATGCCTCCAATGCGGATATCACCCTGCAAGATAGATCAGTCATCTCTGGAAAACGCCTGGGCGAAGTCAGCAGGGAGTGAGCCTTTTTCATTCATAAGTGTATATCTAGAATGGCTCACCGCCCATTCCTCTCTCTTTAATCGCCTCCGCCATGGGGAGGGGGATGCCTGTGTTTCTGGTGATGTGATCCGCCTTGTTGATTAGTGATGGGCGTGGAGGGAGTAGCTGCATTCTTCGGCTTTGCAGTACCCGTTGGAGTGACATGCACTCTGGTCGGCGTAGGAGTCGCAGGTCTTGTCCCTGGCTGGCTGATTCCTGTAGACCAGAAGCCTTTGACTATGCCGAAGCCGATAAGCAGAACAAGAAAGAGGAGTGGAAGTATGCCGCGACTCCACAGGCGTGAAGCAGGAGAGCGTTTGAATAAAGAGAGCGTCGGCACCTGTGCCACGATGCGTCTGGCATGCAAGCGCATGTGAGCAGCAGGGAATAACCGGAGACGAGTCGCGGATAATGGATTCTCAAGGGAAGCGAGCTGCACCTCCCGCCAGAACTGCTCAACCGTCTCGAATCGGGCATCCTGGCGCAGTGACAGTGCGCGATGGACGGCATCGGCCACGGAGGCTGGAATCGCCGGAGCAAGCTGGTTCATAGGCGTGAGCGCATCTTTTCCCCTGTTCCCCAGGTTTGTCAGACGGACAAGCGCATCCTCTGGAACGTTCCCCGTCAGCAGTGTATATACGGTTGCCCCAAGTCCATAGATATCGGTGCGCGGATCCGTCCCAGTGCCATAGTGCTCAGGGGCTGCGAAGCCGGGCGAACCATGGCGCAGCTCGGTTGTGGTATTCTCGGGATTATACTCCTTGGCAATGCCGAAATCCACCAGCATCGCCGTTCGATCGGTTGCTCTCAGGATGATGTTGGCCGGTTTAATGTCACGGTGCAGCACCGGTGGATGTTGCCGGTGCAGGTAGGCCACTGCCTCGATGATCGGTGCCATTATATCGAGTACTTCAGGCAAAGCGAAGCGCCTGTCGGGCTGCTCTCGCCAAACCTGTTCCAGGTTCGGGCCCTCGATATACTCCATGAGTAAATAAATCCGCTCGCTCTGCTCGTCAGTGAACAACCGGGAGACTCGCGGCAAGGCCGGGTGCTGCAAGCGCTCAAGCAGTTCGCTTTCGCGGGCCAGCCGATCCCGCGCGTGTTGCGTCGGCTCTATCACCTCTTTGAGGGCAAACAGCGCGCCGTCGGCCTGCCGATCGCTCACCAGGTAGACCGCTCCAAAGCCACCCGTGCCCAGGATCTCCTCTACCAGGTAGCGATCCCCTACCACGGCTCCCCGGAGGAGCAACATTTTTCCTGCCAGCATGGATCATCCCCGCTTTCTATGCCGTTGCGTTTCTCTCGTGGGAAGACGATACCTGTATACATGCACGTCTCCCCTCTTGCACAGTCCCCTAACCCCGTAACACCAGGCGCATACCACGTTCCTACCATACGATTGAACACATTTGAAGACCTCTATACGGCCTATCACGTAACACGAGGCGCATACCACTGTTTATATAGATACATCGCCAGGACAATCTGGCTAGCCAATTCCTCTTTGACAGCGATCTCACGCATGTGATATTTCAAGGCTCTAGATGAGTGACTTCAATCATGACAACCAATTCCTCTTTGACAGCGAACTCATGCATGTGATAGCATGCAGCAACTCTCATATGTAATCATAGTAAGTAACCATAACCGGAAATGTAAGTTCGGTCCATGTGCGCGTCATTTTTTGCGCAGAGGGCGACGCCAGTATCGCCCAATACGCAGGGAAGCCCGGCGCATCGCCGGATGTTGATGACCTTTTCTTCGGTTGATGCCTGGTGGGCGACCACCAGAATCGCCCAGGAGATTCGATGCTCAGGAGGTACGGTTAGTAATGAAGACACGCACCGCAGTAGTATATGCGCCCGGTGAACCTATGCGCATTGAAGAGGTCGAGCTTGATCCACCACATGAACACGAGGTGCAGGTACGCATGGTCGCTGCTGGCATCTGCCACTCCGACTATCACGTCGTTTCGGGTGAATTGCGCACCTACTTGCCAATGGCGCTCGGGCATGAAGGCGCGGGCGTGATCGAGGCGGTTGGCCCCGGCGTCACCGCTTGCACGGTGGGCGACCACGTTGTCCTTAGCTTTATTCCCACGTGCGGCTCCTGCCCGGCGTGCACCGCGGGACACGCCAACGCGTGCGAGAAAGCAGCTACAGCCACCAGCGGTCCCCTGCTCGATGGCACATTCCGCATGCATCGCGATAATGCCGATATCGGGCAATTCTGCCAGGTGGGCTCGTTCAGCGAACGCATCGTCGCCTCCGATTTGTCGGTTGTCCCCGTCCCCGATTCCTACCCACTCAATCGCGCCGTCCTGCTCGGATGCGGCGTCCCCACCGGCGTTGGAGCAGTTCTTCACCGCGCCAAAGTCGCGCTGGGCAGCACTGTCATGGTCGTTGGCTGCGGCGGCATTGGCTCGAATATTATTCAAGGGGCTGTGTTAGCGGGGGCGCGTATCATCCTGGCGGTAGATATCCATGATTTCAAGCTCGAATATGCGCGCATGTTGGGAGCCACGCGTACCCTCAATTCCACCAGAGAAGACCCGGTGGAAGTTGCCAGGGAGCTGACAGGAGGACGAGGCATGGACTACGCCTTTGAAGCCATCTCCTCCCCTGCGACCATCGGCCAGGCCTATCGCGCCATCGGTAAAAATGGAACCGTTGTCGTGGTGGGGCTGACGCCATTTACCGAGAAGTCGATTCCCATCTCCCCACTTGACCTGGTACTGTCCCAGAAAACCATCATGGGAACCCTCTATGGCAATTCGCAGCCGCGTGACGACATCCCCAACCTGCTCACAATGTACGGAGCAGGCAAGCTGAAACTCGACGAGCTGGTAACACGCACCTACACGCTCGATCAAGTCAATGAAGCGTACGCTGATCTATTAGCTGGCCGCATTATTCGGGGAGTAATCGAATTTTAGGAAGGAGCGCGCCATGAACATTGCTGAAGGACTCGCGCATGCAAAAAAGATAGCAGGCAGCCACGAGGCCATTGTCTGCGGCGACACACGCTATACCTGGGAAGAGTTTGAGCAGCGTACCGACGCCCTGGCGCGCGGCCTGGCCTCCGTCGGCGTGCTGCGTGGAGACCGCGTAGCCGTCCTTATGCTCAACTGTCATCGTTACCTGGAATTGTATTACGCCTGTGCCCGTATGGGAGCGGTTATCGTCCCCCTCAACATTCGCCTGGCACGCCCTGAAATCATCTTCATCCTCAATGATAGTGAAACCAAAGCACTAGTCGTAGACAAAGCCTTTGCGGTCCACATCGCCGGGCGCGAGGCCGTCCCCACCCTTGAAGCCGTTATTTACAATGGTGAGGAAACACCCGCGAGCATGCTCAACTATGAGGATATCGTCAGCCAGGGATCACACATGATGGAGAGCGTTGACCAGGAAATGGATGATGACGAACTCTCCGGCCTCTATTACACCGGCGGCACCACCGGACGCGCCAAAGGCGTGATGCTTTCGCATAAGAACGTGGTGTCGAATGCCATCAATGTCATTATGGCCGCCAGTTATACACAGCAGGACACCTACCTGCACGCCGCGCCAATGTTCCACCTCGCAGATATCGGTTCGACCTTCGCCATGACCATGGTTGGTGCGCGCCACGTCTTCATTCCTTTGTTTAACCCCGTGCATGTCCTTCAAGCCATTTCGAACGAGAAAATCACCGCCACCTTGCTTGTTCCCACCATGGTTAACGCCGTTCTCAATCACCCCGACGCAGACAGCTACAACATCTCCAGTCTGCGCCGCCTCACCTACGGAGCCTCGCCCATGCCACTTGAATTGCTCAAGAAGGGTTTAAGGAAATGGGGGCAGATATTTGCTCAGGGCTACGGCATGACCGAGACCTCTCCGCTGCTCACCGGCCTGGACACCTGGGATCACATCATCGACGGCACGCCTGAGCAGATGAGGCGCCTCAATTCCTGCGGAAAAGAAGCGCTGGGCGTCGAGGTGCGCGTCGTCAACGCCGATCTGGAGGACGTGCAGCCCGGTGAAATTGGCGAAATCATTGCACGCGGGCCAAATATTATGCTAGGCTATTGGCGTATGCCTGAAGCAACAGACGCAGCCATCGTTGAGGGCTGGATGCACACCGGCGATCTCGCCACCATCGACGAGGAAAACTACATCTACATCGTCGATAGAGCCAAAGATATGATCATCTCCGGCGGTGAAAATATCTACTCGGTCGAAGTAGAAAACGCCCTCTACACCCATCCCGCTGTGCTGGAAGTAGCCGTCATCGGCATTCCCCACGAAGCGTGGGGAGAATCAGTCCACGCCGTAGTCGTCTGTAAACCTGGTGTGAATGCGACCGGCGAGGAGTTAATCGCCCACGCGCACACACAAATCGCCGGGTACAAAGTCCCGCGCAGCATCGAATTTATGACTGAAGCTCTCCCCAAAAGTGGTGCCGGCAAGATCCTCAAACGAGACCTGCGCGAAAAACACTGG
>VBFM01000304.1:15523-17072 GCA_005882595.1 Chloroflexota bacterium
CCATTGTAAGGGCCGGGCTTGCCCCCGCCCTCATCTCTAATGTATCCCAGAAAAGAGGTTTAATTGTCTACTACCCCATTTGGCCTTGACCCATTTCCCTGGTTTAAGATGATGCGCCAGTCTGCGCCTGTCTACCGTGATCCAAACCGCCAAAATTGGAGCGTGTTCAGCTACAATGATGTGCAGCGCGTACTCTCAGAACACAGCACCTTCTCGTCACAGTTCAACGACTCTGGCCAGGTATTGGACGCGAGCATCATAAGTATGGACCCTCCACGTCACAGACAGCTGCGCTCGCTGGTCACACTGGCTTTCACGCCGCGTACGATTGCCCGGCTGACAACGCGCATCACCGAAATCGTCAATGAACTGCTCGATAAGGTCACGCCACAGGGCCAAATGGATGTTATCAACGATCTTTCCTACCCCCTCCCCGTGATCGTCATAGCGGAACTACTCGGCATCCCGCACGAAGACCGCGCACGTTTCAAACTCTGGTCAGATCAATTCGTCGGCGCAGCTCCTTCCTACGGCAAAGATCCGCAGGTGGAAATGGGTGATTACTTCAAATGGGTAATCGCGCAGCGCCGCAAGGAGCCTAAAGACGATCTGATCAGTGCACTGCTGGCCGCGCAGATCGATGGCAAACATCTCACAGAACAGGAGCTTCTGGGCTTCTGCGTTCTCTTGCTCGTTGCAGGCAACGAAACGACCACGCACCTGATCGGCAATGCTATCTGGTGCCTCGACGACTACCCCCAGGCCATGGCTGAACTTCGAACCGATCACAGCCTGCTTCCCGATGCCATCGAGGAAGTGCTGCGCTACCGCTCTCCCGTCAAACTCATGTTTCGCGTCACCACGCGGGACACACGCATCGGCGACAAAGACATTTCGGCAGGATCGGGCGTCACAGCCTGGATCGGTTCAGCAGACCGTGACGAAGCCCAGTTCCCCAACGCCGAGACATTCGATATCCACCGCTCACCCAATCGCCATCTGGCCTTTGGTCACGGCATCCACTTCTGCCTCGGCGCACCCCTCGCTCGCCTGGAATCCAAAATCGCCCTGGACATCATGCTCGACCGCCTGCCAGACATCCAGCGAAACCGCGACATCCCACTTGAACCCGTCTCGGCCTTCATCCTGTACGGTGTGAAGCATATGCCAATCGTTTTTAAGAGGTAATAACTAACCCATGCCAGCAACACCCGAATTCAAACAACAACTACAAACCGCCTTCAACTCCATCCAGGTCGGCCAGACCTTCATCTTCCGCCGCACCTTCACCGAAGGCGATGTCGCGAACTTCTGCGGCGTCACCGGCGACTACAACCCCTACCACATCGACGACACCTTCGCCCAAAGCAGCTTTTTCGGGCGGCGCATCATCCCCGGTCTGCTCACCGCCAGCATGATCACCCACATCGGCGGCATGCTCGGCTTCCTCGCCACCGAAATGCACTTCCACTACGCCACCGCCGTCTACATCGGCGACACCATCACCTGCACCGTCACCATCACTGAAAAGGACGAGGAAAAGCGCGTA
>VBFM01000304.1:17170-17367 GCA_005882595.1 Chloroflexota bacterium
GCTGGCTCATCGTTCCATAAGCCCTTGCTGCCAGGCAAAGACGGCGACCTGGATCCGGTCTTGCAAATGTAACTTTCCAAAGAGGGCGAGCATCATCCTCTTTTCATGGTATAGTCAGGAGAGAAAGCTAGTTGGGGACTGAAAAGGACAAAAGGAGTGGGAGGAGCCCATGTTCACCTTCCCCTGGCAAAAACTCC
>VBFM01000364.1:0-5335 GCA_005882595.1 Chloroflexota bacterium
TGGACGTACCTCGCGCATAATCTTTCCCAATTTTGGGTAGAAATGCAGGTGGAAGTTGCCATTGAGGGCCATGGGCGTGACAATCATGCGATATCCAGCGGTGTAGAGCCGTTCGAGCACCTGTTTGCTGCCATCATCGCTCTGCCAGTACGGAGGCGTGATCAGCGTCAATTCGACGCCGGGGCATTTCGCCAGCTCTTCGAGTTTGCGCTGCGAGGTGCCGGCGACCAGGGCCTTTGAGATCATCAAGACACGCATACTTCGTTCCTTTCAGGTGGATGACCGCGCAGCGGTAGAGGCGCAGCCTCGTTTCCACCTGTCTTTCAAAACTCGCCTATCGTTTCCTGCTCCGTTTATAGACTTCTTCGTAGGCCGCCAGCGTCTCTTCAGCAGTCTTCTTCCAGCTAAATTTCGCTGCCTGTCGCAATGAGCGGACGCGCAAGTCAGCCGCGAGATCGCTGTCGCTTAGCACGCTGCGCATGTCGGCGACTAATTGCCCGATATTATCGGGATCGAAGGTGATCGCCGCATCTCCCACCACCTCGGGCAGCGAAGTGCGATTCGAGCAGATAACGGGCGCACCGCATCTCATGGCTTCCAGGGGATCGAGTCCGAAGCCTTCATAGGAGGAAGGGAAGACGAACGCGCTTGCTCCACTGTAGACGGCGGGCTTGTCTTCCTCTTCGATGTAGCGATAGATGATTTGACCGCTCATACCGAGATCTGCCGCAACGGGGCGAGGGTCTGGAAAGAGCGGGCCGCTTTTCTTGTCAGGATTACCGGCGATCAGTAACTGCAAGCCCGGCTCGTGCATTTGTTGATAGAGGTGCGCGAAGGCTCGCACCAGCAGGGGCACGTTTTTGCGGTAATCAAGTCCACCGAGATAGAAAATGTAGCGCTCACCGACACCATAACGCGCCCGCACTCTCGCCAGCGTTTCGGGATCAGTGACGGGCTGGTATTCTTCTCCGGCGGCCTCGTAGATGACGCGAATCCTTTCGGCGGGCAACTTCAAGGCATCGATTATATCCTGCTTGGCATGCTGCGAAACCGTGATAATGAGCGTCGCTTTATGAGCGGCGCGTGCGACCAGTTGTAAATACGCTTTCATGCGGGGACTCGTTCGATAGACCGGCAGGCGCAGCGGAATGACATCATGAATGGTGATGACCGAAGGCGTGCGTGGGAAATAGGGCGGCGCGAAATAGGGAACGTGATAAAGATCCACCTCCGCTCTACGCGCCCCAGCCGGAGCAGTGAATTGTTCCCACACCAGCTTCTCCGTCGTGGCACGCCGCCGTGCAAAATTAGGCATAGGCGTTCTCAAATACCGAAAGCGGTCACCATCCCCCTCCGTATAGGGTACGGGCTGGGCTTGCCCCCGCCCTGGTCCTCCGTCAATGTCGCCCTCCGTATAGAGTATGGGCTGGGCTTGCCCCTGCCCTGGCTGCTCCGTCGGCAAAGGATCAGGTCCCAGCAGGACATACTCATTCTCCTCGTCAACTTCGGCCAGCGCCTTGAGCAGGTGAGTGAGATATTGACCACTACCTGTGGTGAGAAAACGAAAAAAGAGCGCGTTGATTCCTATTCTCATAGAAATTCTTCTACCTCGTCATTAAATTGGGTCTTTCCTTCATAGAGCTGTGTATAGATAGAAAGCATTTTTTGCGCGGAACGGACCCAGGTGAAGTGTGCCGCCCGCGTATATCCTTTCTGACGCAAATCTTCTTGTAGTTGTTTATTCTCTAACACGCGATTGATGGCGCTGGCGATTTCGTTGATCTTGTGTGGGTTAACCATGATAGCAGCGTCACCGACAACCTCTGGCAGGGAAGAGGTATTCGAGGTAATAACGGGTGTGCCACAGGCCATCGCCTCTAATGGTGGCACGCCAAAGCCTTCGTAGAATGAGGGAAAGACAAACACATCGGCCAGACTGTAGAGCATCATCAATTCCAGGTCGCTGACACGGCCCAGGAAGCGCACTTTTTTCTCCAGCTTGAGCTCCGCGACGATTTGTTCGGTTTCCTCGTAGAGCCAGCCGGAACCACCGGCGAGCGCGAGCATGGCCGGCCGCGTGCTTTTGTTGCCCGTGCTCACAGCTTTGTGAAAGGCTTTGATCAGGCCCAGGTGATTCTTGCGCGGCTCCTGTGTACCGACGCCAAGCACGAGGGGGCTTTTCAAACCAAACTTGTGGCGTGTCGCCTCTAATAGCACCGGGTCGGTGATACGCCGGAAGTAGGCACGAATGCCATTGGGGACGAGCTTAATCTTCTCTAGCGGCGTCTGGAAATGTTCGATCAAGGTCTGGCGCGTGGTCTGCGAGACGGAGGCGACGACATCGGCAGCCTCTACCGCTTCGGGGACGACCTTCTTGAGATAGGCGGCCAGTTCGGGAACGGCGTATTCGGGATGCTCTAGGAAGGCGAGGTCATGCACCGTGACGACTTTGCGTAACTTGCCATTTAGGGGTGGCAGAACGAAATCAGGGCCATGATAGATATCAACCTGCCCGGTAAAGAAGGTAGCGGAAATTGGCAGTCGCCAGCGATACCAGAGAACATTCAGGTAGCGGTCAGGGATGATAAGGCTGCGCCCGCGCACATTCTCCGCACTAGGAAACGGACGCTCTCGTGGAGGGCGTCCGCTGGTGAGCAACGTATACTGGTTTGTGTCATCCTGCGCGAGCATAGCATCCACTAAGCTGCGCACGTAGTTCCCGATACCTGCTGCCTGCCTGGTAGCTGCGGTGTAGTCAATCGCAATACGCATCGCCATCCCCTGCAAACAAATCTTAACCCGGTGGCCAGCCTAGTTTGCGGCCTCCAAGCAGGTGAAAGTGCAGGTGAAAGACACTTTGTCCAGCATCTGGTCCGACATTCGTGACGAAACGGAAGCCGCTTTCGGCAATACCCCGCTCGCGCGCTACTTTGCTGGCAGCCACAAAGATGCTTGCGAGAACTGGGCCATCCTCCATCGTCAGGTCGGTCATCGAGGCGATATGGCGTCGTGGTATAAACAGGACATGCTGCGGCGCCTGCGGATTGAGGTCCTCAAACGCCACAACATCCGCATCCTGGTACACGATCTTCGCCGGGATCTGGCCTTCTACAATCTTACAGAACAGGCAGTTCTCCATACGAGTCCTCTAACTATTTTCTTTATTTTCTGCCGCAGCGTTCTCGTCAGTAGCAGAAGAAACAGCCACTTCTACCGGAGTCTGAGCCGCTTCGGTTACAACCGGGGTCTCATCGGAAGCTGGTTTAGAATCCTCGGCTACAGCTGCATCCGCAACGGTTTGGCTAGTTTCACCGGCCTGGCTGGTTTCACCGGTTTCACTCGCCTCACTAGTTTCGCTAACCTGGCCGGTTTCGGCCTGACCAGCTTCACGGGTTTCGCCAGTTTCGGCTTGCTGCTTTGAAGCTTCCTGGTTGTTTTTCGCCGCCAGTTCCTCGGCATGCAGAGCTGGATCGTTGAACTGCGGCAGGTTCATTTCCAGGCGTATCGCTTTAATAGCCTGGTAGACCTCGCCAGGCTTCAACCCGAGTTCCTCGGCGATCTTCTTATGGATGCCAATAGCCGGTACGGGCAGATAGGGTTCGTAGGCAGCCTTAATTTTCTCCAGTTCTTCGCTGTCACCCTTGTAGGTCTGCACTTCCCACCAGCTTGGGATCTGATTTCGCTCGCGGAACTCCTGGATGACCTTCTTAACAGCCTTCTTAGGTATCGAGAGTTCCTTGGAAATCTGCGTGCGAATGCCATCGAATTCCTGTGGCGTTGCCAGTTCCTGGTAGCGCGCCTCAATCTGCGCAACCTGCTCCGGCGTTGGCACAAATGGAGTAGGAGGCGGAATCTTCTCGCGCTTGGGTTTCGGTGGAGTTGCAGGCTTCTTCTCCTTCACCGGCCTGGGGCCTTTTCTCCCTTCGGGACGCTGTTCACTGGGGCCGCCAGGACGCTGGCCCTGGGGACCGCGACCAAAACCGCCTTCCATCGGCTGGCGCGGACGATATCCGGGGGTATCTAATGTGCCAGGGCCTCCGACGCGATAGCCACCGGGGCCGCGATTGCCTCCTTCCCGGTATCCTCCAGGGCCGCGTTCATCACGGTCGCGATAGCCACCGGGGCCGCGATCACGATAGCCGCCAGGACCAGGACCACGCTCATCACGGTCGCGATAGCCGCCAGGGCCACGATAACCGCCAGGGCCACGCTCATCCCGGTCACGATAGCCACCGGGGCCGCGATTGCCGGATGGCTCCTGGCCGCCGCGCGTATCCCGTGTATCGCGTGGAGCAGGGGAGGGAGACAACTTTGGACGTGATGGTTGGTCTGGTTGCCCTACTTTTACATCGCTGACCTCATCAAACCAGTGGCTGGTTCCAGATGCTGGTTTAGGCGGCGGGGGCGCCACCGGGCGTGTAAGAGACCCTGTTCCCGGAGTTTTGTTCACTGGTGGCGGCGCATTCTTCGCTGCCAACTTCTCTTTTCTGGCCTTCTGCACACAATCGGGGCAAGTTACTTCTTTCGCATTTGCCGACTGAAACCACTTGCCGCAGGTGGTGCAGCGCATCTTAATCTTGCTCATGCGCAAACTCCCCTGTCTATTGGATGATGCCAAAGATCATCCTTTTACTAGAAACTGACATGCCTGTCAAAGTGTCGGAATGCGTTATCCATTGTAACCCCTATTATGGCCTTTGTCTACTCTCGGTTTTCGGGGGATCTCCATCCTTTGGGGTGAAAAAGAGCTTTCCTCAACGTTGTTCTTGTAGGTAAGGCACGGTACAAATGAACTTGACACTTGTTGAGAGTCAAACGTATCAAATGACTTCTTGAGGCGTTTCGCCGCACTATCGGATGTGCTTTGAACTGTTCAAACTGCCAAGTATAATTTGTCCATATTGAACCCATGCCTAAAGGGTAATGACCCGTTGCTATCAACCATGACAGTAGAAATAGCATGAAAGAACAGAGGAGAGAGTTATGAAAAGTTGGTTTATGGCTGGCAGTGATCCTCGAGACTATGAGCTAGGGATTGACGCGAACGCAGTCCGCAACGGCAAGAACAGTGGGTACCTGAAGGCCAAAGTAGCTGAATCGAGAGGATTTGGCACGATGATGCAAATGTTTAAGGCCAACGACTATATAAACAAACGCATGCGCTTTTCTGCCTTTGTGAAGTCGGAAGGCATTGAAGCTTGGGCAGGGTTGTGGATGCGCGTTGACGGCCCGCAGAACAGGTCGCTCAGTTTCGATAACATGCAGAACAGGCCGATCAAAGGTACAACCGATTGGCAAAAGTATGATGTGGTCTTAGATGTGCCTCAGGAAAGCG
>VBFM01000364.1:5479-8278 GCA_005882595.1 Chloroflexota bacterium
GCGTGAGAAGGGATCACACCGTTTCGAGAGCCATGCCCTCAGATAGGAGAAGCGAGGAAGCATCTAGAGGTAGCATCAACTTCCATTTCAAAGGCGAAGTGATCCTCACCAGAGACTTTCACCGTCTCGACCAATGATCGTCCCATCTTGCAGGTAGACCTGTGATATACTGATCTACGGAAGAACTTCCACCTTCTCAGCAGATGGAGGCATCAAGATCACCTGCACATGGATACACAGAAGAGAGGATACCCGATGACAACAGATGATAACAAGGCTCTTGTTCAGCGATTTTATGATGAGGTCATTAATCAGAAGAACCTGGCCGCGCTAGACCAGTTCGTCTCCCCCAATGCGGTCAATCACACCGTGCCAGCAGGCCTGCCTCAAGGACCGAGCCAGTTCCTGGGTCTGCACCTCAACGCTTTCCCTGATGTGAAAGTCACCGTGGAGGATCTCCTGGCTGAGGGTGACAAGGTGATAGCCCGTGTGAGCTTTCGCGGCACGCAGCATGGTGCTTTCGCGAGTATCCAACCTAGAGGCAAGCCCATCACGGTGATGGCGATCAACATCTTCCGTATCGCGAATGGCCAGATGGTGGAACACTGGGGTCTGGCTGATCGGCTCAGTGCGCTCCAGCAGCTAGGCGTTGTTCCCCCACCAGGACAGCTGAGCTAAAGCCCTCCCCGTCACGATTTGCTGGTTGATGCTGAACTGGGCGAACGTGAGGGTCTGACCGACTCGGATCGCTTGCATGGCGCGCAAGACTGGTTCCTGCGCGACGAACTGCCCCAGTTCGCCGATGTTTTTCGTGGTGTTGTCCAGCTTGATCTGGTAGCCATCTACGCGGCGCAATATATATTTGTGCGTGGGGGTCATGTGCTGGCCATTTCGGGAGTGAAGGGTGATGCTCTGAGAAATATCGGCGATTTGGCTCCAATTGTAGAAAGAATATTTCGGAGCTTTGTTCTTCTGATTAACAGTGCAGTGTCTATCTTGATGCGCGAGCGAGTGAAGGAGCAAGCGCCGTGGTCCTCACCTCTTCTCTCTACTGCACAATTTGTGGTGCATGCAATGAGAAACACGCGCACTCATGCTTCGCGTGTAATCAGCCTCTCTGCACCCAACAGACCCCCATTCCAGCAGAGTTGCTCCCCCACACACTGTTCGAGAATCGTTACCACATCATTGCCAGGATTGGCGCGGGCGGCTTTGGTTCAGTCTACAAGGCCACGGACACACAGAGCCGAGATCGCCTCGTCGCCCTCAAGGAAGTGAAGCTACTTGGGCTACCTCCACAGGCCATGATTCTTTTTCTTCTTGCCCAACGGTGAATCTGCTGTGTTTAAGGGATCTATTGTAACTCGCTTCTGTATTAATCACTAGAAGCATGTCGGCAAATGCCTATTTGGACTGATATCAGAAGGGAAAACAAGCGATGACCTACCTCAGACGTACCTTTCCTATTACCATGCTCGTTCTATTGACGATGGTACTTGCAGCTTGTGGCAACTCCACAAGCTCCGGGAGTGGCAGCACTCCAACACCGGCCGCAACCACTCCAACACCAGCTGCAACCACTCCCACTACTACTGCCGCTCTCGTTATGACAACGACAGCCACAGTAAAGGGCCAGTCGGTAACCATCCTGACCGATGCCTCTTCGGGCAAGACGCTGTATTTCTTCACACCCGATACAGCGACCAAAGCCGCGTGTACCGGCAATTGTGCTAAGGCCTGGCCGCCGCTGCTGGCAACAGGCTCCGGCACCCCGACCAGCTCCACCTCGCTGCCAGGGAAACTGACTGTAGTAAAGACAGCGAACGGCAACCAGGTTGAGTACAATGGCCATCTTCTCTACACCTTCTCGGGCGATAGTGGCCCCGCTCAGTCCAACGGCGAAGGTGTGGGCAATAAGTGGTTCGTTGTCACTACCGATCTAAAATAAAACAAGCTGGGGCCAGTCAGTAACAGTTCTGACCAATGCCTCTTCGGGCAAAACGCTGTATTACTTCACGCCCGATACAGCGACTACCTCCGCGTGTACCGGCGGGTGTGCTTCGGCCTGGCCACCACTGCTGGCAACAGGCTCCGGCACCCCGACCAGCTCCACCTCGCTGCCAGGGAAACTGACTGTAGTAAAGACAGCGAACGGCAACCAGGTTGAGTACAACGGCCATCTTCTCTACACCTTCTCGGGCGATAGCGGCCCCGCTCAGTCCAACGGCGAAGGTGTGGGCAACAAGTGGTTCGTTGTCACTACCGATCTAAAATAAAATAAGCTGCCGCCTTTTGCATGGATGGGCAAGCCCATCCATGCTCCCTTTCTTTCATACCACTGTCCTTCACATACTATCTGAACCTCACTTGTAATATCTGAACCGCATTTGCTTCAAACAACAACAGACAGCCCCATCAAGGTACCGTTTATGTATCTTAAGCCACATTCCTTCGTTTAATATTGCATGAGTATAATATCTCTGGCGGGTAATACAGCTAGACTATATGATATATCTTCTTCTAAGGAGCAATCGGCATGAGTAATGAAGTTCAAGATACAGGCATGGTTCTCAAAATTGCACATCTCTATCCTACCTTGATGAGCGTCGCGGCGGACCGGGGCAACCTCTACGCCATACAGAAGCGCTGCCAATGGCGCGGCATCGCCAGCGAGGTCGAGCAGATTTATGTCCGGCAAACCCCCGATTTCACAAAATATGACCTGCTGCTGATTCACGGGGCCGCCGACCGCGAAATGGAACTGGCTTCACGCGATATCCAGCTCAAAGGGCCAGCCTT
>VBFM01000365.1:0-292 GCA_005882595.1 Chloroflexota bacterium
CTCGTCGTCTCCAATGGGCAGGCATTCGGAGAGACGTATACAGGTTTCGGCGGCATGCTTTCCGTTGACGCGCAGGGGCGCATTCGCCTGCGTTCGCTGCGTCAACAACCATACAACGCCAATGAACAATTATCGCAGGCTATTCAATCATCCCCAACCCTGGTGTTGGATGGGAAGCGCACACAGTTTAACGCGGACGCTACCCAGAACCGCCGTAGCATCGTAGCGATGGACAGGCAGGGCAGAATGCTCTTTATCGCCAGTCCATCGCTACGATGCTACGGCGGTTCTG
>VBFM01000365.1:303-3919 GCA_005882595.1 Chloroflexota bacterium
AGCCAGGTGTTTACCCTCAACCAACTCGCCGACCTGCTCACCTCGTCAGACCTATCCATCGACATCGCCCTCAACCTGGACGGCGGCTCATCTACCGGCCTTTACGTCAATGGAGGCAGCCAGCATGTCGCCATTGATTCGTATGTCCGCTTGCCACTTGTGGTGATTGTCAAAGCGAGGTAATCGAACCCTCACATCCTAATAAGCGCGCCCGAAAATGGCCTCGCAGGTGGCCGGTTTGCCGGTATAGATGCTTTTACCGGACACGCCGCCCTCCGGCTGATCGAAAGGAATGACGCGCAGAGTCGCCTTGGTTTCCTCTTTGATGGCCAGTTCGGCTGCGCTATCCTCGGTCCATTTCACACGCGCAAACCCGCGCCTCTCGATAATTTGCTTGAATTCCTCGTAATCGTCGGTGACGAAGGTATTACTCTTGAGAAATTCACGCGCGCGCTGGAGCAACGCCTGCTGCACCTCTTCCAATAGCCCGGGAAGCACAGTTTCCAGGGCATCGATGGAGACTACTTCTTTCGTGCGATTATCACGCCGCACCAGCACAACGCTGTTGTTCTGCACATCGCGCGGCCCGATCTCCATACGCACCGGAACGCCGCGCATCTCCCACTCGTTAAACTTCCAGCCAGGCGTGTTCTCGCTCATGTCCACCTTCACGCGAATCTTGCCTTTCAGCATCTTCNNNTCGATGCGTGTGACCACTTCGCTCACACTCGCTCTATCGGCCTCCTTACGCCAGATCGGCACAATCACGACCTGGTACGGCGCGACGCGCGGCGGCAAGATCAGTCCTGAGCTGTCACCATGCACCATAATCACGCCTCCAATGGTGCGCGTACTCAGTCCCCAACTGGTCGTGGCGCAGTACTTACGCTGCCCATCGGCATCCAGGTATTGCATATCGAAGCCCTTCGCGAAGTTCGTGCCAAGATTGTGGCTGGTCGCCGATTGCAAGGCTTTGCCATCGCCCATCATAGCCTCAATCGAATAGGTGCGCAGCGCGCCGGCAAATTTCTCGTTTTCGCTCTTGCGTCCCGCTATCACAGGAATGGCAAGGTCTTCTTCAGCGAAGGCGCGATAGACCTCCAGCATCTGCAACGTGCGCTCTTCCGCCTCATCGAGCGTGCGGTGCGCGGTATGGCCTTCCTGCCACAGAAATTCGGTTGTGCGTAAAAACAGGGTTGTGCGCTTCTCCCAGCGCACCACGTTGTTCCATAAATTGATCAGAATTGGCAGATCGCGATAGCTTTGTATCCATTTGGCGTAGCTATACCCTATGATGGTTTCGCTGGTTGGACGGATTGCGAGCGGCTCTTCGAGTTCTTCACCTCCTCCGCGCGTCACCCAGGCCAGCTCAGGGGCAAAGCCCTCCACGTGCTCCGCTTCTCTCTCCAGGAAGCTGCGTGGAATAAACAGCGGAAAGTAGGCGTTCATCACGCCCGTTTCCTTAAAGCGCGCGTCCAGCAGGCTCTGAATATGCTCCCAGATGGCATACCCATACGGTCGGATAATCATACAGCCGCGCACAGGCGCGTAATCGGCTAACTCAGCCTTACGCACCACCTGGTTATACCATTGCGAAAAATTGTCTTCCTGGTCAACGATCTCCTCAACATACTTCTCTTCACCGGCCAATGTTTTTTCCTTTCTGAACCCATTGATTCCTAAAAATGTTGCAGCATTTGCACGCAATAAAAAAACTCGTCCTGACATTTTGGACGAGTCTATAACCCGTGGTACCACCCTTTTTGAGCCGCGCTTTACAGCGCAACTCCACTTATGCGGTCAAAACAGAATCTTAATCGCTCCTCCTGTTAACGGTGAGGTTCCGGTCAGTTTCTCACTGACGCTCACAGGTGGGTTCGACGCGACACCATCTGTCGGCTTGCACTCTCCCGACTCGCTCTTCGACTACGCCAACGCCTACTAATCCCGATCAGCGCGTTTCCTATGATTGTTACGTCAAAGATACACCAAGTTATACACGCTGTCAAGCGGGTCTTATACCTGGAAAATGGTACAATACTCAGAAAGGAAAAACTCATGCAGAAAAAACTCTTCCTGCGTCTTTTATTCTCCTGCATAGTCCTGAGCCTCTTGCTGGCGGCCTGTAGTTCGACTCCACCCACTACAACTGGTCAAACTCCTACCAGCGGTACGACACCTGGAGCAACGGCAACAGCTGGCGGCGCTAAAATGCCTACCATCACACCTGTATCCACGACCGCGCCAGAGCCGCCGACGCAGACCAATTGCCCTGCGGCTGGAACAGCTCGTGCGGCCATAATGGCTCCCCTGGCATTGGGAAGCCATCCGAACATTGTCTATACCGTCAATGAATTCCAGGGCAATACACCCACCTTCGGCACTCTGAAACGCTACGACGTGACCACCCGCAACAAACCCGAGGTCGTCAAGCTGCCCGGCTCCATCACCAACGCGCAGATATCGGCAGATGGGCAGTGGATTCTCTTTGTCACCTATAGCTCGTTTACATCAGGCACGGTGAAGTTACAACTCGTCCGTATGGACGGCAAGGGTTTACAAACGCTTTACTGCGCAAACGGCAACAGCATACAAGGGCCACAGTGGTCTACCGATCAAAAACTGGTGGTGTTTGGTGGATTCGCGAATGGCATCGCAACCGTTTACCTGTTGAACATATCCAACGGCAACCTGCAAGCTGAACTCACCACGTCGATCAATAATGGCATCGCCGGTTTCAACATTCGCACCTGGCTCGACAACACGCGCATCTACCTGACCAATATACAGCCTGACCAGCCGCCGGACATGATCTACATCCTGGATACCAGCAAAGGACCGAATCAGCATATCAGCGACCTCACAACCGTCGTGCAGAAGACCTTTGGAGATTTCGACAGCAGCTTCGATGGCACACACCTCTACGTTGACTACGGCCTTTGTGGTCAAGGCGGGTGCTTTCCACCAGGAAAGATCACTGTTGAGCCCGCGACAGGCGGGACGGAGGCTACTGTATTAAATAGCCCCCAATACGACACGGTGGCAGTGCGCGCAGTCACCGCCAACACGCTGCTCGTGTTAATTCGCAATGACCAGGTCGCCGGTCCCAACGCAGACACGAGCCATAACGGACTCTGGAAGATGAACGTCGACGGTTCCGGCCTGACGCGCCTCACCACTGACGCCGCGCACACTCTAAGTGCGCTGAATGGCAACTCACAATACCCCTGGTCAAACGTTTCGCGCGATGGCAGTATGTATGCCCTTGAACCGATCAACTTCCAGGCAAATGTCTCGTCCTTCACCCTGGTCTTCGGATCATTGAACGGGGGATCGCCCACCACTTTCGCCTCGATAGCCGATGGCACACAACTGAATATTACGGGTTGGACGACCATGTAAGCTGCTGTAACTTGGCAGAAAAATTCGCCACTGATCGGGGGATCGTTACGTAAGGTATCATAAGCCGCTGGTGAGCAGCTTTTGTTCACTCACCGTTTCTCTTGCCCGTAGACGACACGCTTACCTCGCAGTAACGATGCTGCCGCCCCAATGAGGCACAGTGCCGCTGAGATATAGAAAACCGCGTGCAGGCTATCCATGAATGGTGTTGAGA
>VBFM01000366.1:0-341 GCA_005882595.1 Chloroflexota bacterium
CAATCCTGTCGCGGTCGGGGTAATCAAGGGGACGCCTGCCCGGCAAAGCACGGGTAACACCACCTGCACCAGGCTGCTCGGCGCGAGTCCCAGCACTCCTAAAAGCGGCGTGGGGCTATGCGCAAGCAGGCCAAACTGTTGCAGGTTTGATGATGCACCCAGTGATGCGATATCGTTCGCGACCTGCAGCGCGCCCTGCTCGATCCCCGCTGTATTCGCCAGGATCAGGTAGAGCAGCGGCGTACCGGGCATTTGCATTGCGGTCTCGTTATATTGCTGCTGCGCGATATACGCTCCTACCAACTCCTGCGTATAGGCGGCATAGAGAATATGCCGGTCAG
>VBFM01000366.1:463-6237 GCA_005882595.1 Chloroflexota bacterium
ACGCAAACAAACTCCCGGCCCTGGTCAGGTTCCTGGCTTGCAATGCCTGCGCCGCCTCCCGCTTATCCTGGTAGCTGCTGGCGTTACAGGCGTCGTAAACCTTGAGACCATCGCTCAAACCAATTCCGTCAGGTGTCGGGATAATGATCTTTTGGAGAGGAGCATGATAATAGCGTGCATCGTCCCAACGGATGGATAGGTAGACGCTCAGCGAGGTAATCAACAGCAAGAGTATCAGCGTGCCATAGGCGAGTGCCATGGGTGATATTGTCACCTGTCCGCCGCGAAAAAAGCCCGACAGTTCCCAGCCAATGGCACTGAACGGGTCGCGCACCGGGCGGCGGCGAAATTTGCGGCTGGCCTTTGCCTCCTGCCGGAACAGGTCTAACAGCACCAGGCAACCCGTCTGGCAGTTCAACAGGTGCTCATGCATCGCTGGAAAGAGCAATTCCACATTCTGACCGGTATCCATCGCTTCGGCGTAATCTTTCAACGCCTGGCGGCATTGCGTACAGTTCACCGGTTCATCAATGACAGCTGGAAGCTTTGAGGGCGCTGGCGTCTTGGGAGCAGGAGTTTTTGCTGCCTCTGCCGGTGGAACTGTGGATGCTGGTTGTTTGGGCTGCGGAACGGCAACTGGCATTGATGGTTCCCCGAATGTAGGGGCCGGCTTTAGCGCGCCATCGGTTGCCACCGTAGCATATGCGCCTGGAGATGTCGAGGGAGGAGCAGCTTCTTCATATGGAGTTGGCGTGTAAGTCTCGAACTGTGTATCTGACTCCATCACGCGGCGCGGCTTTTTCTTCTTGCGTGGCGGACTGATCGCAGGGGGTGAAGCAAGACAGCGCACGCAGGTCGTTAAATGTAGCTGCGCTGCCTCAACGGCTTCTTCTGGTACAGCTTCGGGGTCCATATCACGTTCAACAAGTACGGAAATTGCGAAAGCGCACGCTGGCGGCAGGTGTGCATCGATTGCCATCAGCATCCTCCATAGATATTATTCTCGAGCGAAGGAGCGCAAGGCGTAAGTAATTTGCTCTTCCAGCGTCATAGGCCGATCTTGAGGAATCTTTAGCAACGCTGCCTGTGCCTCCGCAGCGGAGAACCCCAGCCCCATCAAGGCCTCGAGTACCTCGGACTGTATCTTACCGCCAGGAGAGAGTGCTGATGCGCCCCCCAGAGCCACCAGTGATGGGAGCTTCCCCTTCAGTTCAAGCACTAATTTTGCTGCAAGCTTTTTGCCAACACCTGGCACCATTCCCAGGCGTTGTTGATCCTCATCCGCGATGGCTTTGAACAGCGTGCGCGCGTCCATCATAGATAACAGCGCTAAAGCGATCTTGGGACCAACCCCGCTGATCGTGATCAGCTTCTCGAAAGCATCTCGTTCCTCTTCTCCCGTAAAGCCATAAAGAGCCATGCCATCCTCACGCACCAGGAAGTGCGTGTAAAGCGAAACCTCCGCTCCTGGTTCACCCAGGCGGCTCAACGTCGAAGAGGGGGTAAAGATGCGCAAACTAAAGCCGCTAACACGAATAATCGCGGAATCTGCGCGACGCGCTTCAAGAACACCATGAATGCTGGCAATCATGATTCTGCCTTCCCTCGGCTATAGATTAACATTTTGTAGGAAAAATCGCATCTATTATAGGATATTTGGATAGATTACGCACACCCATTATCGGCTAGATTGGCCTATAAAGTCAACCGAGCCGGTAGCGGGCGTGTCTGGTTATGGGCCTGACACCCAGATTGACAGTCAATACAATGCATTCAAGAAATTGCTGCGGAATAGGCATTGCTTTCTCGGACTCAGCGACTGATTTCGCAGTTTGCTCGCTTTATGAAAGAGGCTGCTTGATGGCAATATCGATTTCGCCACCAACATCAAATTAAGTGAGTTCGCTTGCTTTATTTTGACAGCAGGGCTTACTGCAAGCATTCGTTGCTTGACGCGAAGGGCTATGGGACGTCAAACTGATCAGGCTACAGCCGCATTCCCGCACGGTGGAAATGCCCAGATCAAAGTGCTCCAACTTGCTTCGCAGTGACGAAAGCACACGACGCAGAGGCCTCAATTCCTGTTGCCATGTCCCACGACTGAGCGCCTCCTGTAAACGTTGACGACAATATGCAATAGAGGCTTCGGTAACAACGTTGGAGGAAATATATGCCAGCAACACCTCATAGGGACAGTAGTGCGGATGCGACTCCAGAAGGGGCACGAGCAGGTGCTGCTCATTGCCACTCAATCGTTGTTCCATCATGAGGGTCGGTCCGTCGGTCAGAAGAGACAAGGTACGGGTCTCCAGATTGAAGACGAGCTTTTGGTCTGTCGGCAGCAAGCCCGGTAACGAAAGATGAGTGATGTTTGTCTCCACGGCTTTGCGTTGTTTGGGATGCATGGGAGGAGTCTTCTGCATGCGGTATCCCTTCCCTCCTTCTAGGCACAAGACAAATATATAACGGGCACAGAACGTGTCCTGCTGGAATAGTTCTACGGAAGATAAAAAATACGACGAGCCTCAAAAGGCTAAGCTGAAACGATACTGTAGCATTCCTACAGATTGGCTTCTCCTGACTGCTGCTTGCCGATTGAGCAACCATAGCGCGCTCAGATGAAATGAACCTGGGAACATGCTGAGATAAAGCTGAGAAAGCAAGCAGGCTCACTTAATTTGGGGGAGAGCCATTATTTATTGACCGCTAACACACAATCCTTGAAACTTATTTCTTTCGATGCTCGTGTACCAATTGCTCCAAATCGAAGGAAGCGCTCAGCAGAGGGTTCAAATCCTCCATCTTCCCTTTAGGCACTCATGTCAAATGCAGAAAACAGCATATCTAGAGTTGACAGCAAAGACAGCGAAAACCTATGTTTTCTGTGGTACGCCGTGAACAGCAAAGGCACGCGAACGCCAGAAGACATGCGGAGACAAGTACAGTAGCAGAGGATGGCTCACCCTCTGCTACTGTACTTGTTGTAAGAGGTTAATGAGGTCGATCAGGGGTGGGAGAGCTTGGAGGCTGGTTCCGATCAGCAGGAGCACCAGTCCAACTACTCCCAAGGTACGGATGGGCAGCCTATCTGCCTTCCATAACATGTACCGGGAGATGCTGCCGGCAGCGGCATTGCCTAAGGCAAATCCCCCCACGATGAAGACTAAAGTCTGGACCACCTCCCACAGGAGCTGGAAGCCTGCCACAGGTCCAGATACACCGAGGAATGCCGCATAATTTTTCGCCAGTTGGTAGGTGAGCCAGGGGATGTAGCCAATGACGAACCCGACCAGCCAGCCTTTGCGCGAAAAGACGTGGGGATGAGGGGAAGAGGCTTCCCAATGGAGGAAGCGCCAGAGGCTGATGAGGGCTCCACACAGCAACGCAAATGGCACACTTACTAGCAAGGCAACCACCACATCTCTGGACGCAATGAAAAAGAAGATGAACCAGAACACCAGTCCCAGCAGCAGTCCAATCCCCAACCCTTTGCGTGAAAAGACCCGGGGCTTAGAGGGAGAAGGATTCCAGATGAGGTATGGCCAGAGGCTGGCGAGTGTGGCACAGGTGAGGCCCATGACCAGTGAGCTCATCAAAGAGGAACTCAACAGAAAGAAGGTGACGAAGAAGATCAGCAGTCCCAGCCCCAGTCCAATGCCACTCCCTCTCCATGACACAAGGGATGGCCTGGCTTGAGCGGGAAGCAAGTCGATTAAGGTAGCCGTGAAGACTCCCATCACTCCTCCGATCAGCATAGCTTGTAAGGTAAAGGCCAGATCGAAACGATACTCGAAGAAAAAGAGGATGGTCGGGGCGGCTACTGCAAGGACAAGGGTGCTGACAAGCCCACAGGTAACGAGTAAGGTCAACCATTGCAAGGGTCCATGTTGGCGACCGAGCAGATCGTAGGCCAGGTAGAGTGCTCCGACGATCACCATCAGACCCCCCGTGATGAGGATGCTATCAAGCGCGATGGGGGGAAGTACAATCTCTCCGAGTGCAAACATGGTCGCTTTCTCCTCCTGCCTCTCTTTTTCGAACGTGCTCGCTGAACGACGACTGTAGGTCAGGCTTCATTGGCCCCCCTGTTGGGGAAGCCAGCGCATGAGGGCAAACTCGTCGAATAAATGTGGGAGCCAGCAACTGGTCCTGCGCTCACGTCGACGAGTTCGATGTGCATTCCGGTGGTGGCACCTCATGATTGATCTCTTCCATTCTACAATAAAATGGAAGAAAAAGCAGCACGACTGTTCAATAGAGATGAGCAAGCATATAATGGACAGGCTACCTCAGGAGAGGTTGAAACAACAGAGACCCTCAGCTTGGTCTCTACATCTGACAGCAAAGACAGCGAAAAACTATGTTTTCCGTGATACGCCGCGCACAATAAAGGCACGTGAACGCGCTTGCGCGAACGCTAGAAAACATCTAGAGACAAGCCAAGCAGACGGTGCATATCCAACCGAATAGATATTGCTATGGTGTAGCAACGGATGTAGCAACACCGACGCTCTAGAGCAATGCAGAGCGAACATGAGCGGAAAATCTGCGAGAATTTGAGGGCAGAGAGAACGATAGCGAACGTCTGTAGACATATTGCTCCGCTTCCCCCTTCGGCACCCTCAACAAATAGCTTGCCACTTTTGTTAAAGTCGAGCACAGCTCACACCCTGGATTATAATCCTAAGTGATAGGGAACCAGGGTATTTTTTAACAGTAAAGGCAGCCAAAAGCTATGCAACTATAATACGCCAGGGTACGTGTTATAGCAGGAAGGAGAGGAACCCCTCCGTAGTTAAAGGAGAAATGATCATGGTACAGGAAACAAGGGCAACCTGGACGCCCAATCGCATACTAGCACTCATCCTTGGTATTGTCTTTACCGTCTTAGGTGTGGTCGGTTTCTTCACTCCCACAGAGAACGGCACAGGAGTAATAGCTGTCTTTGGCATCTTTGATGCTGATACTTTCGGCAATATCTTCTACCTGATTACAGGCCTGCTGGGAATCGCCGCCGCTTTCATGGGACAGTCGGTCACATACAACCGCGTCTTCGGCGTCATCTATACATTGATAGGATTGCTGGGCCTCATTCCCGCGCTCTACTTTCCTGTCTATGGGAATGATAATGGACGCTTCCTTGGTCTCACTCATCTCAGTGTAGCAGACCATGTACTGCACATCGTAGTAGGTTTGATTGCTCTGGCCATTGGTTTCTACCTGGTCAATGCGGGAAGAGCAACTCGCAGTGAGACCCGCCTATAAATAAAGGCGATGAACAGTAAGTGGTGAACAAGGGGTTCCCCCTTGAAAAAGAAGACGGCCTTTGGCATTATACCCCGGTTCATAATTGAAAAAGTCGTTGAATCAGGGTATTTTATTGGTCATATGACAAGGGTTTACTTTAGTTTACCTGGACGGACAACGAAGGCAGCACCAACGCGCTTGCATGCCCGTATTGGCTGAGCAGTCGCGAGGGTACAACCAAATAGGATATTTGGATATGCCTTACCTTTTGAGAAGAGGGCTTGCTTGCAGTAGAGGCGATGTATGCAAATGGCAAATAGCGATAGCAGCGGCATCTGCGGCATCGTCTGGTCGAGGAATGGCCGAAAGACGGAGAAGTATACGCACCATCTCCCCAACCTGCTCCTTTTTCGCTCCCCCATACCCACTCACAGCCTGCTTGACTTGCATAGGCGTATATTCGGCAATCGAAAGGCCGCCATTGGCCAGCGCCAGCATTGCCACCCCGCGCCCGTGTCCCACGGTTA
>VBFM01000366.1:6254-6808 GCA_005882595.1 Chloroflexota bacterium
GTACGCGCATTCTTGGCGAAGAACAGCTCTTCCATCGCCGCTTCCTGTGGCTGGTAAGCGACGATAATCTCGCCCAGGCGTGTATAAATCTGCTGCAAGCGCAGCGGCAGCGGCATGCCGGCGGGTGTCGTGATGACATCACAGGCGATCATGCTCAGTTCGATGCCCCTGGCTGCCACAATTGCATACCCGACGATCGCCGTTCCCGGATCAATACCAAGCACAACACGTGTGCCAGGCGCCGAGGTGTGCTGGTCTTGCCGACCCTGTTGGGGGGGTACATCCATAGCGTACCCTATCCCTCGTACGAAGCGGCGAATGACTCTGGGAAGTCCGCGTTGGTGTACACATTCTGCACATCATCCAGGTCTTCCAGTTTCTCTACCAGGCGCATCACCTGGTGCGCCACCTTCTCTTCATTCAAGTCGACCCTCGTCTTGGGAATCAGCGCGCTCTCGGCTTTCACCACCTTGTACTTCTTCTTTTCCAGGTCTTGGCGTACCTTGTCAACCTCGGATGGGTCGGTGTAAATGGTGAGAACCTCGTCGTCTGCC
>VBFM01000366.1:6894-10502 GCA_005882595.1 Chloroflexota bacterium
ATGCCTTTGGACTCGAAAAGCCAGTCAACGCAGCCGTTTTCACCCATATTCCCACCGTTACGGCTGAAAGCGTTGCGCACCTCGGCGACGGTACGGTTGCGATTCTCGGTCAAGGCCTGCACCAGCATAGCGGTTCCGCCTGGCCCGTACCCCTCGTAGGTGATCTCCTCCAACGATGAGCCTTCCGTCCCACCCGAAGCGCGTTTAATCGTACGCTCGATGTTGTCCATCGGCATATTGGCATCGCGCGCTCGCTGCACCGCCATACGCAGGCGAAAGTTTGCATTGGGATCACCGCCGCCGCCCTCACGCACCGCTACCACAATTTCACGCCCTAAACGCGTGAAGAGTTGTCCTCTGCGCGCATCATTCACGCCCTTGGAACGGCGAATTTGCGCCCATTTTGAATGACCTGACATAGCTCAGCTCCTCGTTCGTTTTCAGCTTGCACACCTATCGTGTAAAATAGATTGCCGTACTGCTTGAGTTTGAGAAAAATATGTTCGCTAGCATTTTAACACGAACTCCCGCTACCAGTCGAGGGGCTATGTGGAGCAGGAAAAAGGTCTTCTGCGGGGGATGCATATCTTGGGGGGATACGCTACTTTTTCCTGCATAAAGATTTGACGCTGCCAGGGCTAGAATAGTTCCCTATGGCATGACGTAGTTGGCTTGTAAACGATGGTACAATAGATTTGCTGAGGATAACCATCCGCAAGGGAATCTCGTCGTCAATGGTTGGCTTGCGCGTCGCGTGGATTACAACTCGACAGGCCGGGCAACGTATAGCATAATAGGAGAAGGTAGTGGCTCGTGGAGAAAGAGACAACCGTCGCTAAGGCGGGCAAAGCAACGCCCAAAAATACGGCGCGTCAGAAGCTCGGCAGTATAGGTGAGCGATTGGCGGCTGAAACGCTGCGCCAGCGCGGATATCGTATCCTGGAGTACAACTTTCGTTGCCGGCATGGAGAAATCGATCTGATAGCTGAGGATGAGCACGACCTGGTCTTTGTAGAGGTGAAAACGCGCCGGGGCACTGCCTTTGGGCTCCCCGAAGAGGCGGTGACGCTCTCCAAACGCCGCAAGCTGGTGGAAGTGGCCTCCTACTACCTCGATCTACACTCTCAATCAGATCGCGCATGGCGGATTGATGTCGTGGCTGTGCAGTTCGGCGTCCGTGGCGCTTTCGAAGAAATACGAGTCTATCAGCACGCTGTGAGCGCTGAATAGCAAGAATGATATAATTACCACAACAATATATATACGAACACATAGGAAAGGCAGGCAGGATATGTCAGATTTTGTAGAATCCGCAAAGAATATGGTCAACGCCGCCGTCAGTCGCACAAGCTGGCAGGCCCAGAAACAACTGCGTATGCGCGGTAAACAGGGTGAGATCGATCAATTGTTGGAGCAGCGCCAGCAGTTGCTCGATGAACTGGCGCAAGTTGCTATGAATCTCTATCAGCAGGGAAAGCTCACCGATGCCCAGCTCTCGCGTTTATGCGCCAGTATCCAGGAGCTCGATCACGATGTGCAGAATCGAGAGGTTCAGTTACAGGAAATCAAGAGCGAAACCTACAACGCGGGTCAGTTCGCGCCCTCTCCGACCTCCAATTACACACCGCCTCCTGTCTCGCCAACACCGTCGCCAAATCCATCATATACGCCGCCAACATCACAGCCCGGAACGCGCCAGGGGCGTCAGGGAAATCAAGGCCAGGCACCCAAAGCCGGTCCACAATTACAGACGTGTCCCAACTGTGGCAACCCCGTGCGCCCCAATGCGCTCTATTGTCGCAGTTGCGGCGCGAAAGTACGCTAATGCTACAGGGCCGACCCGCACGGTTGCCCAATAGGCGTCAAGTTGGGGTCAGGGTAATCATTGGGTTGTCGTAGGGACAAGGGGCCGCAGAGTGGAAGGGAGGAGGCCTTGTGCTTGTCCTCGTCCTGGGCTCCCCCATTGAGGACAGGCACCAGGCCCCCTGCCCTCATCCACACTTCCCCCTGCCCCTACACCTGGGAAAAACCCTAGCTGTGTAAGCCCTGGCGGTCGCCCCGGCCATCTTTCACAGACCCTGCCTTTGTCAGTCTCACCCAGGCAGCTCAGCAGCCATCATTTTCCCCACCAGCTATACTTTTGAGAGAGACTGCATCCCCTACCCATGCACTCTTCTCTTCACGAAAGGAAGCTCTCCATGACCAGCAACACGCACCCTGACCCGTTTCCCGCTCACCCACCTCCTCACGCTTGCATGGTAAAGCTCAACCATACAAAAATAATACCGAGCATTTTGCGCGGTATTTGCACACTATCTCAACTTTATCAATATAGGCTTTCAGTGTCTTGCATAACGGCCCGCGCAAAATGGGCGGGATTTGCACACTCTTTCGACCACCTTGCTCTTACACCGGTAGGTGTTGTTCGCGTGTAGGGAGCACCAGGGTCGCCCTACTACCTCGCCCCGACACATAAATACCCCAAATTTTATGCGCCATATGGTACTTCGCGGTTTTGGGAATAGGAATGTTGGTATACCTGTTTTGGTTTTTTGAGCGTCTACTGTATTATAGACGTAGATACGTCAGGCTGAGCTGTACTTTCGTTCATTTTCAATGTAACCAATTGCCATTGGTTAACGTATACAATAATGTGAGTACAGTGACAGGGAGAGCGCGATAATACCTGGTATTGTATGTACCACCTGCGTAAGTTGTCTCGTCAAAGTCATCGTGGAACAAACCTTTACTTTACAAAAGAGGGAACGTCATGTCTACCGCATCCGGAACACTTGATACGAAACTGCATCGCGCATTAGAGCTTATCGGCGGCTCGATTGATCCTGAAATTGCCGAAACCTATGCCTCTATCGAGGAGCGCATACTGGCCCAGGCGCTTGAAAATGTTGAACTGGCGGAGCGCCGTCTGCGCGAGATTCAAAAACTGGTGGGTGATCGGGACGCGGTACTCGTATAACCGCGTCGTGCATCCGTAGGGTTGCAGAAACATTTTCGCGCCATCTTGCGTGAGGATGTTCGACTTTCTCTACCTATCCCCCAGGAAGTATTCAACGCGGGACACACGTCTTGCATCACTGACTTTCTTTTAGCTACTCCTCTTGAACTCTCATCTATTCGCATAGTACAATAAGTATATGTCCGCATTAATTGAGTTACGCTCGTACCTCTTCAGGTATAGAGTCGCCATCATTGGCGGCTTTTTGTTTCTGATACTGGCAAATATCGTCGCGCTGACCCAACCCTACCTTATACGCCTGGCTGTTGACAGTCTCCAAATTGGCGCTGGTGCAGGAATACTACTGCGCTATGGCCTGTTGATCGTCGCATTAGGGTTGGTTCAGGCTGTGCTTTCGTTCTTCGGACGCTATATTCAAGCTGACATTTCGCGGCGCATCGAGTACGAACTGCGCGGCAACCTGTTTAAGCACTTCGAGAAGCTTGAACTGGACTATTTCCAGCACAATAAGGTCGGCGACCTGGTGGCGCGCGCCACCAACGACTTGACCGCCGTACGCAGCCTGCTCGGCCCCGGTATCAGCAACCTGATGAATACTGTTGTGGCCTTTACGGTCACGGTGGCCTTCATG
>VBFM01000367.1:0-5035 GCA_005882595.1 Chloroflexota bacterium
TATCTGTCGCGTGGAAGGCGCGCACCACTTCCAGGTCTTCTGGGGAAAGTTCGCTGTGTTCGAAAGGATTTGATGCTTCAGACATGATACGCGGCCATTCCTATCTGCTGCGTCACATCGGAGAGCAGCGCGGATACATCCAGGACGGGAACTTCAGCATACACGCCTTTCACAACTCCCGCCTGTGTAGGAGTGTAGAGCATGGATGGCCCGGTGGAAGGACGATTCAGAACGTCAAATTCTATGGTAGTCGTCAATCCTACCGAAGGCACATACAGGCCAATGATCAGTTCTGTATGCTGGGTGATGAGCAGGTAACCTCCCGACGAGGGGGCATCAATACCTGAGAGGTACATGTCCAGGTTGACAACAGCAATCGTTTCACCCCGCCAGGCAGCTACGCCTGGCATCCACCGGGGTGTCAGAGGTAAGAGCGCAATACGATGCGGCGGCGCCACAACCTCCTCAATAGTGCGCAGAGGAACCAGGCAATTACCGCGCCGCAGCTCGCATTCGAGGTATTGATCTGGGTGTGAACTCTCACCCGACGGAGGGTTGCTGGCATCCTCGTTTGCGCATGCGCGCGCATACTGCCAGAATTCCTCGTCGGTTATCTGCTCAAGACGTTGTACCGGCAGATTGCCGGGTTCCTCCAGAAAACCCATTTTATTGGTAGACGGGCACACCCAGATACGAGTGAACGACTGACATCACTTCTTGTGTGCGAAATGGCTTGGTAATATAATCCTTCGCGCCAGCAAGCCTGCCCTTGAGGCGATCAATCACACCGTCGCGTCTCGACAGCATGATGATGACCGTATTTCCAAATTGCTGCTTCGTTTTCAGGTGACGGGCTACTTCATAGCCGTCCATTTTGGGGAGTCCGATATCGAGAATGACCAGGTCAGGTATGGGGCAACGCTGTTCATGTAAGGCACGTAAGGCTTCAACACCATCGCAGTAGCTCACGGATGGAATGCCTTCGCGTTTCAGGCTGGTTTCTATGATCTTCCGAACCGTGAGTGAATCGTCAATGATCATTACCAGTTTGCTCATCATTTCGTCCTCTTTCTCTCTCCACACTTACCAACAACATCCCTGTTAATTTCAGGCGCCCATCGTGAGCACCCTACATTCCAAACAAGATACTACCTTCCCATTCCTGCTGACACTGTAGCGGACCCTTCATCACACCCGCCATTGCAGTGATGGCTATCAAGGTAGCTCACGACATTCCAGAGTAAGCATCATCTTGTTTGTAAAAACCAACAAATAACCGAAATTCGGGGTACCATAGGAACGGAATCTAGAAAAGCGGCGCGAATCAGGAAACAACCACGCAGTTACCCGATTCAAATAAGTAATCCCTGAGACAATAGTAACATACAGAAACGACATGTGCAATACAACGACATAAAAATGTAATTAAAATTATCGATATTGTGGGCAAAATGTCAAAATTGTAATGATTTTACCGGCTCAGGCGAGTGCGAACAGGTAGAGTAAAGGTGAAGATACTCCCCTTTCCCAGCGTGCTCTCGGCCCGAATATGTCCCCCATGCGCCTCTACCAGGTGACGCGCAATCGCCAGGCCCAGGCCACTGCCTCCACCGCCAGGCCCAATAAAGTCGGCCTTCGACCTCGCTCGATTCACCTTATAGAAGCGCTCAAAAATGCGTGGGAGATCCTCTGCCGGAATACCCACTCCGGTATCACGCACAAAGAAGGACTGCGTCACCCCCTCAACCTGCGGGCGCGTGCCGATCACTACATCGCCGCCGGAGGGGGTAAATTTAAGAGCATTATGTGCCAGGTTCACCAGCACCCGCGTAATATGCTTGCTATCGGCGGCAACCAGCGTCTTCCCTTGCTCTATCTCAGTATGCAGCAGAACGCGGTGCCGCTGCGCCTGCGGCAACATGCGCGCCATCACCTCGCGCACCAGCGATTCCGCCTCCACCGGCTCAATCGTCATCGGCGTCTGCCCCGACTCGATGCGTGAAAGATCATGTAGCTCTGAAACCAGCACCGTCAGGTGTTGCACCTCGTTCTCGATCTTCTCCAGAAAGACCTGTGCCTGCTCCCGGTCTGTATCAATCGCCTCTTCCAGCGTCTCCGCCAGCAGTCGCACCGAGGCCAGCGGCGTGCGCAATTCGTGCGAAATATTGGCGATAAAGTCATGCCGCGCCCGTTCCAGCCGCCGCAACTCCGTCAAATCCTCAATCACCACCGCATAGAAGCGATACCTACGCGCGCTCCGCGCCGTTTTCGTATGCTGCAGCGGCGTCACAGAGATCTTCCACGCCCCCCGCGTCCCGACCTTTCCCACGTTCCCCGCGTTCCCACTGGCATGTTCCTCGCTGCGCGCACTCCCCGTCTTAATACTCTGCCGTATAAGCAAGAGTATCGGCTGGTCCGAGATGAACTGCTCGATGTTCATCCCCTCGATGCCCCCACTCGTCTCAAAAAGCTGCATCGCCTGCGAATTGTAATAGCGAATAGCCAGCGTCCTATCCACAATCACCAGAGGCCAGGGTGTTGCTTCTAGGAGTTGTTGGAAAAAATGCTGGTAATCGATGGTGATGTTGTCTGTCAACGACTGTACCCCGTGTGTGTTGCATCTGTTGACAACCAGCTACGGCTTCTCCCCCCACGCTGTGAGCGGCAGCATGAGACCCCGGAAGTCCTCCCTCAGCATCTCCATCTGCATGCGGTCGTAGAGCTGGTCCACTTCCTCCTGCGTGGCCACCCCCATCCTCACGATAAAGGGCTGGAATAGCTTGAAGACGACGGCAGCATCCCGGCGAAAGCCTTCATGAGCCTCGGTTCCGACCGAGTAATCGATCACGTGCGACTTGTAATGAACACTTGCACAGCCCGCATCGAGCAGGAAGCGTCCTAACATCGGCAAAACGCCGGTAAACCTCTGAGAGAAGCTTTCTCCCTGCAACTTGAGCGCGCGTATGATCATGGCGTTCAGGTTCTCTAACGCGGGACTGTTGGTGTAGTACCACCACTCGCTTTCCGTAAGACGGATGGTTCCTCCAGGTCGCGTGATACGCTTGAACTCCTGCATCAGCTTTGGCCAGGCAGCCGCGGGGAGGAAATTGATGAAGCGCGCATTGACGAGGTCAAAGGACTCATTGAAGAAATCCAGCGGTTTCTGAATATCCATGACTACGAATTCGGCGTTGTCCAGGCCCTGTATCCGTGCTTGAGCACGCGCGTAATCGATCATCGCCCGGCTGACATCCAACCCCACCACCTCGGTTTCGGGATAGGTAAAGGCCACCTCTAACGCCCAACCACCAGGGCCGCAGGCCACATCGAGGATGCGATGGATACCAGAAAGGTCTGATCGCTCAGAGAAAAGCCCGCCCATGCCTCTGGTTATGAGACGGTCCTGCGTGAGCAGGCGGGCCATCTCCGCTCCGCTTTCGGGATCGTTAAAGTAGACGTTCTCATCTTTGGGGGGAATATCAGGTGTTGCCATAACCTATTTCCTCTTTCTCGTGAAGTGACGCGCTGAGTTGTATTGCTACGATACCTCTTGCAATAGCTTCTCTATTTTTGAGCCCTACATTAGAATAGCAGTACAACGTGCTTATGTCAATCGTTCGGGCCGGACCTCGTCACCGCAGACAATTCATCCTGACTGAATACTCTCTCCAATACCTTGGTGCTCGGGCGTTTCACTCGTTGTGACTGGCAGTAGCCCTGCTGACAGCATGGCCGAATTGGCGGCTTTTGAAAGTAAATCCGCTAACTGGTTGCCAACTACCTCGGCGTCAAATGCCTTCTTCAATCGTTGACAGGTTCTTGCTGCTATAGTTTTTTCTTCATCGGGATGCAACAGGAAATGTACTTCTCTGTCTACAGCCGCTTGCAAAACTTCCTCATTCAAGCGAATGAGTCCCGTCTCATCAAGTGTATACTCACGATTGTTCCCAAGTGAAATGATGCCTTCAGGTGAGATAAGAGGAAGAATATCGGCTTCCATTACAGGGTATGCATGACAGACAACGACGCCTTTCCCCAATGCAACTGCCTCAAGGTATTGATTGCCAAACCCCTCCTGATAACTTGGAAACGTTAGAATATCAACGTCGTGATAAAGGCTGTAAAAAGGAATTTCGCCGGGTTCACCTCTATATGCACTGTCTGCTACTACCCTGTCACCAATATAATATACCTCCACTCCCAGGCTCACAGCATATCTCAGAAGCTTTGTAAAGTAAATGTCATTCTCTGGCTCGTCCAGCCCTGCCGATTGAGGAAGCAGCAGAAGAAATCGGCTGTCTTCTGTGACAGTTCTTCTATACACCCCCCGTCCTTCTCCCAGGAACTCATTTTTGCGCTTTTGCAGGGCCGCGATAAACTGTACCGCCACTTCCATAGCTTTGCGAGGAATAATTCTTGCCATCGAGCCAATCACAAAATCGTTCGGGCGAATGCCAAGTTTTTCTCTCAGATGTGCTATTTCCTTAGGCCGGTTCTCGAAATCGAGCGAGTCGGGAATCACAGCAGCATGGATGCCGAACCCCTCCAAAAGCCGTCGTTGCATTAAGGAGCTAATCACTGCATGCTGAACGTTAGGAGGAGAAAACAGAAGTGCTTCATCAACACGCTTTTGTATACTGGGGAAAGGAATTTCATACGCTTTCTCTCTGTCTCCCGGCAGAAACTCGTCCTCAAAGCTGAAATCATGGTGCTGAGCGAGGAAACCGGTGGCAGGATGTTCGGCTATAAATTCTGCCATAGCGACTGTAGCCGCTGGATGTATAGGTAATGATAAGATATTGCGTACATGGATCACCTGCGGATGATATTGACGAATCAACTTTTCCAGCTTGTTCTTTATTACCTGCACCTGATTTTCGAAGACGTTTTCCAGGATTGTCTCGTTTTGTAGCCCGCTTGTTTGGCATCTCTTGAAGATTTGTACCTGCGGGGTAGAGTAATCAAGCTCCGGAATAACAAAGCCGTTTGCTCCCGTAGCATCGGCGCTGCACTCAATCACCTTCCAACCTCGCTG
>VBFM01000368.1:0-520 GCA_005882595.1 Chloroflexota bacterium
CTGCCATGGTATTGGATAATACGCTTGCCCGGCAGCAACTAGGCTGGCAACCTGAGATCAGCTTCAGTGAAGGTATCAAGCGAACTGTTGGGTTTCTATGCGGTAACAGGGTAAACCAGCCTCAAGTACAAGCTCACGCCCGCCAGCGAGTTGCCGATGCCGTCCTGGTGTAGGGCATCTCACAACGTTCTTTCTGGCAGAGATGGGAGGCTTCCCGGTACATCATCTACGTGATCCAGCAAAGTCCCGCGTGCCAGAGGTAGCTTGAGGGTGACTGTCGTTCCCTGGTCAGGGATGCTGGTCAGGGTCAATGTGCCGCCATGAGCATTGGCGATGCCCTGGGCGATGGAGAGTCCGAGGCCCGTGCCCCCCGCCTCACGCGAACGGGCCTTGTCCACACGGTAGAAGCGTTCGCCAAGATGTGGCAAGTGCTCGACTGCGATGCCAATGCCGGAGTCGGAGACCTCCAGGATGGCCTGTTCCTGTTCCGTCGCCGTTCGCACCTTGACATGACCGCCAC
>VBFM01000368.1:572-6186 GCA_005882595.1 Chloroflexota bacterium
CGAGCAGTGTCGGATCGCCAATCACCAATGCTGTATCATTGGATTCTTCCCGAATACCGATCCCCGCCTGGTCCGCCAGGGCTTGTATGCGCCGCGCTCCCGTGCGGGCTACATCGGCTAGATTCACCACCTCGTGCTCCCGGTGTGAAGAACTATTGTCAAGGCGGGCAAGCGTCAGCAAATTAGTCGCCAGATTTGACATGTGGTGCGCTTCAGCGACAATATCCTCTAAGAGAGCTGCGTCTTCTTCCTCGAGGTGTTGACGGCTGCGCAGCAGAACTTCGGCATCCGCGCGCAGCAGCGTCAGCGGTGTGCGTAACTCGTGCGCAGCATCAGCAATGAAGCGCTGCTGGTTGGCCCAGGCCAATCGCGCCGGTACTAGAGCCCGGTTCGCCAGGAACAGCCCGCCCACTCCCGCGCCGAGCAGCGCAACGCCTCCCACAGCGAATAAGAGCTTGAGCAGTAGCGACAGCGCGTTTTCCTGCGCCTGGATGGACTCGCCAATCAGCACTACGCCGGCGTATCCGTTCCCTGATGGGTTTGGAACCACCTGCGCGTAGCGATAGATAGATCCAAACGTGCCTCCATCGACACTATCATCAGCGTACGTGCCATTCTGTAAGGCCGTCTTCACCAGGTTATTGTTGAGAAACGCAGAAGGAAGCCGTGTGGTATTTTCGTTTGACGGCAAAGAGCCGTTCTGGTCGTAGCAAACGACTATCTCGGACATAGTGAAAGGCTGACCAGAAGGCGAACCAAATTGACCCGGAGGACCGAGTGATCCTAATAATGGGCAGGCCTGACTGTAGCGTGAGTTCGTGAACCACTGCTGCACGTGTGCATGGGCATGTCCGGCGGCATCATCCTTAATGGGAGTCAGGAGAAAGAATTGAGTCCCCAGGTAGAGCGCCACGCCGAATAGCACCAGGGCTGCGCCCAATACTCCACAGTACCAGAGCGTTAAGCGAATGCGGAGTCCTTGAAACAGGGCCGCTCCTGGCTCACGTGAGAAGCGACCCCTGCCGCTATGCTGGGGCCACCAGGTGGACATGCTCCTGTTCATACCGCTGCTCCTTTGCTGCCATGTACTATGCTTCGATCTTGTAACCAACACCACGCACCGTCTTAATTAATGGACGCGAGAAGCCCTGGTCAATCTTGTCACGCAGATAGTGAATGTAGATATCGACGACATTGGAGAGCGCCTCCAGGTCATAGCGCCAGACCGAGTCAACGATTTGCGTGCGTGTGAGTACCCGGCCAGGATGGCGCATCAGGTATTCCAGCAATGCAAACTCTTTAGCCGTCAACTCGATGACACGTCCGGCTCGACGCGCTTCGTGCCGCACCAGATCGAGCGTAAGGTCGCCTACAGAGAGTTGGAGGGTTTCATCAAAACCGCGTTCGCGGCGGCGGAGCAGGGCGTTGATGCGCGCCAGCAGTTCCTCCATGGCGAAAGGCTTGGTCAGGTAGTCATCGGCCCCCACATTGAGACCCGTCACACGGTCCTCGACTGCGCCACGTGCTGTGAGCATCAGCACCGGCGACAAAATACGCTCAGCACGCATCTGGCGACAGATCTCGAGCCCATCGAGTCCGGGCAACATCACGTCAAGAACCACTACATCATAAGTATCGCTCAGGGCAAGGTTCAGCCCGGTATGCCCGTCGTGCGCGAGATCAACGGTGTGGCGCTCTTCCAGCAGGACGCGCCGCAACAAAAACGCAAGGCGTTGCTCGTCCTCTACCACAAGAATATGCATTGCTCTATCCCTTTTTTCTCATGTAGGTGCCGTAGGGAAGCGATGTATCGCGTCCTCTTCTACTATATCGCATAACGGTTGGCACTGCTACAACTAAACTCCGTGTATCATCATCTGCCACCGGATGACCCAGTGCTGCTTGCTCTAGCGTAACACCACTACATTGAATTCTCATGAGAAGTGTATGAGAAGATTCTCATGGAAGTTAGAGATACCTCTTGACCAGATTGATCAGCTCAACCAGGTGAAACGGCTTGGGCAGAAACGCATCAGCACCAATCGTCGCTGTGATATCCCGAGCGCTGAAATGTGCTGAGAACAAGATCACAGGGATGTGCCTGGTCTCCTCCCTACTCTTCACCTGCTGGCAAATTTCTCGTCCATCTGCTCCAGACAGCAATATATCGAGAATGATCAGGTCGGGCAGTTCGCTGTACATCTGCTGGAAGCAGGCACCATTGAGACTGGTTTGGACCTCGTAGCCCTCGCCTTTGAGGATAAGCTGCATCATATCCAAAATATCTGCATCGTCGTCAACCACTAATATCTTCTTCATAACTACCTGCTTCCTCTATCGATATAAAATGTAATGTTCTCTTTACGCTTTTCCTACGAAAGGTAGCGAGAAGGAGAAAGTGGAGCCTTGCCCTTCACAGCTTTCCACCCACATCTTCCCACTATGGCGTTCAATGATCTGGTATGCGATGTAGAGACCAATGCCTAAACCAGGATAGGTTCTATCCTTGCCACTGTAGACGCGAAAGTACCGCTCAAAAATCTTCTCCTGATAGGCTTTGGGGATGCCAATGCCGAAATCCTGGACACTGATCGTCAGTGTATCGTGTGTATGCGCGAGGTGTACGATAATCCTCTTTGCATGCGGAGAGTATTTAATAGCGTTCGTGATCAGGTTGATCAATACCTGCCCAAGACGTTCCTGGTCGCCGACGATCTCTCGCTGTGCCATTCCCTCGATACTGATCTGATGCTGAGAGGTTGTATATTGCAGGTTTTCGACGATCTCGCGGATGAGTGCATCAACGTCAACTGCTTCCTCTGCAAACGCTAATTTCCCCGCCTGCATCTTTGAAAGATCAAGCAAGTCAGTGATCAACTTGGAGAGCTTATTGATCTGCGTCGCCATTTTAGCAAGGTAGGACAGCGTCTCTTGATTGCCCTGCTGCGCAAACTTCATGTGAAGCAGTTCTATATAGCCCTGCAAGCTGGTTAGGGGCGTCTTCAACTCGTGGCCGGCCATACTGATAAACTCATCTTTGCGTTGCTCAAATTCTCTCCGTTCAGCCATAACCGCCGCCAAAATCATCGAGGTGACAGCCAGTATGCCCATAAAACTCTGTAATAATACAAGATTATCACTGAGTCTGCCTGAAGTGAAAGGGGATAAGCCCTTTATGGTTCCTACAACGGCGAGAATCGATAATGCAAAGATGGCAGATAGTGCTCCACGCGGGCCAAATCGCAGTGAAGCCCAGATGAGTGGAGGGAACACCAAATAAGTCACTGGATAAACTCGATGGTCCGTGCGAAACAGTCCTAGAAAGACAATCAGACCAATTACAAGGACGAAAAGCGTAAGTAATCCAATTTCAGCAAATATTTTTACCGGGACTTTACCATGAGGCCATTTGCTCCACGTGAGTAGAAACGGAGTGAGGATAAGGATACTAATCATATCTCCTATCCACCACGCTCCCCATGTGGAATAAGATGATGAAAAAGCAATGACCTTCCCCAGAAAAAGACTGGATACACCAATAGTTGCACTGATGAAGGCACTCAGAGGCATGGCAAGAAGTACCAATAAAAGAACATCCCTGAGGTGGTCGAGCGCATGGCTAAATTCATAGCGCTTAAGTATATAGGCACCTGATAGGGCTTCAAGTGTATTTCCTATGCCTATGCCTACGGCAACAAGGAGTGGAGCACCATTCAACAGATTTACCAGAAATGCTCCCATAAGAATTCCTGGCCAGAGACGATACCCAAAAAGAAGAATGGCTGCCATTGCCAGACCTGAGGGAACCCAGACACGCGTGGCAAAGCGATTGACTGCACCCAGGGAAAGGCCGAGTTTTGCTGTGCTGAAGTAGATGGCAAAAAAGGTGAGTATTTTTATCAAATACCAGGGGTATCTATAGTTTCTATGATGAAGATCAGGCACTTGATTATTCCCTCCCTGCTACTATGCTATCTCATCTACCTGGTTTATCTTCCAACCATGAGGATATGTCGATATTTCATTGCTCAATGGAATATTGTACTTCATAGGTCAAGCAAGTGAACGGCAATTACAAAGATGAGAAATTTCTCATCTTTTTCTAACGAAAACCTAATGATTATACTGTAAGATTAGGTACAAAGGGAAAGAGACCTTTAAATAGTGATATTTCGATGAGTAAGAGTGAGAGGATATCATAATGGACAGATATGAACATCACTGGATGCATGGTCATCCATGGCATTATGCCTATGGCTGGTGGCCAGATACACTTCTATGGGCGCTGAGTACTCTGTTGTGGTTAGGGGTGTTCATAGGACTTGTCTGGTTGCTGCTGAGGTGGATCATGCCCTACATAAGGCCCATGATCTCAGACATATTTGGCATAGCGCCGCCAGATGCTTCCCCGTTAGAGATACTACGCCAGCGCTACGCTGCTGGTGAGATCGATGCTGTCACATTCGAGCAGATGCGGGAGCGGCTGGAAGCATCTTATTCTCACCCTTTATATCATTGTCCAGCCGACCAGGGAGAGCGCTATATCAGAGGCAGTAGCAAAGCTGGTCATGGTTCCATGGGTGAATGAGCCAAAGGCCAGGGCTGCGTAAATCAGCCCTTCACCCTCTCTGGCTCTGGTTCACTGAGTCTGGCAACAAGATCAAGCGAACCACTGCCCGATAATAAAAAGCAAGGCAGTTGGAGATACAATCTCCGACCGCCTTGCCAGTAATCACATTATCTGAAAAGGCTCACAAGCGTTCCAAGTTTCAAGACGCGGGAGCAGTTTCCGCCCCGGCGGAGCCACGACGCAGCTTGAGCAGCAGCGCAGCAGCATAGAAGACCATCACGAACACCAGCAGCATGCGGTAGCCGATGAGCATGCTGAAGTACTCCATGCCGCCTCCCACCATAATCCCCAGCAGGTTGGAGGCAAAGGCGATATCAGCCGTCTCGCTATCGCGGAACGAGTTGGTGAAGATGATGTTGGCCAGGAAGACCGGCGCGAATGCCAGGGCGCTTGCCACAAGGTAGCGGACAATCGGATTGCTGAAGAGCAGCGCTTCGGGGGGCAGCAAGATATTGAACAGCAGGATGCCGAACAGCAGCAGGTAAAACACCCAGATGCGCTTGAACTTGAAGTAGCGATTGACCAGGATGGCCAGCAGCACGCTGCTCAGGATGGCGAAGAAGACCAGGGCGTTGACCAGCCAGGTGTTGCCGAACAGCAGCGAGAAGGTGGTCAGACTCTTGATCTCCAGCAGCATGAAGGCCACCCCCAGACAGAACATGTGCAGGTCAAAACGCCGCAGCACTTTGCGCGGCCGCCACCATCAGCAGACCCAGAATGTAGATGGTCGGAAAACTCTTGTCTTGCAGGTACAGGAACGGCCAGTCGTCGGTCGCCGGTGTGGCCGAGGTGAGCGGGTAGAAGCCCTGTCCCACGATCCCCAGGGTTGTGGAGTTCGGGTTCGTAGCCATTTGATGATACGGGCCGAACTCGCCAGGAGGTAATGTAGCCAGCCGGGGTCCATCCATAATGGTGGCGGCCTTGCCCCAACCGCCATAACCGGTTACGAGTGGCTGCTGGTTGTTGAAGGCGTGTCCCACCATG
>VBFM01000369.1:0-5101 GCA_005882595.1 Chloroflexota bacterium
AGGAGCGGAGAAAACCGGTGCTCTGCTGGCGGCGCACCCACAAGGACCCCTTTGAGGGGGAGTGGGAGCAAATCCTGACCTGGCTGGTTGCCAATCCTGAGCGCAGCAGTGGCGACATCTTCCGGGAGTTACAGCGTCTCTCTCCCGGACGATATCAACCCTTACCAATCCGCACCCGCGAGCCGCGGGATGCACAAGATCCGGGCCTATCTTCTGGAAACCATGGAAGAGCAGTGGCAGGAAGAAGTGATCCGTGGATCAACACTCTTGTCAGCAGAGGGAGAGCCATTAGAAGTTCCTGACTGCTAGGGAAGATTTTTGGTGGAGCAATGCAGTATAGCACGTTAGTATATCCTACTGGCCTTTGCTTTCCTGAACAGTATTCGTTGTTCCTCAGAAACCTGGGTCAAGGAGGTTGTGACGAGGTTTCTACAGAGAAGAGAGAATCATCCTATACCAGTCCAGGGAAAAAGTCCTTTTTCATCTGCTTCGGGTTGACCTGCATATTTTTGAGCATGCTCTCAGTCGCTCTCACCATGTCCGGGGGGCCGGAGAGATAGAAGGTACGCTCTTGATAGTCAGGAACCAGTTTGCTAATCATGCTGGTATTGATTCGGCCTGTGAGACTACGCCAGTTGCGGGGAATAGCTTCGGTATCGGTCAGTGTGCAGAAGACACGGATACCGAGCAGCCTCTGCGCCTGCGTCAAGACATCCATATAGGCAATTTCATTTGCCGTTTTATTGGCATAGAACAGGACGATGTCGCGTGGCTCCTTCGTGTCGATGAGGTATTTCAACATGCTTCTGAAGGGGGTAATGCCGATACCCCCTGCGATGAACACCAGCTTTTGATGGGGATCTTTGGGCAGCGTAAAGTCTCCGGTGACCTGGCCTGCAAGCATAGTTGTGCGGTTATCCAGTCTGAGCAAAGCTCTCTTGAAGCTGCTGCCCTTCGGGTAAAAGCGTACTCCCAGGCGAAGATTTTCCTCGGTCGGCGATGAGGCCAGCGTAAAGTAGCGACGATTGCCCCTGCTGTCTGTCCGTGGGTGCGCAAGCGTAAATTCCATATATTGCCCCGGCTCGAATGCCAGCCGGAGAGATGGCTTGAAAACGAAATCAACGATATTGGCCGCAATTGTGCTTTTCCTCCTCAGCTTGAGCATCACTTTGTGCTTTGGACTGACCATATAGGAGTAGAGGTTGCCGACGACCAGCACCAGTTCAGGGGTCGAATAGATCGGGCCGACATGCATCTGGGGAACAAACAAGACGCCAACAATGATGGCATAAATATCCCTCAGTTTTTGCGTGGGTGGCATGGTCAGCGGCTCCGTAAACATAATCGCGGCAAAGAAAAAGAGCGGCGACTCTACCAGCAACTGTTGTAGCTCTTTCGTGAGAGAAAGCCCCTGCACCACACTGACGATACAGATCGTCACCAGCGAGGTCAGAATAAAGAGGCCCACTATCCTTTCCTCGTGCAGTTTGCGCACGAGCAGGAAGCCGCCGATCAGCACGGCAGGCAGCATACTTGCCGTACCAACCCACCAGCTCGCGCTCTCCCCAAGCGTAAAAGCGGTGATGACGACGGCAATGGCGGCAGGATTGAAGAGATGCTTGTTGTAGAGTGAGAGCACGTATTTGGAAGACATGGCCAGAATCGCGGCCCAGCCCAGAAACTGGAGATCAGCCAGCGATTTGGCCGGGTCGATGATCAGCGCGAGGATGAGCGCGGTAATAGAGGCCGACTCCACGTTGGTTGGGACTTTAAAGATGGCGGCGAGCAGCCAATTGGCGGCCCAGCACATCACGACGAGAAAGGTGGTTGAGAGCAGCAGCGCCACGGGCGAGAATGAGAATTGGTGAAAGTACGCCAGGATGGCCGCCATGCCGATCAGCCCGATCAGGACATAGAGCACCAGGCGATACATGGTAATGCGATCCAGAAAGTAATCAAGAAATTTTGTCATCGCTCAATACAAACCTTTCAAAGCCGCTGGTATACGTTGCTCGTGCGGAATAATCGATCATATAACCTTCAAACCCCGCTAACTGTTCTAGAAAGTAGATGCCCCTTTTCCCCATCGCAAAAGCCGCCGTGGCGAAGCGATCAGCCTCGTAGACATCGGGGCCAATCACAGTCAGGCTCACAATATCCTGAATTGGCTTCTCTGGCTGATGTGGATTATAGACATGCTGCCCACGAATCGCGGTGCCGGAAGTGGCGACACCCTTATCCGTGATCGCCAGCACCTTCACATTCTCAGTGCGGTTGAACGGATTGCGGATGCCGATGCGCCAGGGATGGCCGTTGTTCGTACCCGCCACCTGGATATCACCACCGGCATCAATATAAAAATTGACAAATCCCGCCTCTTTGAGCAGTTGCGCCGCCTGGAAAATGGCCCAACCCTTAACGATACCGGACGGGTCGATGAGGCCATCATGCTCGATGTCGAAGTAGCCCTGCGTTTCCTGCCTGGTTTGCTCGCCCAAGGCCAGAATCGTTTTCACAGCATCGCTAGACGCCTCTTCAGCCAGCTCGCCCCGATTGATTTTCGAGATCTCGCTCTCTTCTTTGTAGTTGCTAAAGGTCTCATCAATGGAGCGAAAGTAGGCAAAGACCCGTTCTATATCCGCCTCTGTGGCGTTGGCATCAAGAATTTCGACAGTAATGGGCATACCCATCAGTAGTTGGAGTCGTTTCATGTGTTATGCCTGTGCCTGTGAGAGTGCATTGGAGAGCGACTGGATGAACGCATTACTTGTATCAGTGGCCCCGCTCACAATATCGACTTTTGTGCTCTGCGCCTGGATGGCCTCATTGATGAGGATGGGGTCCGCGTAGCTATTGATCTGTACCGAGCGATTCCTCTCATTGGGATACTGCAAAAACTGCACGCTGGTTATTTTGCCGTTCTGAATGACCACTTGGATCTGCACCACTCCCCATTGTGCATCAGCCACGTTTCCCGTATAGGTACCGTTCTTATAGGTTGAACCCGATGGACTGGTCGCCCCAGGTGTCGGTGTCGTCCCAGGTGTCGCCGTTGAAGTAGGTGTCGGCGTTGAACTCGACGAGGAGCGCGAGGTCGGTGTGGCTGTCGGCACAATGGCAACAGGAGCGGCCTGCGCGTGAAGAAAGCAGTAGAGAACAAAAATGCCGATAAGAATCGCTGAAACAACCCTTTTTTTCATCGTATGGTTTATCCTTGCACAAACGATGAGTAGATATCCTCATCTCCATAACATCCAGGTATTGGCGTAAACTCATCTTCAGAGGGTGAGTGGTAATACTCTCTTACCGCTGCTGCCCTGTTACAGGACCTCTGCCATGTTCGGGCAGGCAGCGACCAACCTAGGGCAGCAGGTGCGCCACCGTCCAGGTATCGACATATCGCACGAGGTGAGCGCCGTGAGGGGCGAGCAAATCGCGCACCTGCTCCACTTGCCCATAGTTCGCCAGGCGTACCGCCAGAATGGTGCAACCACGGCGCGCCGCGTCCAGGTAGACATCCAGATCGGTCGAGGTGAGGGAGCTGAAAAAAGTTTGTCCGCGCCCGAGCGCTTCCGCGTAATCCGCAGAGGTCAGCAGGTATATGTCACGGGCGTCGAAGTCGGCCTGGCGTAATGCCTCAGCCGCTTGCAGAGCGTCTTGCCGATCGTTAAATGCGCTATGGACATGTTTTCGTGGGAAAGGAGTTGTGGGAAGCGCCCGCGCGGACGGAATGGACAACTCTTCAAAGGTTTTCTGTGTATTGCGTGTCATAGTAGAGTTCATTGGTAGTGACCTTCCTGTTGTATCTTTCAATCGTGTTACTTGTTGCTTTGTTCCCTGGGAGGTTTCCCTCCTGACATGAACAAGGATAGCATCGGCACATTAAATCTCTATTGGAAATACATTTGAAAAATTTCATCAAATGAGGGTCCCTCGGTGGGAGATGAGGAACCAAAAGCGCTAAAAATGAGTACATTTTTATTGTCACGATCACGTTGTGCTATCGTCATCTGCCACAGCTTGGACAGGCCCAGATCGATTGGGTGACCCTCACCTACTTCCTCTGGGAACGGGTCGTGCAAGATCTGATGGAGTATGCCCGCAACGTGTGGTTCAGGGATGACTGGGGAGAAGAAGCCAGAGGGGAGGCGGCCCGCCTCTTTCAGGAGATACTGGAGGGTCGCAGCAGCACGATCAACGCGGCCTATCAAGCCTTGGCTCATCTGCCAACAGTCCTCACTGTTCCACCAGGAAGAGCTCTTGATGAGAGAGTTGACTGAACGAAGATGACCGGATGGCCTATTTAGATATTGACTAGGGGGTGGGAGAAAACGAGCTCTGTCGTCCATCCCACCCGCCTCACTGGTGTTATTGCTGAAAGAATTCGATGAGGACCGGGGCGAGCACTTTGGGGTCAACCATGTGGGTTTGACCTGCGAGCGTGTGGTGGCTGGCGTGCGGCAAGACTTTGGCAAGCGCATCAGCGCCATGCTGTATCCAGGCGTCGCTCGCACCCCCATCTGCCACCAGCACAGACACGGTCACCTTGACCCAGCGATCAGTTGGGAGCGGTTTGCCCTGCATGAGATTGCCGACAAAAGCCGCGTCGTAGGCAATGGTATGTGCCACGCCAGTCATGCCAGACCAGGTTGCTTGATCCTGCTTCATGCCACCGATGTATTCGGTCGGAATGCCGACGGCTTGCGTCAAAAAGTATTCGACCGCTTCGTCGCGCTTGCCCTCGGCCGCGAGCGTCATGAGGTGCTCCGCGTAGTCGGCGGGTACGGGCTGGCGGCTGTCATCGACAATGAGTGCCGGCTCATACACCCCGACTTTGGCAATGCCTGGGGTGACCGCGGCGGCATCCAGGCTCAAGACAGCGCCCGACGATATCCCAAAGACCATGGCTTTGCCCCCAGCGTCCTCGACCAGTGCTTGCAGGTCTTCAATCTCGCGTTCCTTGGCAAAGGGCTGGGTGTCGCCACTGTCGCCACGGCCGCGCCGGTCGTAGTTGTAGACCGTGAAGTGTTGGCCAAGCAGTTCGGCCAGTTGTGCCATACTCGGGTCAAAGGCACGATACACTATCGCACCGTTGACCAAG
>VBFM01000370.1:0-6090 GCA_005882595.1 Chloroflexota bacterium
AGACCGCCCGCAGTGTCAGTCCCACCTGAGCAGAGCGCGAGAGCGCAGGATGGCAGCAGGTGAACATGAGCCGCAGCCGGTCATCCGGCTCTCTCAGTATTGACTGTCCCATCTGTCCCATTTGCTCCAGTTTGGCGCGGTAGCGCGCGTCGCGGCTCAGCTGGTTGAGGGCGCGGTGCCGGGCTACTGTCAGCAGCCACGCGCCGGGCCGCTCTGGTATACCTTCGACCGGCCAGCGCTCCAATGCCACCAGCAGCGCGTCCTGGACGATTTCCTCCGCGACATCGAAGTCACCCAGCATGCGCAGCAGGGCCGATGTGAGCCGCCCTGCCTCCTCACGGAAGACGGCGACGAGGGCGGCATGAGTAGCAAGTGTAGCAGGTGTAGTGGGTGTAGCGTCGGCATCAGCCATAGCTACTGATCTACCCCCATTACCGGTCGGATTTCGATGGTGCCTCTAGCTGGCCAGGTTTTTGCCATGCGCAGCGCCTCGTCGAGATCGGCCACGTTGACCTCGGTGTAGCCGCCGACGATCTCTTTGCCCTCCATAAAAGGCCCATCATGCACCAGCGGCTCCCCGTTGTTCTGGAAGCGCACGGTTGTCGCGGTGTGCGGTGGTTGGAGTTGATTACCAGGGCCAATTTTCGCGCTGTGTTCCGCGAACCAGCGGCCTACCTGGGCGTACTGCGCGCTACGAGCTTCCTCACTCATTTCTTCCCAGGCCCGCTGGGCCTCCTGAGTGCCGCAGAAAAGAAAAACGTACTTCATTGTCTATACCTCCTATTGGTAACGATAATCAGGGGTGACCATAAATTATTGGCAACCAGGTTGGTCACCTCCTATTATTAACAACAAACAGGAGTAATCGACACGAATCAGATGAATTTTGCTGGGATCACCCTCTCCAGCGGTGTAACTCGTCCAGCATGATCGACATCCCTTCCTGGAACTGGTGAGTGTCACCACCAAGCCCAACGCGGATGAAGTTTTCATAAGCCATTGGAGCAGCGGGCCAGCAATTTCTGCCAGCCATTTTGCTTGAAATGAAAAATCGCGTTTTTCCAGCGGGATATCGCGCTTGAATACTTTCGCCAACTCTTCCCGAAATTGCTTATGGGTAATCCGTACCCCTTTTCCCCATTTTTATGCTGTTTTAACAACTTGTACAGTAAACTGAAATACAACAATACAGCAAGATACAAAGCATATCGGGAACACCAGGGGTGAAATATGGTTGAACATTGTTCATATGTCATAGTTGGCGGTGGCATTGCTGGAGTCACCGCCGCTGAAACGCTGCGCAACGAAGAGCCGTCGGCAGAGATCACGGTTATTGCGGATACACCTCTTCCGGCCTATTACCGGCCCGCGCTCAAAGATTACCTGGCGGGTCGGGTTACGGAAGATACGCTATATGTGCGCCGCAGGAGTTTTTATGCCGACCTGGGCATACACTTTATGCTTGATCGCGCCGTCAGGATCGCGGTCAATCAACACGCGCTGCAGCTTTCGAGTGGGCGGCAGGTAAGCTATGATCGTTTGCTGCTGGCCACAGGCGCGCGTGCCAGCCGCCTGTCCTGTCCCGGCAGCGACCTGGCGGGCGTGATTACGCTGCGTACGATTGCTGACTACCAGGCCACGCTGCGTCTCCTGCAAACGGCGAGGCGTGTTGTAGTCTGCGGCAGTGGTTCCCTCGCATTGGAGACGGTAGAGATTCTGCAACATCGTGGGATTCAGGTGACTCACCTGTTGCGCAGCCGCAGACTATGGAAAGATATCCTGGACAGAACCGCGTCTGAATTAGTACTGCACCAGGAAGAGCAGGATGGGGTTGATATCCGCTTCGGAGAGGAAATCGCCGAGGTCATCGGGAAGAAGGGAGATGGGGGGCAGGTACTCGGCATCATCACCAAAAATGGCGTGCGTATACCCTGTGATGTTGTCGTGACGGCGATTGGTATTGAACCCGCCATTGATTTTATAAAGGAGAGCGGCATCGCCTGTGGGCGCGGCGTGAAGGTGGATCATGCCATGCGCACGAGTATTCCTGATGTTTTTGCCATTGGCGATGCCGCTGAGACATGTGATCCCGCCACAGGCAGAGAGCGAATTTTCGGTCAATGGTATCCGGCCATGCAGCAGGGGCGAACAGCCGCGTACAGCATGCTGGGGATGCTTGGCACCCGGCATTTGCGCCACGCGGAAACGTATAGCAATGCCTATTTACGTTCCATCAGCGCCCAGTATCTCTATGGATTCGATGTTGCCGCTATTGGTATTACCAACGTATCCTCCCCCGAATACCAGGAGATTCAAGCCGACCCACGCACGCATATCTATAGCAAGGTGCTGCTCAAAGACGGCATCCCTGTTGGTATGCTGTCCTTCGATGGGCGACGGGACGCGCTGGCCTTCAAACGCGCCATCGATCACGCCGTCAACCTTATGCCCGTTGCCTCCTTGCTGTTTAACCGGGAATTCAAACTGACCACCTGGCTGGATGCACAGAAGGTTCCCACGCCTGTACTGGCGGTCCGTAAGTTGAGCCAGGCACCCCGGCCCCTCCCTGTACGCAATATGAAGAGCCAGTTCGTCGGAATGGGAGGTATGACACCTCTTCTAGACTTGCCACGTGAAGATATAGAGAGCGTCAACACGCGCTCTAATACCGACCCCTACATGATACCCGTGGTAACAATGAGCGGCTCCAGGCGTGGAGATGCTGGCAGAGAAGAACGCAGGCAAACCAATCGACAGGAGGAAAGATCAATGAGAATTGATACCTACACCCACACCAGTATTCCCACCGCTGCTTTTCTGGTACCTATCTTGCCAGAAAAAACGGCGGATATACTGCGCACTCAGGAAACGCAATCCTATGCGCTTTCCTTAGATCAGGACAACACCGGTGCACTTATTTCACCTGAATGGGCGCATACGCAAATCAGCCAGACGCAGGTAGTGACCATCGGACGCGAGCCCGATTCTACCCTCGTCATCAATCACAATTCCATTTCGCGCCGCCATGCCGAAATCATCTACCGCAACGGCGACTACCTCCTGCGCGATCTCGGCAGCAAAAACGGCACCTTCATCAACGAAACCCCGCTCGCTCCAGGTCACGTTCACGTGCTGCAGCCACGCGACCGCATCCGCATCGGCAAACTGATGACCTATCTCTTCCAGGTACGGGCCGTTGCTCCTAATCCATCGGGATCGCGCCTTTAGAAAAGCTCCCACGCATGATATACTTCTCGTTGTGAGTAAATATGAACGATATACCTGAGAGAGCGCAAGAAAGCAAAGCGCCTTCTTCATCATTACAGGCACGCCCACGTTCTGCAAACGTCGGGCGGATCGCATTGATAGTTGCCCTTGTGCTGCTAGTAGCCGCGGCTGCTTCTATAGGCGCGGCGGTGCTTATAAAAAATACCAATACCACCACCGGAAACAGCGGTACCCATCCCAGTCCTGGCAACGCCGCACTTGCGGTCAACGCCAGTGGCATCGTCGCTTTTACCGATCAACCCGGTCGTCCGGGGCACAGCAACGCCATCACCATGGCCGTCAACAGCCTGCTGGCTCCTCCGGCCGGCTTCCAGTACGAGGCATGGCTCGTTGATAGCGCGAGTAAACACGCCATCGCGCTTGGAAAACTGGTGGCCAAGAACCAGTCGTTTACGTTGAGCTATATTAGCGATGGCATCAATCTGATCGGCGCGGGCGATACGATAGAAATTACCCTTGAACATGGCGCTGTGAGCCTCCCACGGGCAAGGTGTTGCTATCAGCCGCTTTTCCGCCGCGGGCCTTAGTGTATGTCAGGAATTTGCTCGTGAGTTTCGCCACCACCCCAGGCAGAACAGGCTTACTGGTCGGGCTGTTCGCCCAGTCTCAAACCCTGAACACCGTTGCCCAGCTACTTCAAAACAAAACCGTACAATCGAATGCGGCTGCCGTACAATGCGTTGCTCAAAATGTACTTGATATTATCGAGGGGAAGACAGGCGCTCACTATAAACCGCTCTCCGCCAAATGCGACGCGCTGCAGATTTCCAATATCGGCGATGGCTTTGGTCTACTTGGCCCAAACGGCTACATTGCCAACGCCGCGTCCGAGGTATCGCTCGCGGCCACTCAAAGCGATGCTACGATTGATATTCGAGTGCATGAGCGACATGTGAGCATCGCCTTAGCGGACATGCAAGGCTGGCTGGCAACGGTGCAGCAGGATGCGCTCACCCTTTTGAATACCCCCAATAACAGCGCGAAGGAGCAGGAAATCGTGACACTTGCCGATCACTCCCTGCAGGGCGTCGATATCAACGGCGACGGCTCCATTGATTATGTTCCAGGTGAGGCTGGGGCCACAATTGCTTATATACATGGGCAGTATATGGCGGGCCTGATTCTGGCACCCAATTCGTGACATCTCCCCACGGCTAGAAGCCGGGGGCTTCCTCTCATCACTGAGAGGCTTTCCTGCTTCGCGGAGGCTTGCCTGGCTTGGTTTTCACCGCCCCAGGTCTTACAGCCTCTCCACAGGCAGCAACCATAATCTGAGATAAAAGTGTAACACAGCTCCTTAATTCTCCACCTTTCTGGTACACATTGGAGATATTTTCGACACATCTGGGTGGCATACTTCCAGCAGTGCAGAACAATGCCCTGCATCCGAAAACACATTATATGAGAGAGAGAAAAAGATGAAAATGCCCCCTTTCACGACACAAAAAAGTACGACTGCTGGAAATATTGCTTTCCTCCTTCTATCGTTTCCTTTGAGTTTGTTCTACTTCATACTGACGGTCACTGGACTAGCCCTTGGTGTGAGCACGCTTATACTCTGGATTGGTCTGCCTATTCTCTTTGCAACGCTGTTCCTCATCCGGGGTATGGCCGAAGTCGAACGCAGAGTGGCTTCCACCCTGCTGCACGTCTCTTTTCCTTATCGGCCTTACAATCATGATGCACCCCAGAAGGGCTTCTTCAGGCGCTTTGCGAATGTGCTGCGTGACCCGTTGACCTGGACAAGTACGATCTATATGATCGTGAAACTACCATTGGGTATCCTCTCGTTCACCCTGGCACTGGTGCTGCCGGTAGTTTCCATAGCCGTCACCGCGCTGCCGTTGGCCTACCTGGTAAACCTGTTCGTCAATTTGATCTTACTCAAAAGCGGAATACAATCCTCGGGAGAGATCATCCCTTACTTTATCGAAGTTCACGGGCAGTTTGACCTGGTGATGTTCGCAAGATCGTTTATTGGCGTCCCTATCGGGCTCGCGCTATGGTTTGCCACACGCTCCCTGTTAAATGGCCTGGCGATCCTGTCAGGAGAGATTGCGCGAGCTTTGTTGAGCCAGGGTGAAGCATATACGATACCGCAGCCAGATCAGTTCTACACTTCTCCAATGACCCAGGAGAAGCCGCACGTATACACCGCTCATGAAGGTTGAAACCCTTATTCCCCTTTGTTACGTGCTTATAAATGGAAACAGCTATGGCGCGCCAGCAGGTATTACGAGGTGTCCACCTGTTTCCAGAAATAATGTCCTTCTATCGATAGGTCGTTTTAGAAGCATCCACCTAAGGGGCGGATGCTTCATAAAAAAGGAGTTTTACATGCAAAGCATGACGCGCGCGCGTCCCCTGGGGATCACTATCATCTCCATCATCCTGGCAGTTGAGGGCATCCTGGGCGTTATTAGTGGCATCGTGTTATTAACCGCTGGAGGTGCAATAGGCACTCTGGGTATCATTACCTTGATACTGGGTGTGCTGCACCTTGTCTTGGCCTGGGGATTGTGGACACTTAAGACCTGGGCATTCTGGGGGGTAGTCATCCTCGAGGTACTGGTCCTCATTGACGGTATCTTTGGGCTGGGGCAGGGCCAACAGGCGCATGGAATCCTCAGCCTCATTTTCGCGGTAGTCGTTCTGATCTACATGTTCGCCGATCGCAATGTGCGCGCGGCATTTCGCACCTGATACAGCATAGTACGTCAACGAATAGACACAATAGCAGGATGATCTTTTGCGATCATCCTGCTATTGTGTTGATGTTGACCGCCGCTCCATTATTGCTTC
>VBFM01000371.1:0-10472 GCA_005882595.1 Chloroflexota bacterium
AGGGTGGAGCAGAAAGAAACTAGTGATCACCAGCGTAGTAACTATAGCAAGTGACGCCGGTTTATGCTACACTAGCGTCCAAAAGCACGGAAATGAGGCGTCGTTATGACGGAGTCAGCGCGAGAGGATGAGCCACTGCTCATTGCTCGCAGCCAGGGTGGAGATGTCAACGCATTTAATTCACTGGTGCTGCGCTACCAGCAAACAGTGTATAACGTCAATCTGCGTATACTCGGCGATCGCGATACCGCTGCCGATATCACGCAGGAGACGTTTATTGCTTCCTTCCGCGCGATCCAATCCTTCCGCGGCGGCTCCTCATTCCGCGCCTGGCTGCTGCGCATTGCCTCCAACCTGTCATGCGACTACTGGCGGCGTGTGAATCGTCACCCCGTCGAATCTTTGGAAGATCTGACCGATGAGGAGCAGCCCTATGCGGCCAGTGTGATAAGTTCCCTGGTCGCGACCGAGCGAGAGGTCAATCCCGAAGAGGCGCTGCTGAACCAGGAATTACAAGAAGTCATCCAGCGCGGCCTAGAAGAATTGCCGCTTGATCAACGTGTGGCGGTCATTCTATGCGATGTGCAGGGCCTCTCCTACGAAGAAATAGCCACCACGACGCAAACAACGCTCGGAACCGTGCGCTCACGCATTGCGCGCGGACGCTCGCGGCTGCGTAACTATTTACAGAAACATAGGGAACTTTTGCCAGGAAATTATCGTCTACTCTCTGATAGAGATTAGTTGGGTATGTGCCTAGTTGGCCCTGGCAGTCGCCATGGAACGGAGCTTTGGAGTGACACAACACGAGCATCATGGACATCTAATAACCGGGCAGCTATCAGCCTATCTTGATAAACAGCTTACTCCCCAGGAGCAGGCTGCTATTGATGCTCATATCTCGACCTGCCCGCCATGCCAACAGGCTCTGGTGGAGCTGCGCAGCACGGTTGCCTTGCTGCGTGCCATGCCCAGCGTCGATGTGCCGCGTTCTTTCACCCTGCCCGCTCCTATACGGCCTGTACCAGTACAAGCAGCGCGCGTGAACACCGAACCGCCGAGGCGACAACCAGTACCCCACTACAGGCTACGACGCGCCGTGCGGGCTGTGAGTACACTCGCGGCTGTCCTGGGATTCCTCTTCATCCTGTCGGGTTTTCTTACCAATGTCCATCTTGCTGGTGGAGGAGTAACAACAAGCAGCGGGTCTCCGGCTTTCTCTTCGCAAAATACTCAAACCACAAAACCCACCTCGGGCGCCGCAGAGCAGACCGGGCGTGGCACGCCTAACGTAGGTAAAGTCAATGGCTCAGCAACGAAAACGCCTGTACCCGCACACTCCACTCCTACTGCCACGCCACCAGGCACCAACAATTCCCCCTGTACTTGATCTGAGCAGATCAGAAGGTCACCTCAGCCTCGGCTTGCTTCTGCTGCTGTTCGGTATCATCGGCTTACTTACCACCAGGCGCAGGCGCCGCATCGTTTATTAAACCGCTTCCAGGGCGAGGGCAAGCCTCGCCCCTACCATACACGACCAGAGCGCCAACCGTATAGGGTAGGGGCGAGGCTTGCCCTCGCCCTGGAAAGGGTATCCTCGCCCTGGAAAGGGTATCGAGACATCAATGCCCCTGCGTGCGCGCCAGGTTCCAGCAATCCTGAGCAATAGCCCAGTCTTCTTGCGTATGGACAATCACCACCCGCACAGCTGAATCTGGGGCAGCAATATCCTCATCAGCCGGAGATTGGGCATTTTTCTGCTCGTCTAGCTCGATACCGAGAAAGCCAAAGGATTCACACGCTGCGGTGCGTACCGCGGCGGCATTTTCCCCCACACCTCCGGCAAAGACCAGCGCGTCCAGTCCCCCCAGCGATGCGAGCATGGCGCCGATGTAGAAACGCAGGCGATGCGCATATACCTCGAAGGCGAGTTTAGCCCGCATATCGCCCTCGTGCATATCGCTCAACACCTGCCGCATATCACCTGAACCGGCGACGCCTTTTAACCCGGAAGCCTTGTTCAGGGTGGTATTCAACTGCTCGACGCTGTACTTTTTTTCTCGCAGCAGGTAAAGCAGGATGCCGGGGTCAATGGAACCGGAACGGCTGCCCATCATAACGCCTTCCATGGGAGTAAAGCCCATGGTGGTGTCGATGCTGCGCCCCTGGCGTATCGCGGCCAACGATGCCCCATTGCCTAAGTGACAGGTGATGAGTCGCAGCGTTGACAGGTCTCTGCCCAGTAGCTGGGCAGCACGATGCGCGCAATAGTCATGGCTGATACCATGAAATCCAAAGCGGCGAATGCCCTCTTGCTCGTACCATGCGTACGGGACGGGATAGACGACGGCAGATAAGGGCATAGCGCGATGAAAGGCTGTATCGAACACCGCGACCTGCGGGACCGAGGGCAGGACGCGCTCAATCGCTTCGATGCCCTCTAGATTCGCCGGATTATGTTCGGGGGCCAGCACGGCCAGGCGTGCGATGGCCTCTTTCACCTCCGGCGTCACAAAGACACTTTCCTCGAACTCCTCTCCGCCATGTACCACACGGTGCCCCACGATATCAATGGCCGACAACTGCTCGATCACTCGTGTTTTTCCACTACGCAGGCTTTCGAGCATGTGCGTAATCACCTCTGGCCGCGCATCCGTTTGCAGGTTCTCTTCAAGCACTGTATCGCCGGTTGTAATTTTGAGTGACGTTGTGCCCGGATGATGCGCCCAATCCGCGTCGGCCTGCCAGAGCGGAGTAGGCGCGAGATCAGGTAATGTATCGCCTACTTCGTACAGGCGGCTCTTCTGACTGCTTGAACCCGCGTTGAAAACGAGTATTTTCACGATCAACTCCACTGCCAGTTGGCAATCTCCTCCGGGTCTACTCCATGTTCCTGGATGTAGCGCCGGAAATCAACAAGCACAAGTTCAATCTTCTTCCACTACCTACATTACCATTACGTTGCCACGAGTTTCCAAGATTTACGAGAAGGAGACACCAACCGAGGCCAGCCCCTGTTTCATCGTCTCTGGCGTCAATGGCTGCACGAAGACGGAGCGAACGAAGCCATTTCTATCGATAAAGTAAGTAGTGGGGATGGCGGTCACGTTATACTGTTGGTCGACCGCGTTGCCCGCGTCGAAGAGCAGCGGGTAGGTGACATGATAGTTTGTGCCAAAGGTGCGGATATCATCCTTTGGATCGGCCTGGTTGACGCCTACCAGGACAAACTTTCCCTGCGCGGCATCGCGCGCATACACTCGCTGCAGGTAAGGAACCTCCGCCAGGCAGGGCAGGCAGGATTCAGACCAGAAGTTGAGTATGACCGGATGCCCTCGCAAAGTATGCAAGTCGATGGAGGAGCCGATGCCACTGCCGCCGTAGACAGGCAAGTGAAATTGGGGCGCAGCGGTACCGACGGGAATACCACCCAGGGGCTGTGATGTGGGCGCAGGCCAGAGAACCAGCACACTGAATACTAACGCCAGTATCCCAATCACTCCAAGTACCAGGAAGGTTGTACGTCTGCGCCGGTAGGTGACATTGCGGGGCCGTTGTGCGTACTGCTCCGCCAGTTCATGCTTGAGCTCCTGCCGCTGGGTGCGCACCAGGGTTTGTTCTTGTTGGGTTTTGCTCAATTTCTGGGCCATGCGATGCTTCTCCTATTCCTTGTACCATAGTATAAGCGCATGTTCTGGGGCATGCAAGGGTTTTTCTTTATTGAGTTTTTCGGGGTTGACGAGATATATTTTAGAGGAGTATGCTCTCTATCAGTAGTGTACTTTCACATATGAAGGCAGGTGGGATTAAATCATGTCAAGCATTCTCATTTTGCTGATCTTTGCTCTTGTGAATGTGGTAGTAACCGGCCTCTTCGCGGGGGTGGTGTTACGGCAGTTTGCGCGTCGGCGGCGCGTCTATCAATTGTACTGGATGATTGCTTTGCTGATGGCATTTTTTGCCACGCTGAGCTATGTATGTATGGTGGTGGTTGGGCCAACAAGCGGCGCGGGGATCGTCTTCTTCCGGCTTTATTACGTACTGGGTGCCGCGCTTGCGCCTTCCTGGCTGGGATTGGGAAGTATCGCGTTGGTGACGAGCGCGCGTGTCACACGTATCAGCCTGGTCATACTTTCTCTACTCAGCGTTCTCGTAGCTGTGTTGATCACGACTACCCCTGTGAATATGCACAATCTCAGTCAGATTGCGGGTACGCCCGGTACGGGTATTTTGCAGTTCGGCGCGTGGTTGGTACTTACCATTACTCTGAACTCGCTGGGGGTGCTGGCTGTGGTCGGAGTAGCCGTTTACTCTGGATGGAAGCTGTGGCGCCGTTCATCTAACGTGGCTGGTTTCAACCCTGGCAATCTGCTATGGGCCAATGTGTTGATTCTCATTGGAGACGCGCTCAATGCTGCTGCTGGAACACTTGCACGCTTCTTTGGATTAGCAAGTAGCTTCTGGCTAATCATGGCGTTCGGCTGGATCGCGTTCTTTACCGGTGTTCTTCTGACCGGTCGTCGCGCTGCAGTCAGCAGGCCGGTGAATGAAATTCGCGATAAGAGCGAAATGAAAGGTTCGACTGCATAGGGGTGATCTCCGCGAATGGTTTTTGTTCCTATTGCCTCCATGGCATAATTCTGCGATAATAGCGCTGACAATGAGCAGGAGGTTCGAGTGCTTTGGATGAACAAGTTGAGTTAGCAGGCGCTTCGCACAAGGGTAAGAAGCAAGGAATCACCATGGTGGATGGCAGCATATCATCGAACAAAACAGACACGGCGGAACAACTTCGACAATCTGCGCGCGAGTATGTGCAGGCTAAACGCTGGGCTGAAGCACGATCAGCATATGCTGCTCTGCTTTCAAACGATAAAGAAGATGAAGATGCGCTGACAGGTCTGGCGGGAGCTTTGGAGAAGCTTGCCGATTATGAGGCGATGTACGAAGCCGCCCAGGATGCCGTTCAGGCCAATCCAGGTTCAGCCAGGGCGCTGGCGTATAAAGCGCGCGCTCTGCAAAAACTGGAACGGCTCTCGGAAGCTACGATTGCCAACGACCAGGCTTTACTGCTGGACACCAATCTGGCGCTGGCATGGTTCAACCGCAGTGGGCAGCAGCTCCTGCAGGAGCATTTCCCAGAAGCCCTGCGCTACGCGGAACGCTCCATTGAACTCGACCCCGATGATGCACGCGCCTGGACCAACAAGGGACTGGCTTTGCTGCAACTCCATCGTCTACATGAGGCATTAGAGGCAGTGAATGAAAGTCTGGCGCGTGACCCCGACTATCTGGTTCCACTTACGCTCAAGGGCGAGATACTACGCAGGTATGGCCGCTTGCAAGAAGTCGTAGAGACCATGCGCCACGCTCTGGAGATCGCCCCCGATGATATCTCTTCGCTCAATGTGATGGCGCAGACGCTGCGAACATTGAGTTCCTACGAGGAGTTATCGAAGATTAGTGCGCGTCTGGTGGAGCTAACGCCCGAAAGCCTGTTTGCCTGGGATAGTTACGCCTGCGCGCTGCGCGGCCTGGGCCGTTTCGACGAAGCTACCATCGCCATCGAGCATGTGCTGGAACTCGACCCCACCAATGTACGCTACATGATGATCAAAGCCGATAACCTCTATCGTCTGGGACGTTACCGCGAGGCGGTCAGTGCCTCTGAATCGGCACTGCGCCTCGATGAAGAGTATCCACCCGCCCGCAGGATTCACGAGAAGGCCATGCGGGCCATGTACCAGCAAAAGCGGAAAAAGAAGTGACTTATAGGAATAAAAAATTCATCCTGGTAAGCCATTTTCCTGCTCCTTCTCTTTGCGCCGGTAGATGCTCCGCAAAAGATTTAAACTGCGTGAAAGAGTGACGCGCACCACGTTCTCCTGCCTTCCCAACGCAGTCGCGATCTCACTACCGGACAAACCTTGACCGAAGCGCAGGCGTAAAATCTCCTGTTGAAGCGCTGGCAAGCCTTGTAGATGCGCGTACAAATCCATGTAATCTTCTTGTCGCAAGGCGGCATATTCGGGGCTGAAGGCCTCCTCCTCAAAAAGATGCTCGGCTACATAATCGAGGGTCACGCTCTGGCGCGTTTTCGCACGCCGGTAAGCGTCAATCACCTTGTTGCGCGTAACTCGCCACAGCCATAACTGCTTCGCTTTCTCTGAGAGCGCGGCAAACTTCGCATTTTCAATTGCCGCCAGGAATACTTCTACTACCAGGTCCTCCGCGTCTTCTCGCGAGGTAATATGCATTCGCACATAAGTAAGCATAGCCGGTGCGTATTTCCTGTACAGGAGCGCCATTTCCGGCTCGGCCTGTGCCATATGCCTGTTCACTTGCATCATTTCCCTTGTGTAGTTTGAGTACTCATCATAACTATCGTTTATCGCAGCTAAATATTACAAAAAACGGGAGGCAATTTGAGTTTCATCTATTGCATAGAAACTCAAATTGCCTCTCGTTTTGTTAGGAATCCCGAAGCCTCCAGCATTTTCGCCACCGATTATACTCTTGGTAGAGGTGCGCCGTTTCGGTGCACGTAAGATTGCTCCACAGGAGCGGAAGGTTGAGAGCGAAATGACCTCCCAGGACATCCATCCTACCTGACGTCGAAAGACAAAGGGGAAAGTAGCATGGTGGAAAAGCGGCTAAACAACCTCAACCATACAAAAAAAATACCGAGCATTTTGCGCGGTATTTGCACACTATCGTAACGCCTGTTACACCTTCAAGTCACCGGACCCTGGCCCTTGAGAATGCACTGGAACCCTCGACACTTACATCCCCACGAGCCGCTCCAAAATCGGCAACAACACATCATTCCGTCGCGCCTGCAACACTTCGCGTAAGCGTTCAGCAACCACGATGCGAATACGCCGTTGGTGTTGCTCATAACGTGCCAGGTCATCGGGCTGCAGGCCGGTAGCCTCGACCCACGTGACGAGGGAACCCATGCCGATGGGAGGGTTGGCGAATGTGACCCATACATCCATTTCCCATTTCTCTGGACGAGGAATATCGAATAAGATTTCGAAATCGCCGATTTCGGTATCGAGCGCACCTGCCAGTTCCCCTGCGAGTTGTTGCTCGACCTGGCGACGGCGATGAGCGTCCCAGTAGAGGGCGTCTACTCGAGCATAGAGACGACCTGCCAGGCGACTGATCTCTACGACGCCTTTATAGGGGCGACGCATCTCCAGGCTCTCGGCCAGGATGCGAGAGGTAGTGGGCATGGAGGAATGCGCGAGCAGTCTCAGCAAAGAGGCATCGTCCAGCCCGACGAGTTGTTCGGTTTGTAAGGCGCCGCTGAGCAAGGCCTCCTGCACAGCGCGCATGAGCATGACCTGCAAGGCGCGGCTGGTATGGTGCCAGTAGATGTTGTCGAACATTTCCTGGCGGGCGTGCAGCAGCGAGTGCAGCGGACTGATGCCCTTATGCGTTACGACGATACGCCGCTGGCCATTCACGTTTGGATGGATGCGCAGAGCACCCTGCAGACGCGCTACATCGACGCCGCCATAGGGGACGTTGCAGGCGCGAGCATCGCGCGGCAGGTAGTCGAGTTTGTCCACGTCGAGCGCGCCGCTCAATAAGCTGCTGAGCATTTCGTCATCGGCGGGTAGCGGTCGTGCCCTGGGCGGGTCGATGAAGTCGGCCACGCGCTGCGGTGAAAGGGAGTAGTCGCGTTCCAGGATAGTGGCAATCTCGCTCGCTTCGATGATGGAACGCCCGACTTTTTCGTGTGGGATGATAGGATGACCCAGTTCTTCGATGGTATGTGAGAAAGGATAATGCCCGATATCGTGCAGCAGTGTCGCCACGACGAGCGTCTGCACACTGCTGATGGAGACCCCGTTCAGGCCACCCTCGGCACTTACTACCTCGCGCTGCAACAGTGAACGCAATGCGCGAAGCGCCAGGTAGTAAGTGCCGAGGCTATGTTCGTAGCGCGTGTGGGTTGCCCCTGGCCAGACACGATAGACGAAGCCCAGCTGCTTGACATTTTGCAGCCGTAGAAAGGGCCCTGTGCTGATCAGTTTTTCTTCACGCGCACCAAGTGGGATGAGGTCATAGAGGCTATCGCGTACAGTACTTATGGGGTGTTCGTCTGGTAACAGGGGAAATCCAGATGAATCTACCCCTTGAAGCCCCGTTCCAGGCTGCACGGCGCTGTTTTTATGCGAATGATTGTCGCTGTTTTGGCGTTTCGTCCGCGCTTTTTTAGAATAATTGGCCTGCATGTTCATGCGTGGATTGTAGCAGAAGGCTAGGAAGAATGTCCAGCCCTCCGGCTCTCCCACCCCCTGTTTTGAAGTCTCGATGACCGTGCAGACCCTCAATAACGGTGGGGCCTTCGTGACCGAACGGCCCATGTACTTCAATGCGGCTGGTGAGCAAGGGGGAACCGATACCATCGGCTACATTGGCGGCTAAGCTCCATACACTTTCAGAAACGCCGCTCTCGCAGTTCGTGCCGGGCACTCATCTGAAAGGATTTGGTTCCCTGCATGGTTTCGTGATATAGTATGGTTATACCCCATTCCGGGGAGCATGCGGCGGGTTTTTGCCCGTCGCATCATCATTCTATAGATGTGAGTGTTTGATGGGTCAAATAATACTACCCACGAGTATCAAAATGCTCGTGATTGATATAGATGGAACGCTGCTTGATCCCGAGGGCAGCATTTCCGCTCCAACATTGGCAGCGGTGCAGGCCGCACAACAAGCCGGGATCGTTGTCACTCTGGCGACGGCACGTCGCTATGGTAATACACGGAAGATCGCTGATGAGCTGGGATTGGCTATCCCACTCATCCTGTATGATGGGGCCATGATTGTGCAACATCCCCAGCAGGCGATCCTCCACACACAGACATTACGCGCCGGCATTGCGCAACAGGCTGTAGAGCTGTTGGTACGCCACCATGTCCAGCCGGTGGTACATCCCAATACAGGATTGCACGAGGAAATCTGGACGGGGCCAGCACATTTTGACAACTTGTGGATAGAAGCCTACTTCACGGCCTACCCCGAACTTATGCGCCGTATGCCCTATGAAGCATTGTGCACGGGACATCCCGATCCATTGCGCGTGGTAGCCTTCGCCTCGGAGGAAACCATCCATGAATTGAGCCAGGAGATCGCGACGCTAGATTGCTCCTGGACAAGCATCAAACGTGGCAGTTACGGGACTGCGGAACTGGTGGTCATGGACGCCACATGTTCAAAGGCGAGCGGTGTAGCAGCATTGGCGCATCATATGGACATTCCTCTAGAGCAGGTAATGGCTATTGGCGATAACAACAACGATATAGCCATGCTGCGCTCTGTTGGTTGGGGCGTGGCTATGGGGCAGGCTCCCGAAGCTGTCAAAGCGGCGGCAAAGGCTATCACCGCCAGTAACAGTAAGGACGGAGCAGCGCTGGCAATTGAGCTTTACGCGCTGGGCGAGGGAGCCTGGGAAGATGCGCCAAGCGCCGCCTCAAATTCTCTCAAACGCTTCACCTGCTTGTGATTTGGCGCGGCCTGCCAGCGTTTCTCCTGGACGAGTTGTAAAGCATCCTGGGCATGCATACCGCCATACACCAGCACAGCGCAGCCGAGCAGGACACTGCGCCCGACTCCATGCTCACAGTGAATAAGCACGCGTCCATCCTGCTCCATACGCTGGTTTACCCACTGCGCACCCTCCATTAATTGTTCAACGCTCATAGCATGGGTATCGCGTGTAGGCAGGTACAATAGCTCGATGTGTTCTTTAGCTAATGCCTGTTCGTCATCGCGATATTCTGAACGGGTATCGACTACATGCGTGATACCAGCCCGCGCTACCGCCGCTATATCCTCAGGTCGAATACGCCCGCCAACAGCGAGGTGTTTCGTCACCCAGCTCATATTGAGCCGGTCAGGCAAGGGAATATGCAGCGCACGGGCTATGCGCTCCGACTTTGATTCCTCGGGAAACAGCCGTACAGCCACGCGAGTCCATCGACGATAGGCAACGCGAACGATACCGGTAAAAAACCAGCGCGCGCCTGAAAAACGCACCTGGGGAATTTCTCGTTCCTCGGGCAAATCTTGAGGAGTATCAACGGGAGGCGGCGTAATGGTTGGATCAGACGACATATCTATGTTCCTTATTAACCTTGAAATTCATTCCCCCAACGCTGCTGCGACTCAGGAGGAATGATGGGAATTACTGGTGACAACCAGCGGTGGAAGTGCTGCATCAACATCTTGCCGGTTCTTTTGCTGTTCATCGCGACGCATCACACGTTGTAAAGCAGCAATGGCGCATTCTATCATACTATCATCCGGTTCGCGTGTGGTTAATCCCTGCAAGGCTAAGCCTGGCGCGAGCAGCCAGCGCACTATACGATAACGGTAATTCGCGGCTCCCAGGCGCATCAGTTCATAGGCGATACCCGCGACTACAGGCACCAGCACGACGCGCGACACGACTTTGA
>VBFM01000372.1:0-12195 GCA_005882595.1 Chloroflexota bacterium
CATACTGATCAGCACCCCCAGCAGCAGGGTGGTTGCGAATCCTACAATGAGACTGGCGCCAAAGTTATTGCCAAAGACATACAATACAGCGCAGGTAATCATGGTGGTGATATTTGAATCCCGGATAGAAGGCCAGGCCCGTTTCCAGCCGATAGCGATAGCCGCAGCCAGCAATCTCCCCGCCCGTAACTCCTCCTTGACCCGTTCAAAGACGAGCACGTTAGCATCCACTGCCATGCCAATTGAAAGGATAAACCCGGCGATACCCGCCAGGGTGAGCGTTACGCCAACCAGCTTGAAAATGGCGAACGTCAGGGCGGTGTAGAGGAGAAGGGCGAGGTCCGCGAGCAGGCCAGGAAGACGGTAGTACAACAGCATAAAGAGCATGACTATGCCGACGCCGATGGCACCTGCGACCTGGCTTTTGTTCAGAGAATCCTGCCCCAGGGTAGGGCCAATCGTTTGCTGGCTGGCGATTTTCAACGCGATGGGAAGCGCTCCATAGCGTAGGACCGTTGCAGTACGCTGCGCCTCTTCGTTGGTAAACTGACCAGTAATCACGCCCGGCCCGGTAATGGCGCTCTGAATGGTGGCCGATTGGATGACTTCCCGGTCAAGCGTGACGGTCAGAATATTCCCTCGATTCTGCCGGGTAAATTCGCTGAAACGTCCCACGGCGTCGCCTTGCATCGCGAAGTTGATTTGCGGTCGCCCTGTCTGCTCCTCGACCCCCACACCGATTTGACCGGGATCCAGGTCTTTCCCAGTAAATGGAGGATTGCCGCCCGGATTGTACTGGGTGAACTGCTCAGGGTTGAAGCGCGAGCCAGGAGAAAGTATGCCTTGCTGTGTGGGGCCAGTGTTCCAGAACTCCAGTTTCCCTGTTTTAAGGAGCGAGTTCACTGCTTCGTTGCGATTGCCGCTCGTGAAGCCAGGTAGTTCAACCGAGAGGCGCGGTTGCCCATTGCTCGTTTGCACACGCACAATCGGCTCGTTGACCCCCAGTCCGCCGTTGACGCGCTGCTCGATTTGATCTCTTGCCGCCTCCATCTCGCGCGTAAGCGTTTCTCCGCTGAGAGACTGTGTCTGCTCAGGCTCCAGGAGGACTCGAACGCCTCCCTGCAAGTCCAGACCCAGCCGGGCCTTCAGCGGGTGATGTATTCCAAGCCAATCGATATGCAGGCCCGGATTATGAGGCCAGTCAGTATATGCCGCACATCCTGCTATCACAAGGATAAACAGGAGCAGGGTCAGAGTTTTTCGTTGCATAGGTGTTGCGCTTCTTCACTGAAAAGAAGCCTCCTCGGTAGGATTTCTAAAAGCTTGTAATAGACAGCATCATCCAAAAAGGACGCCTGATAGTACAATACAGCGCTTACCTGAAACAATCCTGTGAGTTGCCCAAGATGGAACTGAGAGGACATATAGTAGGTGTCGTACCCCTACCCAACATTTCACCTTCTTCTATAGAAGAATACTGTCTTCTCGCTTTCTCAGCTTGAACTCAGGTTTAACACAGATTCATCTCAGGTTTCCTCGCTATACTGATGGATGGGCTAAAATGACTTGTTTCTCATAAAGGAGGTAATTGACATGCGTACTGACCTGGACACGATGGGGGTAGCCAACCCATACACGCTTGCCGAGCTGGCGATCGGTCGTCGCATCGACTGGTCCCGGATCGTCGATCCCAAGGCGGTTATCGAGACTGCCCTCGGCATGCCATGGGACCAGCTCATCAACCCCGCATCTGGATCGATTCTCTACGCCGGGCTGGTGCCCAGCACCGGCGGCCTGAAGCGGCTGCCCACTAAGGATTTGGGGGCCGACATCGACCGTCGGCTGCAGATGCACCGCGTATTTACGCCGACCACGACGCCGACCCGGCTCTTGCCGTCGATAAATCTATTGCTCAGCCGTCCTGACGGGCTAGCGCTCCAACGGCTTCGCCTGGCCGTGCAGCTGAGCCTGGCCACGGGTGGCAGTGATCCGAGCGTGCAGTGGACCGACGAGGGCAAGTTCTTCACTGATGCCGCCGAGGGCGGCGATCCGGTACAGGGTGGACTCGGAGACTGTTATTTCATCTCGGCATTGGACGCGGTGGCCTGGTCGGTCCCGGCGATGCTCCGGTGGTTCCCGCTGGTCGACCACGAACATGTCACCCCGCCGCCGAACGATATGATCGAGCGCGGCTCGATCCGCTTCTCGCCGGGCTACTACCACAGTCCGGCTGCAAGTGACGTTGTCACTACCGGGCCGCTGTGGGAGAGCCTACTCCTGACCGAGTTGTTACCTGAATCTCCGGAGGGGGTGCCGCTCTACGCCACCTCCAGCGATGTCGGCGAGACGTGGCCGGGCCTCTACGAGAAGGCGTTCGCGAAATGGCGCACCGGCGGCGGCGACCGGCCGGACTACAAACCGCTGGGTGGCGGCTGGTGCGGAGAGGCAACGCGGGCCCTCGTCGGCCGTGATTGGCACCTGGACTGGTGGGAGAACGAGCGCCTGACCGCGGCGGACGTACTCCACTTCGTCCGGCAGCACACCCGAAGCGGCAAGACGATTCACCCGATGACCGCGTTCACGTACTCCGACGAGGGCTCGCTCCCACAAGATGGCATCGCTCGCAACTACGCACGCTCCGACATCGTCTACAACCACTGCTATGGGCTGCTGGGTTGGCTGACCCGCGAGGGGATCGACTACATCGTGGTGCGCAATCCCTGGGGGCACGACTATGTGGCGACCCGTAGCGACCGTGCACCTGACGGCATTTTCGCAGGGCTCGCGCTCAACACTAACGGCGTCTTTGGGCTGCCGGTCGAGGTATTTCGGCGCTACTTCGAGGGATTCGCGGCTGTCTATCCATAGCAGAAAGCAGCGTATTCACAGTCCTTCTTCTCAAACCACGAAAATTTGCACGAAGACACTGCTCTGTACTATGGAACCCTGGCCGTCCAATTCGGTTACGTGTGCGGTGAGCTGGTGCGTTCGGATTTCTCCGGCACTTGCTCCTCTCAGGTCAAACTCCAGGTCGATGTCCTGCACTGAGTGGCGAAGTACCTTGCCTTCAGTGATCCAGATCACCTGCAAGGGTGCTCGCATCTCTTTCAGGTCAATGCTATAGCTGCCTTTGATCGGCTTGAGAGCAGCACATGCCTCACTCACACGCAACCGAATATCTCCTTTGATCACGATTTTTGGAGCGCTAGTGGCGAGAGCGGGAATGTCTGATAGCTGCGTTACTTCATCGAAAAGAGGATTGGAACGCGCGGCCGAATAGGTACGCTTTGCCTGCTCTGTATATGCACTCATATCTAGCTCCTCTTTTGCTTTGTAGGTCTATCACTGTATTTTTGCAATCCAAGCCTAGCGCGGTAATATGAACTGCTCCTTTGAGTTAGCTGAGATGAAGCTGAAAATGACTCCCAGCGCCAATTGTCCTTTTTCTCCTCTCAGCCTTAAATCATCTTTTTCTTAGGAATTTCCATGGGTTCTCCTCCTCATTCCAGCCATTTTTGGCCTGGTTGGAGTGGTGTTTGTCCTCGTTGGTCTCCTGGGTATAGGGGGGCGGACCTTTCACTGGCGATTTAAAATGTGATCGACTCAGTGATCCGATCACACTCCTTTGATGTCCGCATGGTCCGCTTCACCGTTTGCAAAAACTCATAGACGGTGGCTTTGTCAGAGTAGTTGTTTTGTCCCTGAACGGTGCTTGCCTGTCTTAATTGATCAAGGGCAACAAGGAGTTCATCGGTTGGCAGCTCCAAGACACGCCCATCATCTCGCATGAGATAGGCAAATAGCTTTTGATGCATGGTTGATCTGCTTCCAAGAAACAAAAAACGCTTACTTCCAGGTCGGAGAGCTGGCGAAGCAGTAATGCTTGCTCAAGTGCCCAACCTTTCCATCATAGAACCTTCGCAAGCTCGTTGCTTGTCGACAGACGGCTTGAACTTGACTCTGGTATCTACAGTCTAGCAGGTTTAGCTGAACTGATGCTGTATTGAAGCTGTGTTGAAGCTGAGAAAGCAAGATAGCTGCTAGAAAGGACTCTCAGACTCATCTCACACATCCCTCAGAATCGTCTCACACTCATGGCATATGCTTACAGCAGGCAGATGGAGAAAACGGCAAAATTCCTCAACTCCCCCACTCTCCATCTGTTTACCATGTTATGGAGATGAAAGAAGGAGCAAAGAAGTGCTTGAATTTTTAGGTGCGGTGGGCAGCATTATCCTGATAGATCTGGTACTGAGTGGCGATAACGCTCTGGTCATCGGAGCGGCTGCGGCTGGATTACCGAGGCGGCAGCGCTGGTACGCCTTTGCCCTGGGCGGTAGTGGGGCTATTGTCCTGCGCATAGCCTTCGCTGTCATTGCGACGTTACTGTTGCGGCTGCCACTGCTTCAGGCGATAGGAGGACTCCTCCTCTTGATGATCGCCATACGGCTCCTGATGGATCGAAGCGATGCGAAGCACACGAAGTCTGTTGAACGCGCAAGCTCGGCGCAAGAGGGTAAGTTTGGCCTGGCGACGGATGCACCGGTTACGAAGAGTTTTTGGGCGGCTATGCTGACCATCCTGGTGGCAGATGTGACGATGAGCCTGGATAATGTGCTGGCTATCGGCGCGCTGGCGCAGGGCAATCTCCCGCTCCTGGCGGCGGGTCTGCTCCTGAGCATTGTACTGCTGTTGCTCGGAAGTGCACTCGTGGCTGAACTGATTGGCCGCCTCCCCTGGCTGCTGGATGTTGCCGCGCTTGTGCTGGCGTGGACGGCGGCGAACATGATCCTCGAGGATATTCGCCTGGGGCCGGTACTCGCACATTTTCCATGGACACGCGTTGTTCTTCCAGCAGTGGCCTTTGGGATCGTTATTGCCGCGGATATGCTCTTGCGCTTGCGCGATAGTCGACGCTCAGGTAAGAAGCTTGTTCTCTAGAACACATGCTACAATCTAGAAAGAGTCATGATCTGCTCTCCGTCGGTTTCCTCGAAGTTGGCCTTGAAAGATTGCCAGGCGGCGTTGCTCATGCCGACCGGCTGCTGCTTTGGGTAGGCGTCGTCAACCCGCATAACCCGGTGACTTGTCTTTTCCTCAAGGCGCTGCAAGAGGGGATCGAACGGCATGTCCCACCGCTTCTTCAATGCCATCTCGCGATTGACAGGAATCATAGCAACCAGGTCCGGGCTGGTCATCAGTTCCAGGCCCTTGGGGACAGCACTGAGGCCGCGCACGGTTGCGTTGAAACTACCATGATGGCCCACCTTGTACAGCACCGTGCGCGCTAACAGGTCTCCAATGCGGATGGTTTGCATGGCTCCGATAGGGTCAGGAACCGACCAAGAGAGATTGTCCCAGGAAAGCCAATTGCCTATCTGGGCGTCTGCTACAAACAGCAGTACCTTTTTCGTGTTGACAAGTTCAATAGCGAGCGCCAGGCTGGTGTTGTTAGTATAGCTGTCGAGTTGGAGCGCGAGGTCTCCAGCTGCGCCTAACCAGTCGTCATCGATACGCCGCCATGCCTGGTCATCCCGTCTCGCGTTCTGTTGTCCATCCTGCGCTGCCTTTTCCCCTGGTGTCGACTCGTCGAAGCCGTAATGGAGGCGGAAGAACTCGTACTGCTTTGCCTCTATGCGTGGAATACGCAGCACCTGATCGAAGGGAAAGCTGAGTTCGCGCAGTTCTTGATCTGCGGGAGATACTTGCGCCTGGTCTTGCACTGCCATGTAAAAAGCCGTTCGAGCGGTCAGCGCAGAGCCTTTTGTATAGACTTCTCGTCCTTTCACGGTAGGGTTGATGTCTTTAAGGACCTTCTCGTCCTGGGGCGGGCCGAGCACATAGATTCGTACACCTGAAACCTCCGGTAGCCCGCTGGCTCGCGGCAGAGACAGGGGTTCCTCACCGGGACGGCGGTACTGCGGCGCAGCATCCATCTTGCTCACGAAAGCGCGGATCGCATTGAGTGCTGCCCCCGTTGTGGCTGTATTGGAGCTGTCCAGGGCGTTGCCAGGTGCGACGGAAGGATCGCCAAAGAAGTGCAGCAGGTTGGTGATAGGTTCCACGGATTCGGCATCGCAGGCGCGGTTCACTGCCAGATGCAGGGCCTGGTGGTCCCGTTGGAATTCTGTTCGCAGTTGCTGCGCCAGCCTGTCGGAGGGGTCTTCCGTCCAGGCCAGCCAGAGGTTGTGAATCCGCATGCGCTGGAAGATCTCGCCAGCCTGAATAAATCCAGACAGGTGATCCCAGTGCTCATGGGTGGCTACCAACAAGTGAATATCTCCACCGGTCGCCGCCTCAATGTCTGTGGCGACTGCCTGCATGACCTGTGACGGGTTCTGCGTGCCGAAAATAACCCCACAATCAATTAGCATATAAAAGGCCTGTCCGGCCTGCCCTGTGGGAAACGCCAGCAGGAAACAGTCGCCCAGTCCTTGCCGGTACATACGGATGGTAACCCCGGATGCGGGAGGGGATAGTGTGGTCATGCCAGGTTCTCCTACTCTATCGCGCGATGCAGAAAAGCGAACGGCTCTTTCAACCCACTCTGGATTGCACTCCCGAAATACATGGCGCGCAGCGATGGCTCAGTGCCAGCCGTCAGGAACTGACGTTGTCGTGCCAACCGATTCGCGCTGAGGATGTTCTTGACGATACAATAGCGTACCTTTGAGTTCAGGGGATCGAACAGCAGGCTGCATCCACCCCGAAAGATGAAGTCGGCCTGTGGAGCCGGGTTCAGCGACCCACTCTCGACCTGATCCTGGATGTCCAGGTCAAAATATCCCGCTTTCCGCTGCGTCATTTCAATCACCAGGTCTACCAGCAGCTCGCCGTCTGGACCCACACGGCGTGCCGGCCGCAGCGAGTGGACTTCGAACTTCGCATCGGGTTGCCTCAGATCCAGTCCGAGCACATCCTGGAGATCTCGAGCCGTACCCTTGAGCCACTCGTGCAGTTCGGCCCGTGCCTGACGGAATAGTTCGTACACTTCCTCGCGCCTGCCGGAGAGGTTCCACTCGTGTAGCATATTGCGCAGTTTTTGAAGCATGGGCAGGACACGGGGATGGAATTTCGGGTCGGTTGGCTCCTGCCAGGCGGAACGCCTCGACGACGGCAAGCCGGTAGCCCAGGTCGTCATCGCGCACGAGGTCGTAGTCCGCGGTAATCAGCGCTCGCAGGTAGTCACCGAAGGTCAGGTCGACGGGTGGACAGTAGTCCAGGGCACGAATGCACATGTTGAGGATGTGCTGGGCGGATTTGGCGGCCTCGCTCGCCAGCCTGTTGACGAGGTCGGGATGCAATTGTCCCGCGGGCAGTACCCCGGTCCCGTTCGTTGCTATGCGCAGGAGATCGGCGATGCGCGACTTGTAGATCGACACGAAGGCATCGAAGACGGCTGCTACGAGCAGGGAACCGCGAGCGTGCGGCTCGAAGGTGCCGTCGATTTCCATCGGGTCTGGTTCTTTGCGCTGCCACATGCCGTTTGCGTCGAACGCTCCGAGCGCGTCGCGCAGCGCAGCATGCGACCCGGTAGCCTGCCCAAACTCCTGGGCGAGCTGCGCGAGCAGATTTTCGCTGGCCAGGTCGCCGCGCGTCCTGGCGATCTGCTGGCGTAGAACATCGGGGAAGGAAAAATGTTGAAAGAGCGCGACGATATCGGAGAAGGCCTCGTGAAAAGCCAGCACATCAGGGTTGCTGGCCTCTTCGAAGCGGCGGTGCAGGCCATCGAGCAAGGCATGCGTTGTTTCATGCGCAACGACATCGTGCGAGAGGCAGGTGAAGACCGTGCCGCCGGGCAGGTGGTAGCGCGCATCGGTTGAGGACGCGGGAAAGTAGCCAAAGAGCAGCGCTTTTTTCTGCGGGCTGTAATAGGCGTTGGCCTCGCGCAACGCATGGGGATAGATGCGCAGGCGCTGCACGTAGGCTTCGGTGAACATCGCTGCTGCCTGCCCTTCGGTTCCCTCAGCAATGATGTGTGGTGCCCAGAAAGCAGTGCGGCCCAGCGCTCGCTCGAAGTTGCGAATGGTCGTCATGGCTATGGCGTAGACCATCTGCTGGTGAAACTGCGGGTTGCCCTCCGACGGCACCAGCCCGTCCTGGGCAAGCAGGTAGGGCTGGTTGAGATCAACCGGCGCGTAGAAGCAGTCGCTGGCCGGGTCAAAGTCAACCACTTCGAGGTATTCGCCGACCGGACCAGGCTGTAAAGTGTCCTTCCCCGTCTCGCGGTCGAACTCCCAGGGTACCTTCATGGTTACCATGTTCACCAGCGCGTTTTCTAACTGCGAGGAGAGGCTGGGATCAAAGGCATACGCGCGCAATCGACGGAACGGGGGGCGTTCGATTGGAATGGCGCGTGTTCGCACGGCCGGGTGATCACTACTCGTAGCTGGAGGTGGCTCACCTGGTGGTGTCAGCGATCCCTCTTTTGGTTGGGGTATTTCATTTTGCAACATAGCGGCCTTTCCTGTTCGTTTATGCCCCAAACACAAAAACCGTCCCGGCCAGCATCCCGTAGAGGAGCACCAGCAGCAGACCCTCCAGCCAGACCAGTTCACCGTCCCGAGTGATCTCACTGAAGAGGAAGGCCGCCAGCCCCAGCGCACCAATCTCCACGACACTAAAGATCAGGTCCAGGCGGTGCGGAGCCAGCAGGCTGAACAGCACCAGGATAGGGGCCACGAGCAGGGCAATCTGGATCGACGAGCCGGCGGAAGCGGCCAGCACCATGCCCATGCGTTTGTCGAGCGCCATGTTGATCGTGTTGAAGTACTCCGGGATGCCACCGATCAGGGGGACGAAGACCAGACCGACGAAGGCTGGATTCCAACCGAGCGCTTTAGTGACGGGTTCAATCGTCCCTACCAGGATATCCGACACGATGCCGACCCCCACAGTGGCAGCGACGAGCAGGAGGAGCGCTCGCCAGAGATTCGGCTTAGGCTCTTCCTTTGCTTTCGCCGCTGTTCGCTGCTGCGGCGTCGCCTCTTCTCTGGAAGGCGATTTCGCTGCCACTGCCGACATCGGGGTGCCATCACCCTCAACATTCAGGGAAGGCTGCCCGCTCTCGCTCGCCTCGTGAGCTGCAATGGTCTGGACGGTGCTGTCAATCTGGCGCAACACCCCGCTCTTCTGAGGATTGTCGCTGTGAGCCACCTGGCCTTTATAGGCGAGCAGACGTGCGATGGCGGCCTCTGATCGTGCACCCAACACCGGGTCGATCACGTCGCCCTCCCCCTCTGCTTCTGGTTCGGGGTCGCGGACGCGAAAGACGCTGAAGAGGATCGAGGCGAAATAACCCAGCAGGAGCAGCACAGCGATAAAGTCGGAAAGCAAGATGCCGCGCTCGACGATCTGTGACTGGCCTGAACGCGAAGCCAGGAGTTCAGCGACGGCGGGCAGAAACAGTCCACCCAGGCAGAGCGCCAGCAGGGAGGAGTACTGGCTGGCCGGGCGCACCTCGAAGCGCAGTCGACCATGCTTGAGGCCTCCCACTAAGGTCGCGATCCCCAGAACCAGCAGCACATTCCCCAGGATCGACCCGATGATGGAAGCTCTGACCACATCGACCAGCCCCTCGCTGAGGGCAAACAAACCGATGATTAATTCGGTCGCGTTGCCGAACGTCGCGAAGAGCAACCCACCGATGCGCTCGCCGGTATGTTCGGCCACCTGCTCCACGGACTGCCCGATTAGAGCGGCCAGCGGCAGAATCCCCAGTCCCGCGATGACAAACAACAGCAGTGGCGGTATGGCTATATGCAAGAATGCCAGCACGACCGCCAGCGCAGCGAAGACCAATAGACCGTAGAACCATCGAGACATACTTCCTCCCTTTTCTGGATGACCTCCCCGTTTTCCCGCGAGCAGCAGGTAATGCCGCCCTCCATAGTAAAACGCATTTGAACTTTGCTGTCCACCGTAATTATACGCAGAGAGAAGGCCCAACTCCTGATCCATTTGACCACATAGCTGCATTAGCATACAATATGACCGGACAACTACTACCCTGAGAATAGAAGCGACGGCAATAGCTTCTCCGGCTATGACAATAAGTAGGATGGAGGAATGAACGATGATCCCCCACGATGATTTTACCCCACATGGGTACCTGGATAATCCCTATCACTCCTGGAAACTCAATCCCAGCGGGGTGCTGCGCTCGATGGCTCCGTTGGGAATGGGCTGGCACGTGCCGAACCTGGGGAGCTATGTCAATAACCAGTTTCAGTATACGGCTCACCTCACGATTGGACTGCAGATCGACCATCTTGTGCTGGTCACGCCGGAGGATTTTCGTCGCCATAAATGTACGATCAACAGCCAGCTGCACACCAAAAATCGCTTTGAATATAGCTGTCTCGTGCCGAAATATGGGGTGACGCTCACGGCGCGTTATTTCCTGGTCGATGAACACGCGCTGGGCTGCATAGTGACGCTCTCGACCACCGCGAGCAGGCCGCTGCCCATTACCTGTTACTTGATTCACTTGCATACGCACAATCCACATACCAGCCGTTTGTGGGAACATGGCCTGTACGCGCTGCAAGACCGCGAACGGGGCTATGGCATGCTGGGGCTTGCCAGCGAGGGGGATGTCTTTACACATGGGGCATACGCTGCTGATGGGTCGGCGCTCTCGTGGGAAGAAATGGGGTTTGCCATCTCACTGGCGGATATTTCGGCGTGGGCACATGGAGTGAATATACCCCGGCCACAGATCACCCAGCGCCAGCAGGAGAATGGCTGGCAACTGCGCGCAGTGGCTTTACCCTGCTCATTCGCACTTGACGGCCAGGCATCCACAACCCTGCATGCGGTATTGGCGCGTGGTGTTTCGCAAGATACGTCTCGGAAACGCTGGGAAGAGGCGATGAGAGACCTGAGTAGTGCAGAGCAGAGACAGACTGCCGACGATGAACGATTCTGGCAGCAGGCGCCACAGCTTTCCGGGGATTGGCCAGCGCATTGGCGGCGTGGCTTTGTGTATGACCTGGAAACGCTGCGCATGGTCATACGCCCCCCAGCTGGCGTCATCCCGCGTCCGTGGGATAGCATGCAGATTCAGGCTCCGCGCACGGTACTGGCCGAGGCAGCAATGGATGCACTCTACCTGAGTTATGCCGATCCTGAGCTGGCCGCGGAAGTCATCCTGGGGCACTTCGAGTCATCTCCTCACCCGAATCTGCCGTGTATGCGTGAGGATGGGAGCTACAATATGGTCGCGGATGATGGGCAGCTGTGTGGTACGGCTCCCGCGTGGGGGTTTCCTATTTGGTGCTGCAACCAGATATTTCGCAGGACGGGAGATGTGCAATGGCTACGCAGACTCTACCGGGGGGCGGCTGGGTATTTACGCTGGTGGCTGGAGCACCGGCGTGATGCTGAGGGCTGGTTGGGATATGCCTGTTCATGGGAAAGCGGCCAAGATGTCTCTACCCGTTTTGGGCCACAACAGACGGGGGGTAGCATTATTCAACATGTGCGCCCGGTCGATTTGCATGCAAGCATGGCCCAGGGTGCCGAGATTCTGGCTCACTGGGCGACTTTGCTTGCGGCAGATGAGGAGACGTCGCTGGATTTTCAGACGGAAGCGGACTGGTGGAAGGCCATCGCCATCGAGTTTACGGTGAAAACACGGCTGATGTGGCAAGATGGCTGGTTCCATGATTATGATGCGGTCGCCAATGAATGGTCGGACGAGCGCGATGCGATGCACCTTTCTCCGGTCTTCTGTGGGGCCGCGGGTTGGGGACAGATTGAGCAACTCCGCTCAGCCCTGGCACAACCCCCAAGTAATAACCCTTACTGGAGACCGCTGAGTTGGCCTCCCATTTTGATGACGGTGGCCGGGGCAGCCAGCGCCGCGGGCATGCTGTCTGAAGCGGCCGAACTGGCGTATCGCTTTGTCGACGCGTCCTACCGCAGCATTGATAGCCGCACACCGGACGAGTACGGGGGGATACCAGGTGTCACCCGTGAAAATCGCCGCATGGTCGAGCAGAAATATGGGGTGGATTATGTGAATGCCGGTATCGAGGGCTACGGCTGGGGCGCGCTCAGTATATTCCTGGTGATTCATCACATGCTTGGGCTGAAAGAGGAGGAAGCCGGTACGCTCACAGTGGCACCGGTGTTGCCGCAGGCGTTACGCCGCTCCGGTGCATTCTATAAACTTGGGCCGCTGCTGTGGGG
>VBFM01000092.1:0-783 GCA_005882595.1 Chloroflexota bacterium
ATTCGCATTTCTCGTGCAGACGGTACGTGATATCTCCTTTTTGCAGGGGCAATCTTTCCTGGTTGGCATTATACCTGACGGGTTTTTCAACGCAGGCTTGATTATCGCCGCCATCGTATCATTATTGTGGCTTCTCCGCCCTTTTCAACTACTTGACCGTGTTATCCTTATGGTTGTCTTTGGCATCGCCGCCATCTGCGCTATTCTGCAATTCTCAGCTACATCTGGAGACTTGGATATCACAAGGCATTTCTACCTGCTTGTCACACTGATCGCGTTGATACAGGGTGTACTGATCGCTGTGCAGACTGAACGAGTGAGGATGGCAACAAAGTGATGATAGCGCGCGCCTGAAAGATTAATAAGACGTTAAAATAAATCCAGAAAGAGCCAAAACTGCCTGCAGTTTCCGCTAATCAATCGCTCCCTGCCTGTTTATTTGCATAGAGTCCTGAAAACTCGTGTAAAACGTTGCAAGGAGAGAACTGATCCATGGTGGTATTGCGTACCCCGGCTAGAAAAGCCATATTTCTCACAGCTATCTTGCTCGTCGTAGCTGGTTTGTTGATCTTCTTCCTGCTAGTTCGCAACAACGCGGTATCGAAGAATGCAGCGCCTGCTTCCTCGTCTACGCATACGACTGCTGCTAACAGTGCCGATGCGGCTGCCACTGCCTCAGCGTACATGAAACTGGTGACGATTATCGGCCAGCCGACTGTCAAAATGGTGTCGGGAACTACCTTCGAGGCGAATGGCCAGGTAAAGAATGACGATACCTTTCAG
>VBFM01000092.1:882-1408 GCA_005882595.1 Chloroflexota bacterium
GGAACCGCGTCACAACCCGCATGGACCAGCGTAGAGGTGGCGGTCGTCAAAATCAGCGAAAACCTGAATGGCGCTGGCAGCGATTAACAAACGATCGTTTTGACGAATTTCCCGCTTAACTCCACCTGGATGCGATGTTGCCCCAGGTGGAGTTAGCTCAGTTCTACACGACATTTTGTATTTAGTAGACAGGAGTAGTAATGAAAGCAACGCAGCGCAGTTGGTTGGGTCGACATCGGCTCAGCGTTATTGGTTCAGGAGCTATCGCGGCGTTAGTTATTTTGTCAATCGTCCTTATCCCTCGCGCTATTTCCATGCACACGCCGCAACCTGTTCACCTCGATCAATATGTCCCCTCCACAGCCTTTGGCGATACCGATGATTTGCCGGGAGGCGTGCAGCATTTGCCGCGTGTTAGCCTGGCTTCCGGTTCCGCGTCGGTGAGCGGTGTTGTCACCGATGCCACCACCAAGCAGCCTGTCGCCAATGTTTCGGTTGGTATCAGCGTTGGCACGGTTGGCGGCGC
>VBFM01000092.1:1490-2932 GCA_005882595.1 Chloroflexota bacterium
ATTCTACAAAGACGCGCAGCAGATGCAGGTGAACGTCAGCAGCAGTGCAACCGTCAATTTTAGCCTGACGCCGATTTCCGTGCCTGGTTCGCGTACCGTCCCGTCTGGCCGCGCTAAAAACCTGATTATTGTAGACTATGACGAGACCTATCACGAGTCGTGGTTCACGGATACGCAATCGATGGTCAATAGTTCACCGGCCACCCACCAGCTTGCGCAAAATGGCGTGGTTGCGAACGAAGCGTGGACGCAGTATGGCTGGTCGCCGATCGATCACTATCAGATCGCCGTTGGTTCGTATCCCGCCTGGCGCACGCCGGATGCGCCTGGCAAAGTATGGGGACAGCCCGATGGCCTGGATACCAATATCTGGTACGGGGGAACCGAGGTCTTCGGCCAGCAATCGATCTTCGATGTAGCGAAAAGCTACGGCATGAGTACGGCGGTCATCGGCGGGAACGATTATCCGACCGGCCATATCACCGATGCCAATGTCGACCAGATTTCCCTGGGCAAAAATATCAATGGCGTCCCGACACAATGGGTAACAGAGGTGCAGAATTTTATCACGTCTCATGCCTCCAACCCCAATGGCTTTCTGATCTACATGCCCATCACCGAGGCGGAAGGTCTCTCCGTGGAGAGCACCAGTCCCGACACCGCCGGTAGCCTCTACCAGCAAGCCAGTGGCTGGGATGACCAGGCCTACGGGCAATTGTACTCCTGGCTGCAACAGAATAACTATACCGGTAATACAGCCATCTCCATCGTTTCCGACGAAGCTGAGAACGATCACACGAGCTTCGACAACTTCTATGGCACGGGCACCACTGGCATGGGTACAACGCGCCATGTGCCGTTTGTCTTTGCTGGACCTGGCATCGTCAGCGGACAGAGCTATTCTACGGTGATGGGCATCGACGACATGAGTACTAATTACATGTACGAAATCGGTCTGCCGGCACCCATCGATAGTCGTGGACAGGTCATTTCCAGCTTTTACACCACGGGCGGGCCTACGCCTACGGCGACCAGCGGGCCTTCACCAACGCCAACGGTTACGACCACGCCATCGCCAACCAGTACGTCGACCGGTACGCCGACATTCCCACCAACCTCCACGCCGCCTCCCGGTAACGGTGTCATTCACAATGGCGGCTTCGAGTCCAGCAATACTGGATGGACGTATAGCGGCTCGTCATCTCCAAAGCGAAGCAAAACGCAGGCGCACAGCGGGAGCTACTCATTGAAGCTGGGCGGGAGCAGTAATCAATCGGGTGATAGTATCGCTTACCAGATGGTTACCATCCCCAGTAATGCGACCAACGCGAACCTGAGCTTCTACTACTGGCCCGCCAGTAACGATTCGAGTACCTACGGCTGGCAAGAGGCTGACGTGATCGATGGCGGCGGCAATGTGCTGCAACAACTGTTCGTGAACA
>VBFM01000092.1:3082-18508 GCA_005882595.1 Chloroflexota bacterium
CAGATGATAGATGACAAATGGTTGGTTGGATATCTGGTACAGGAAAATTCCGCTCAGGAGTACTACCAGCACTGGCATCCAGCGTAACCTGGTGACGACAAGTCCTGCAGCTAAGAGCTGACACGCGGTGACAATGAGTAAGGCGCTGTATCCTGTGCCAGCGACTGAACCGTGTAAAGGGTAAGAGGCATTCCGTGAAGGGTCATGTTTTACCGGAGAGGTATCACGAATGCCAATACGTATGTGAACTGTATGCCAGGGCTTGTAGAGAAGGTGCATATCTGGCAGACACGGCTAGAGATAGAGGAGTTATGCCAGAGCAGAAGAAAGGGGGCGATCGCGAGGTTGTCCCTGGGATGAAGGTGGAGGCCACCGAGGGGGACCTGGGTGAGCAGGACGTGAGTCCAGCGAAGGTGAAGGACGTGGTGAAGAACCCGCAGGGCGAGGTCGAAGCTATTAAGGTCTCCAAGGGAGTGGTCTTTAAGAAAGAACTCGATATACCTGCTGATCGCATTCAAGCAGTGAACCCGGTGGAGGAAGTCGGCGAGTCAAATGGCACTGTTACCATTGATGCGAAAGAGGAAGAACTAGAGTCGCTCACAAAACCCGGGCCGCAAACCTTGCAGCATGAATCTGAGCGCAAGCAAGAGGACCTGCTCGACCAGGTGGAGCAGCATCTACCGACAACGGAGGGGATGCGGGAGATGGAGAGCAAAGTGCACGTGCCCCGTCCGCGTAACCCATTCTTGCGGGTGATCGGTCCTGGTTTGCTCTCAGGGACTTCCGGGAACGACCCTTCGGCAGTCACGGCCTATGCCATCAATGGAGCGAATGTTGGCTATGCGCAATTATGGTTGATGCTGCTGACGACTCCGCTCTATTACGCGGTACAGTTTGCCAGCGCAAAAATTGGACGCATCAGTCAGAAGGGGTTGACGCAGCTCTTGCGCGAACATTATGGGCGACCGGTGACGTTTGCAGCCTCGCTCTTGCTGGTCATCAGCAATATCGCGTTGATTGCAGCCGATCTGGCTGCTGTTGGTAGTGGTTTCGAACTGATAACGGGTATCGCGTGGATGTGGTTTGTGGTGCCGGTCGCGCTGGTGTTGTGGTACCTGACAGTGTTTCGCAGCTTCGAGTTCTTCAAAAAGATCTTTCTCACCATGAGCTTTGTGTTCATCGCCTACATCTTGAGCTCCTTCTTCACCCATGCCAATTGGGGGGCGGTGCTTGTTAGCACCTTTGTGCCCCAGATAGGCTTCAACTTTACCAGCATTAGCAGCGCGGTGGCGCTCCTGGGTGCCACAATCTCGCCTTTCTCTTTGATCTGGCAGGCCAAGGCCGAAATCGAGGAGAAGCGGGAAGGTTCACTCAAGCAGCAATTGCGGGCTGCTAAGCTTGATGTAGGCAGTGGAGCCATCGCCGGTCAGCTAGTGGCCTACTTTATCATCGTCACGACTGCCTCGACGCTCTTTGTACACAATGGGCAAATCAACACTGCTGCTGACGCGGCTCGCGCTCTGGAACCGTTAGCGGGGCCACTGGCTCGCTTTCTTTTTGCTATTGGGCTTATAGGATCAGGCCTTGTCGCCATCCCAGTGCTGCTCGCCAGTACTTCCTACACTGTGACTGGAGCCTTTGGTTGGCCTGGCGCTCTCGCCAGGCGTCCCTGGCAGAACGAGGGATTCTACCTCATACTCACGGTAGCTGCCGTAGCGGCTCTGGCCATTACGCTGCTGCGGGTCGATCCCATCAAGCTGATCTTCTGGTCAAACATTGTCGCCGCTATCGTCGCTCCCGTGCTGGTTGTAGCCATCCTGCTGGTCGGCAATCACCGGGTGATTATGAAGAATCAGCGCCTGAGCCTGCTCAACAACATCGGCCTGGCGCTGATTGCCCTGATCCTCATTACCGGTGTTGTTCTACTCTTCTACGGGTTGGCTACCGGGGCACACTGAAAACGGGCATTGAATAAGCCGTTTGGACTGCCAGGGCGACCGCGAGGGTCGCCCGTACAATACTCGTTGACGTGTTATACGGGCAACTTGGTATTGTACGGGCGACCCTCGCGGTCGCCCTGGCAATAATTCACAGACCTTGGGTCACGAGTAACTGCGCAAATGCCGGTAAATCAACTGGCCCATACCGGGTACGGGAGTGCCGCGATAATCCTGGATGAGCAGGGGATAGCCACATTGGGAACCCTGCACAACCCAGGCCCAGGCCACCCAGCTTATATGGTGCACATCAAAGTAAGCCAGCAGCTGACTCATGAAGCTGGTTCCGCAGTCGTACTGCCCGCTTTCAGTGGAGATCACCGGGTACGTCGCGCTGATGGTACCGAAGGCCGCGTCCCAGGTATTGGGCTGCTTCTCAGCATAGGGATAGGGATGCGTGTCATACACTACGTTCGCGCCTTTTATGGGAAATTTCGCAATCTGGCTCAGATCGAAACCCCAGTCCATACCGGCCACAAGGGCCAGATTCGTGGCCCCGATATTGCGCACCGCGTCCACCAGCGCCTGCATGCCCACGCTGGCAAAGGTCACGGTTTTGTTACAATTGCAATCCTGAGAATAGTTGGTATCGGTGACAGTACAGGGCGATAGCCAGCACGTCCAGGTGGTGGGATGAGGCTCATTGAATAGCTCGAACAAGACATTGGGATACGACTTGTAGATGCTCGCCACTTGCCGCCAAAACGTCACGCTATCGGCATCCGGCGCGGCCCAGGGGCCACCTGCCTGCGACGCTTGCCCGCCCGCGTCAGACCACTGGAGATCGAGTATCACATTCAAATGAAGCGCCGTCAACGCATCAACGGTCTGCTTGACCAGAGCCTGGTACTGCGCCGCCGCGCAGGATTGCGAGGATTGCCCATTGAGCCAGATACCCTCGGAGAGCGGCAAACGCACGGTATTCGCTCCCCAGTAAGTGACAGCGTACTTATTGGTACCCGAACCCATATAGGCCAGTTCCTGTGCGTCAAAATGCCCATCGCCCCAACAACTATATTCAAGGCTATCGCGCCCGATGCCATGAAAAAGATAACGTTTGCCATTCGCTCCAATAATCCCATTGCCCTGCACAGTATATGGGCCATCGGCGTAGGCGTTGCCCTTGAATTTATTGACTGCCACAGCAGTGCTGGCGAGTACCAGTGCACGCGGACCAGCCTGTTGAGACGCTCCCGCAATATGCAGGGCATCGAACTTCAATATTCCCACAGCTACAATCACCAGGAGAAAAGTACTTAAGATTGCCGCTTTCAACACACGTAACATGCAACGTTTCCTTCGTAGGATCATCATGAAACACGATGAATAACAATACTTCTTCTGCTACTAGTAAACGGCAAATTTGCTGATATCTTCATACCCCCGGACTATTGACTCTGCAAAAACGTTCTATTTGAATGGGGTGATTTCCACAATATAGCCCTTGTAGGCCCTGCGTTAAGGAAGAAGCCTTGCAGCCGCAAAGTAGATAAGTGCGGCGCAGTTCTGTGAGACGTGATGGTGTCGTTTGACAGCTAAGTTCGCCCAAACGGGGCTATATGCGTCAATACATCGATTGGGTGGAGATATCATAATCTGGCGTGGCATTGGGCGCAGCTCTGTTTTTGTTTGTCATCCTTCGTTTTCGCCAGATCTCCTTCTCTTGCGCCATAATATTTGGCAGATGCGCCAGCAAATGCGTGAAAAAAGGTCGCATTTCTGGCTGATCTGAGGTCTACTTGCTACAGATGAGGGAAAGAGATACGTGATTTCGGCACAGTTCGCGGGAGGATGATCATGAGGATGAAGCCCTGGAGAGGCTCGAAACGCAAGGCAAGCAAGCACTGGCAGTCTTTGATAGCAGAGTGTTGGAGAAAGCGGAGAGCAAGAAACTGGAAGGATTGTGCTCGGTGTGCTCCAGTCAAGTCCGATAGTTACGCACTGGAATCTAAGGGCGCAAAGGACGGAAACATCTAACGCTTGCGTTTCTCCCACCCCTGCTGAAGAGAAGGACGAAGATTGACTTCTGGCTCCTCCCAATCAATCACCGGCTTCGAGAAGAGATTGGAAGTCACCACGTTGGTAATCTGCTCTCCATGTACGCCCAACCTCTCATTAAACGCTTCCAAATGCTCCAGCGAGGAAAGAGCCACCTTGAGCAGAGCACAATGGCTCCCACTGAGTTTATGCATCTCCAGGATCTCTGGAAACTTCTCGGCGCTACTGGTCTTAAACAAACACCTCTCAGGAAAGCAGCGCAACTGGATAAAGACCAGCAAGGGCAACCCAAGCTTTGCAATATCCACCTGCGCGCCAAAACTCGTAATGATGCCCGCATCCTCTAGCTTGCGAACTCGCTCTGCGGTAGCTGGCGCCGATAACCCCACTCGTCTGCCTAGCTCGTTATACGAGAGGCGCGCATCCTGTTGCAGCTCGCGTAAAATCTTCCAATCGGTCTGATCGAGGGGCCTTTCTGATTGCAAAGCCATCTCCAGAAATACCTTTCTTTTTACAAGCAAGTATAGCATATCCCGTTTCTTTTGCTATTCCTCTCTCACGCTCCCGCTGGTATGATGAAAACGCCACTGAGCTCAAACCAAAATCAAGCAAACACAGAGGAAAATCGAAAGGACCAGACCCGATATGCAGAGCAATGAACAGCAACGAGACCAGTTTGCGCGTATTACTCCTTGTCGGGTAAGAGGAAAATGGGCAAATTACCAAAGGCAAAATCTCTTTTTCCAGAGAAGAAAGCATGTTTTTCCATGTCACTAACGACAAAACCACGCTCAGCCATAGAAAGGCAGGAACCTCTCACACGCATGAACCCTCGCATCGTTCTACTTGCCCTGGGCATGTTTGCCCTGGGAACGGATGCCTTCATCGTAGCGGGAGTGCTCCCCGTGATTGCCCACGAGACTGGGGTGAGCGAGGGACTGGTCGGCCAGTTGATCACCGTTTTCTCGCTGACCTATGGCCTGGGAGCGCCCGTTCTGGCTGCGACTCTAGGTCATTGGCCGCGTCACCGCGTCCTGATGGGCGCACTTGGACTGCTCGGTCTCGCCAATCTGGCTTCGGCTCTCTCCCCATCGTTTCCGCTCTTATTGCTCACTCGTATCCTGGCTGGCTGTTTCGCCGCTACCTATACCCCTCTGGCCTTTGCCGTCGGGATCGAGCTTGCTCCCCCTGCCAAACGAGGTCAAGCGCTGGCGCTAGTCGTCAGCGGGTTAAACGTTGCCACTGTCCTAGGTGCACCGCTTGGGACGTGGATTGGTGAACACTTTGGGTGGAGGCTCTCATTTATTCTGGTTGCGGGACTGGCAGGCGTCGCGTTTCTCTTCCTCGTGATCTGTGGACTCCCCAAATCAGCCACCCTTGCCCCCCTCTCGTTGAGAGAGCGCTTGAAACCTATCACTTCCTCACGCGTGGTCCTGGCCCTCTTCCCCGCTCTGCTGTGGAATGTCGGCGTCTATGTCCTGTATCCCTACATTGCCTTGCTTTTACAACAACAAATACACATCTCAGATGTGAGTGTCCTGCTCGCCTGCTTTGGCCTGGGAATCGTGCTCGCCAATGGGATGAGCGGGAGGCTTTCAGATCGCTTTGGGCCTAATCTCCTGGTGGTGGTCTTCCTGGTCGCGTTGATAGTGATACAGCTGGTCCTTCCACTGGCCACGACCACGATCAGCAGTGTGGCCATCATGCTCTTGCTCTGGGGGATGAGTTTTGCGCTGCTGTTTATCCCTCAACAACAGCGTTTGTTGACCATAGCACCAGAGCACACCAATGTGCTTCTGGCGCTCAATAACTCAGCCCTCTATCTGGGGATTGCTGGCGGTGCTGCTCTGGGTGGTCTGGCCCTGCACTGGCTCGCGGTCACCCAACTGGCCTGGGTAGGAGTGATGAGTATAGTCATAGCGTTGCTCACCGTCGCAATCACTCTCCGCGCTTCCCTGGCGAGCAAACGCAAGCAGGTGAGCAGAAAGGAAGAGCACTGAGCGTTCCGTTGATCGTTTTGACGCAGTGCTCGCAACTCACATCGGGAACTGAAAGCACCACCTCTTGTTGTTCACTTGCCATCGTCTTACTCCTCTCACGTGACTGTTAGCGATTGCCTGCCAGGTTATAGAGTTGCACGAGCTCCTCGATCACCGTCTCGCCCTTTCCACTGGCAATGCCTTCCGGCACACAGGTATGCAGATGGCTCTCCACCAGCAGCCCTTCCAGCTTTTCGATGGCTTTACGCACTGCATACGTCTGCCGTAGGATATCCACACAATACTTGTCCGCTTCGATCATCTTGCGAATCCCACCCAGGTGCCCCTCGATGTAATTGAGTCGCTTGAGAACCTCTTGTTTATCAGCTTGCATCTGCCTGCTCCTTTCTTCTTTCCCTACCCACCGGGAGGGGGTATAGATGTAGTGTATCACAGCATGACAACGAGCGCAAGCAGTGAAGGCAAGGTCTTCTTCCAGTTCCTCAGTTGGCAGATCTTGACACCGTGAATTATCATCTGAATAGACCCCTACCGGGTGGGTATGGGCCTGCACATAAAACGAAAGGTGAATCTGATGGCAACAAAAGCCACATATTCCATACAGAGACGAACCGCAAGCGGAGAAATGCAGGAAACGGGGATCTGTCATGCCACCTATAACATTGTCCTGATCCCAGCCGCTCTTCTCTCGCCGCTCGTTCCCTTTTTACAAGGAAATGCGCCCATTTTCGCAGCGGCGGCCATAGCTCTCTCGTCAGTCACGGTGGTGAGTAACTCATTGCGTTTGCGACGCAAACGCAATGAGAGAACACAATGAGTAACATTCCAAGCGGGACGTGGAGCATTCGTCTTCCTCCCACGGGGCATCGTGCATATGAAATGAGTCTAAACGTCAATTCTTACGCAATATAGGGAAATTATGAAACAACACGAAACCATCGCGAATGCGACAGACCAGCCCATTCTTCCTATAACCAATGCATCAGCGGAACTTGAGAAAGCTGGTTCCGCAAATGCGGAGACCGATACAAACAAAAAAGACAGTAATGAGCAGTCCAATAAGTGGGTGGTATTTGCCATCCTGGCTGTTGGCATCTTTATGGCCACGCTCGATTCCTCTATCGTCAACATCAGCTTGCCAACGATCGCCCACTTTTTCGGTGTCCCACTGAGCGGCGCGGTTGAATGGGTCATCATCGCCTACCTGGTAGTTACCGCAGGCGTGCTCCTGACAGTTGGCCGTTTAGCCGACTCGATCGGGCGCAAGCCGATCTGGATCGCCGGGTTACTCATCTTCACCGCTGGCTCTGCTCTCAGCGGTGCGTCCGTTTCGCTCGGCATGTTGATTGCCGCGCGAGCGCTGCAAGGATTGGGCGGCGCGTTCATCCTGGCCATCAGCCCTGCTATGCTGACCAGCGCCTTTCCTGCTCACGAGCGGGGGCGCGCGCTGGGTCTGAATGCGGTCATCGTGGCATTAGGGGTGAGCGTTGGCCCAACGCTTGGTGGCATCATCACTGAAAATTTCTCGTGGAACTGGATTTTCTACGTCAACGTCCCGCTTGGCATCATTGGTATTATCGCCACGCTGCGCGTGCTGCGGGAAAGAGCGAACCTGGGGCGCGGGCGCTTTGATCCGGTGGGAGCGCTTTTGCTGGCGGTCGGGCTGGTGGCGCTGACGCTTGGCCTATCATTTGGCCAGCAGTGGGGCTGGAATTCTCCCTTGTTGATTGGCACCCTGGTAATAAGCGCGCTTGGTTTCATCGGGTTGGTCATTGTGGAGCAGCGCGTTTCCAACCCGATTATCGATGGTGCCTTGCTGCGCAGCCGCGTCTTCCTCTCTGCAAATGTCAGTTTGATCCTGAGCTTCCTGGCGCTCTTCGCAGTGAGCTTCTTGCTCCCCTTTTACCTGGAAGAACTGCGCGGCTACTCTACCTTGCAGGCCGGGCTGCTGCTTACACCCTTAGCGCTGACCATCGCCGTCATTGCTCCCTTTAGCGGCTCACTCGCCGACCGCATCGGCACGCGCTGGCTGGCTTCCGCTGGTCTGGCAATCGCCTGCGTTGGGCTGGTGTTCATGAGCCAGTTGAACGCGCAAAGCTCTACTTTCGATATCATCTGGCGTTTGGTCTTCACCGGTGCGGGGCAGACATTGTTCCAGTCGCCCAATAATAGCGCGTTGATGGGCGCGGCTCCGCTTGGCCACCAGGGCAGCGCATCAGGCTTCCTGGCAACAGGCCGTGTCGTCGGACAAAGCGTGAGCGTCGCGCTCGCCGGGGCCATCTTTGCCAGCCTGGGCGGATCAGCAGCCGGTCGGCAACTGGTTGCCAATCAAGTGCATCCAACACTGTCCCACGCGCATATCAGCCTGTTGCAACAAACCTTCACGAATGGATTTCATACGGCATTTATCGTGTTAGCCGGCATTGCCGCTGTTGGCGTCTTCACATCACTGGTGCGAGGTAAAGAAGGAAGGAAGAGAGATAGATGGGCGTAGACATAGATCATCTACGTAGCAATGGACATTTCGTAGGGAGGAATGGACATGGCACTAACGCCGAGAGGCAGCCGAGGCAGGTCGATTATCCCAGGCTGCTTGCGTTAGGACGGGAGTTACTACTCGCCATCGGGGAGGATCCTGAGCGCGAAGGGCTCCGAGAGACGCCACGTCGGTGGGCCGACGCCTGGCGCGAATTTATGGAGTATGATCCTGGCACCACCGAGACGACCTTTGCGTCCACGTCCATTGATCAGATAGTGTGTGTGTCGGGGTTGCGTGTGTGGTCGCTCTGTGAGCACCACCTCCTGCCCTTCTGGTGTGATGTCTCCATTGGGTACGTCCCCGACGAAAAGGTTCTGGGCCTCTCGAAATTTGCGCGCATTGCGCACCAATGTGCCCATCGCTTGCAACTGCAGGAGCGGCTAGGCCAACAAATCGCCGAGGAAATCAGTCGGATTACCGGGACGGAGAACGTGGCGGTGGTGCTCAAAGGGGAACATGTATGTATGACGGCGCGTGGTATTCGCACGCCGGGACTGATGACGTCATCCACGATGCGAGGGGTCTTTCGCACGCAAAGCGAAACACGCATGGAGTTCCTGCGACTGATTGAATGATCTCTCATTCAGGAAAAATCGAGTTGTATCAGCCGTATTAATAATTGCCAGGGCGACCGCAAGGGTACGTCCCTACCATATACGTTCTCCACGATGGCTTCTCATGACATGTATGGTAGGGACGTACCCTTGCGGTCGCCCTGATTCTCAACTTGACAAGAGATACCTCCACTCTGTATAGTGCTTGCAGCAGAAAGAAAACAATGGTCAAAAAAAGGACTCTCAGTCGATGTACAGGCAAGGACTAACAGAACAGAGCAATGGAGCGAGTCGTCGCGCCCGGCGCATGAATCTTCGTCTTCAGGAGATTCTCAAAGTGGCTGCACGCATGTTTGCAGAACTTGGCTATGAGCGGACGACCCTGGACATGATTGCCGAGGAGCTAGGACTGTCCAAGCCAGGGCTGTACTACTATGTGAAGAGCAAGGAGGATGTGCTGGGGCACATCTTCCAGAATATCTTTCAGAACATTCTGGACCAGGTTGAGTCAGAGCTTTCAGTGGGTATGGCGCCTGTTGAGCGGCTGCGGCAACTGATCCTTGCCTATGCTCGCCAGGCGTGCGTGTATCCCGAAGGACGCGCGCTCTTCCTCTACCAGAGCAATCTGATCAGTGTGTGTTCCGCGGAGATGGCCGGGCTGCGTGAACGCTACCAGCAGATAATCGAAGATACTATTGCAGCCGGGATAGCACAGGGACAATTCCAGGTTGCTAACGCAAAACTAGCTTCACTGGCATTGTTTGGATCGCTCTACTGCATTCCACTCTGGTACGTTCCCGATGGCCCGATGTCACCCGATGAGGTCGGTGACTATTACGCCTCGCTCCTGGTCGGAGGGCTGGTGACGCCGCTTCCTTTCTCTCGCTAACCCTTCTCCGGCTCATCTTGTACGAGTTTTCACCAAAAATAGCAGGCCACGAGGGCGCAATTCATTGCGCCCTCGTGGCAGGCCTATTCGCGCGACAGAGGGCGCAATGAATTGCGCCCCTACATGTTCTATTCTCTTGACAGGGTTCAGGTTACTTTGTATACTTACCGATAGTCGAAAAATTTACTTGCACCCATTTTTCGACTATCGGTAAGTATTATGAGTAGAGGGAAACATCTATGGAGACGATCTCATTAAAATGTGTTCTGGTTATCGACGAGGAACTGCCTATTGGGCTTGCTGCCAACACTGCAACGGTGTTGTCCATTACGCTTGGGCGACGCATTGAGACGATTGTGGGACCAGATGTGATCGATGCCTCAGAGCAGGTGCACACAGGCATTACCTGGCTTCCTATCCCCATTTTGAAGGCGCAAGCTGATAGCATCAAGGCTATCCGGCAGCAGGCAGCGAACAACGAGGAGCTTCTGGTCGTTGATGTCAGTCATATTGCGCAACGCGAGCGAAACTATCAGAGCTACACTCAGAAAATCGCCGGTTTCAGTGCTGCCGAACTGACATATCTAGGGATCGCGCTCTATGGAGATAAGAAAGTGATCAACCGGCTCACAGGGAACCTGCCTCTGCTCTAAACTTGATCATGAAACATCCCAATCTTGACCTGCGTGTTATATGCAGCCAATATAACAAATTTCCGCTAACACGAGGCTAGAGGGGATTTTCAAGTTATGTTTGATCACAAATTCGCATCCAAAGCGACGGGTCAGGCTCCCGCCAAATTGATACTCATAGTCGAAGATGATGAGGAAATTGGATATCTGCTTATGCAGGTTATTCACCAGGAGACAGCCCATAAAGCCATCCATCACATCAACGCTCGCAATGCGCTCAATGCGATCACCAGGCTTGCTCCACACCTCTTCATCATTGACTATAGCCTTCCCGATATCAATGGCCTCGAACTCCACGACTGGCTTCAGTCCTTTGATCACCTCAAATATTCGAAGACCATCTTGATGAGCGCGCGGAATCCGCCATTAGAAGAGATAAGTAAGCGGGGCATTCTCTTTATACGCAAGCCATTTGCGGTCACGAAACTACTCGAAACCATCCAGAACGTTCTCGATCGCTCGGACTACACGGCATGACTCATCTGTACTCTTGCTTGTTTATTCCCTCACGCGGTAGAAGCGCTGTGCATTCCCTGCCCATAGCTTGCGCCTGGCAGAGACCGGCAAGCCTGCGGTGAGCGCTTCCAGCGTCTCGTACCAGCGATGGTACGGAGATGCGAGCAAGGCAACGGGCCAGTCACTGCCGAACAGGACGCGCTCTTCCCCAAAGGCATCTAACACGACATTGATGAACGGTTCCAGGTCGGTGGGCTGCCAGCCTTCGTGGTCGGCTTCGGTCACCATACCGCTGATTTTACAGACGACGTTCGGCAACTCGGCGAGTGCGCGCAGATCTACCTGCCAGGGGTCGAGTAGCTGCTGTTTGATGCCTGGCTTGCCCAGGTGATCCAGGATAAAGGCTGTATCTGGGCAGCGACGCACCAGTTCAGTGACATACGGCAGTTGCCAGTGTTTGATACAGAGATCGAATGAAAGATTATACTCCGCCAGCAGGCGCACTCCCGCGACAAAATCGGGGTGCAGGCAGAAATCCGGCTCAGCTTCGTCCTGGAGGTTGCGCCGGACTCCTTTGATAAGAGGCGAGATGGCCACCAGGGATTCCAGGTGCTCACGGACGGCGACTCCGCGCTCGACCGGCGCCGCAGCGACGATCGCTTGCAAACGTGGCTCCTCCCGGGCGAGACCCGCGACATAGTGCGCCTCACGTAGCGCCTCCTGTGCCTCTACGCCTACCTCGACATAGACCATTACTATAATGGGGAGACCCTGCGTCTGCTCACGGTAGTCTTGCAAGCCATAGGGCCGATTTAATCGGGGAATGTCCGCCAACCAGGGCATGCTGAACTGCTCGGGATTCCAGAGATGCACATGGGCATCAACAATGGGAAGCAACTCGGTCATAGACGGGTCCTCTCTATCAGGATGAAGCAATATGGCAGAAAAGGCAAAGCCTTCACGATCGGTAGATGGAATCCAGTTCAGCCCAGAGTTCAACCGGGATAGGATGTTGCGCCAGATTCAGCGTCTCTGCGAGCCGCTCAGGGCGCGTCATGCCAACAATCGTGGAGGCAATGCGCGCGTCGCGCAGCGAGAACTGCAGGGCTGCTGCTGCCAGTGGCAGACCGTGGCGCTCGCAGGCTTCTTCCATCTGCCTTGCGTGTTGAAGCAGTTCAGGCGACGCCTGACCATACATATAGCGCGGATAGGCACCCGGGCCCTTCGCCAGGATACCGCTCCCATATGGCGCGGCATTCAGAGCTGCGACTCCCCGGCGGGCGCATACTTCCCAGAGCGGTTCGGCCTTCCTGTTGAGGAGCGTGAAGCGGTTATGCGAAATGGCTGCTTCAAAAAGGCCGGTCTCGACAAAGCGTATCATCAAGTCGATCGGACCCCCGGCTACTCCCAGGTGCGCGATCAAGCCCTCTTCTTTACATTGTTGTAGCACCTCGACGGGACCACCCGGCTGCATGGCCTCTTCAAAGGAGATATGCTCGGGATCGTGCAGGTAGACGAGTTGCAGTTGCTCCAGGCCCAGCAGGCGCAGGCTGCGCTCGACGCTGCGCCGCATCTGCGCGCCGGTAAAGACGCCGGTCTGCAAATCGCGGTCGGCCTTCGTTGCCAGCACGAAGCCCGGCGGAAGCCCACCAGGCTCGCGGAGTACGATGCCGATGCGACGCTCGCTCTCACCATCGCCGTAGGAAGCGGCGGTATCCAGGAAGTTGAGGGGACTCGCAAAGAAAGCACGAATCGTGGCCAGGGCGCGCTCCTCAGGTACTTCGTAGCCGAAGGTCTCCGGCATACTCCCCAGCGGAGCTGTGCCAATACAGATCGACGTCACCTGCAGGCCAGTCGAGCCAAGCGGGCGCAGTGCCAATGGCTCTGGAGCTTCTGTCTGAGAAGGCATAGCATACTCCTTTCTTTCGCAGCCCGGTCTCTCTATTTCGCCGTCCAGCCGCCATCGATGACCAATCCAGAGCCTGTCACAAATGCCGCCTCGTCCGAAGCCAGGTAGAGCGCGGCATACGCGATCTCATCCGGTCGACCCATGCGTCCAATGGGCTGGCGTGCGTGGAGTTGCTGGCGCACCTCGTCCTCGTGGCCCGCGAAATTACGCGCGAGGTAGCCTTCCACAAACGGTGTCTGCACCGTGCCGGGGCAGATGGCGTTGCAGCGAATGCCCCGCGTGGCGAAGTCGATGGCGATCGAGCGCGTCAGTGCCAGCACAGCCCCTTTGCTGGCGCAGTAGGGCAGCCGCCGGTCGATGCCGATAGTGGCTGCAACAGAGGACATGTTGATGATCACCCCTCCGGCTGGCGACTGTGCCAGCATCTGCCGCACCCCTTCCCGTGCGCAGAGGAAGACGCCGCGCGCATTCACGCTCATCACATGCTCCCAGTCCTGCAAGCTGGTCTCCAGGATATTGCCAACGTGGCTTATACCGGCATTGTTGACCAGGATATCGAGCCGACCTTCGGTGGCAGCGGCTTGCTCTATTGCGGCCTTGACGTGGGACTCTTCGGCCACGTCCAGTTGCTGCGTGCGCGCACTTCCTCCCGCCTCACGAATTTCACCGGCAACCTGCTCTGCCGCGTCAAGCCTGATGTCGGCGAGAATGACGTGCGCACCCTGCTGCGCAAAGAGCCGTGCGATGTGCTCTCCGATGCCCGACCCGGCCCCGGTCACGAAGGCGATTTTCTGATCTAAACGAAACACTGAAGTTCCCTTTCTTCTGTTAGTCTGTATGGAACACTTCCTTCATCGTAGCCCACCACTCGCCGGGCGCTCGCGTCTCCAGCGGCGCCTGCATCGGCTCGGTCCAGGTCCACCACTCGCGCGTCTTAGGGTCCGCGGCCATCTTTGCCATATCAGCTTCATAATCGTCGCCGGTATATTCAAAATAGGCAAAGAGAAGCTCGCCGTGACGAAAAATGCTGTAGTTGCGAATGTTGCACGCGGAAATCATTGCCAGCACTTCGGGCCAAACTGCGGCATGCAGGCGTTCGTACGCTTCAATCTGGTCCGGCTTCAGACCTATGATCTGTCCAACTCTGAGCATAGCTACCTCCTTTAACCTGCCCACGACGACCCATTGGGATAGGAGTAGGCAGCAATCGACGCGGGATACATCGTTATGCTATACCCTGGAGCGTCTGGGGGTATATAGCGGCCACTCCTGATGATGACCGGGTGCACAAAATGCTCGTGCAAGTGAGGTGTGTACTCGATCATGCGGTTCTCCAGCGAGCCGCTAATCGCGATGTAGTCGAAGAGCGAGAGATGCTGCACATATTCACACAGGCCAACGCCCCCCGCGTGCGGGCAGACCGGGATGCCGAACTTGGCGGCCATAAGGAGAATCGCCAGGACTTCGTTTACCCCGCCGACGCGGCAGGCGTCGATCTGGCAGATGGCAATGGCGTTGGCCTGAAAGAGCTGCTTGAAGATGATGCGATTCTGCACATGCTCACCGGTGGCAACGCGAATGGGTGCGATGGCATGCGCAATCGCGGCATGTCCAAGAATATCATCCGGACTGGTGGGTTCTTCAATCCAGAAAGGGTCAAATGCCGCCAGGGGCTGCATGGCGGCGATGGCCTCGTGCACCTCCCACACCTGGTTTGCGTCGAACATTAAGGTGCTCTCTGCCCCAATCTCTTCGCGCATGATACGCGCACGGTGCAGATCGTCCTCCAGGCTCAGGCCGACCTTCAGTTTGAAGTGCCGCCAGCCGTTAGCCAGGGCTTCCCGGCACAGCAGGCGCATCTGCTCATCGCTATAGCCCGACCAGCCAAAGCCGTGCTGTAGCATTTCCGTCTCGCGCTGGGCTCTAGTTGGAGCCTGGCGGCGTAGCAAATCCAGCGCTTCACCGGGAGTAAGGGCATCGGAGATATAGCGGAAATCGATGCAGGAGACAAGCTGCTCCGGCGTCATATCGGTGAGCAGCTTCCAGAGCGGCTTGCCCTCAACCTTGGCCCACAGGTCCCAGACCGCGTTGACCACAGCGGCGGTAGCCAGGTGCATAGCTCCCTTCTCCGGTCCGATCCAGCGCAGCTGACTGTCACCGGTGATATAGCGCCAGAAGGAGCGCATATCAGCGGTGAACGACTCCAGGGTGCGTCCGGTGACGAGCGGGGCCAGCGCCCGTATGGCGGTGACGCAAACCTCGTTTCCACGTCCGATGGTAAAGGTCATGCCATGCCCTTCCAGGCCCGCGGGATGGTCTGTTTGTAGAACCACGTAGGCCGCGGAATAATCCGGGTCATTATTCATGGCATCAGAACCGGCCAGGGTCCGCG
>VBFM01000092.1:18640-20280 GCA_005882595.1 Chloroflexota bacterium
CCCCTGCACCAACCCCATTTAAGAGCGAATGTCAAAGAAAACCTCTTGACTAATCAGGATCGAGTGAGTATACTGTATTCTGTATACAGAATACAGTATATGGCCGGGAAAATCAAGAGTTTTGCTTCAGGATCGATGCCATAGCACATAGAGGGCAAGAAGGTCAGCTACAAGTCGCTTTAAGCGGAGACCGGTTATTTGGCATTGAATACTGATGGGAGTAACTAGATATGACTTCTATCTCGCCAGAAACAAACGACCGGAAGAAGGGCACGGTGGCAGAGGTATTTGACGAGAGTCTGAGCGCAGAATTATTTAATCTGATCTGGGGACAGGAGCGCGCCGCTATGCCCACAGTTGTGGATTACGCTTACGAAGAGATCTGGAAGCGCGTTATTATGATCGGTGGAAGCGAGGAGCAGCGGCTTTCTGATGTCACGCTGGCTGAGCAACTGGGGGGAATGAGTCGCACGCCGGTGCGCCAGGCTCTTGATCGCCTCGTTCAAGAAGGACTGTTACGTTCTGATCCCCGGCGCGGTTTCTGGACGCGCACATTCACTGCCCAGGATATTCACGAAATATATGATCTGCGCGGAGCGCTGGAGGTGCTGGCCGTGCGCCTGGCAGCTCCTCGCCTCAGCCATGAAGACCTCAAGGCGCATCTCGATGCATTGTATGGTGTTCGCGCAGACCTGGATGCGCACCCCGTGCTGCGTTTCCTCCAGGTAGATATCCGTTTCCACACGCTCATCACACGCGCATCGGGCAATGGACGCCTGATCCACAGCCTTGCCATGCTGCGCAGCCAGCTCTCTATGTTTCAGATGCAAGACACCTTCTATCCCAAACGCATGGAGATCGCTCTGAATGACCACGAGCAGATCCTGCTGGCTTTGCTCGCGGGAAACGTTGACGAGGCTGCGGATTGCCTGGCCAGGCATATCCGGAATGCAAAGGAAGGCGTATTGGCAGATATCTTTTTAGAAGGAAAGGAGGGCGTTTCGTAACCCCCGATTTCGGGGCTTTTCAGCAACGATGTGCCGCTTGGGTGACCTTCAGCGTCTGCTATAAGCGATTCCACGCGGCGATAATTATGCCCCTGTGCCTGTTGAGAGGACTATTCAGCCGGGAAAACCGGAATCCGACACTCAGGAGGAGAAAACCATGAAATCGAAGTTCGCCAGTCTTCTACGAGCGCTGTGTGCGCTCGTCGTCGTCGCGATAGTCCTGGCAGCGTGCGGTAGCACGTCAGGTAATACGTCAGGTAGCACACCGACATCAGGAAGTGGAAGTACGCTCGCACCGGGCGCAAACTTCAAGCTCGGTGTTTCGCTGACCTTCAACAACACCGACTTCTGGACTAACTACATCAAGTATGAGACACAGTTCGCGACCCAGTACAACGCCACGCTAATCGGCCCGCTGGTTGCAAACAACGACTCCGCCAAGCAGATCGCGGACATCCACACACTGATCCAGGAGGGCGCCCAGGCGCTGATCGTCAACCCTGTGGACAGCGCGGCAATCGCGCCCGCGCTCGATTTCGCCGCCAGCAAGAATATCCCCGTGGTCAGCGTGGACGTCGCGCCAAGCAGTGGCAAGGTTTTCATGATCGTGCGCGCTGATAATGTGCTGTATGG
>VBFM01000373.1:0-8982 GCA_005882595.1 Chloroflexota bacterium
ATCAACACCATTTTCAATGAGGTATTCAGCATATTTATTAGCAAGCGTTTTATCCCAGCCACTTTCTTCAGTAAGGCTTCTTTCACCAGTCGCTATGAGATATGGAGCGAAGCCAGCTTTATATAACTCCAATCCCCTTTGAGGAACGGCAAGCGTAGGAGCGCCAAACAGAAAAATCAGATCCGCATTTTGCGGTTCATCTGAAATTGCTAACCAGTTGTAGAGTGTCGTAACTAAATCCTGCATAGTTTCATCCTATTTAATCTCGTTAAGGCAAAGTTCAAAGGAGGCAAGAACTAAGTTGACAGTGTGAGTCAGAAGAGTTGCCAAAGGGCTCCCCGAGGAGTATGGTAAAGAGAAGCCAACCTCATACGACAGTGGATCAGTGAACATGCGCCAACCACAGCGCGAGGACCGACCTTGGATGAACTGTACGGATCAGTACATGGACAAGTCTATCTCAATGGACCATCATCGCTCACACTATCGTGGGTGACGCGCTGTAATACTGCTCTCACTGCTGTTCTATTCTTCTTTAGAAGTTGGAATCGCCGTCTGGATGGCCACCGCAATGGCAATCGAAAACGTCTCCAAGTCAGCAATACTCACATCAAAGGCGCTGATGCCGAGCAGTTCGGCGCGGCGTTTGGCGTTGCCGTGCAGGGTGACGGTCGGGCGGCCGCTGCGCAGCTGCACCACTTCCATTTCGTGCCAGGCTACGCCGTGAATGCCGGTACCCAGAGCTTTGCTGATGGCCTCCTTAGCGGCGAAACGCCCGGCCAGGCGAGTGGCTTTGCCCCGGCACTGGCGCACCTCCATCTCGGTAAAGACACGCTTGAGGAAGCGTTCCCCGTGATGCTCGTAGACTTTGCGCACACGATCCACCTCGATGATGTCGATGCCAACCGCTACATTGACTCCCTCCGGCTTGTGCAGGGGCGCGGGCAATCCGGCTATGCCTGCCGGGCCAAAAAGCCAGTCGGGAATAGGTACTCCGGGCTGGCGTACGAGTGGGGTAAAGATCAAGGGTTGGTTATCATCCAGACCACCGAAGCGTGCCGAGCCAGAACCAGGGCGGGGGCAAGCCCGGCCCGTACCCTACTACGAAGTGGCAACCGACCCGCGAAGCGCGTATAGGGTACGGGCCGGGCTTGCCCCCGCCCTGGCCTCGTCCCCGGTCTTGTTTCGGTGCAACCATCATGTATTACTTCCCATTCCCATCGCCACTGATGAGCGGCTGCGATGTGGTGCTGTCTCCGGCGGGCAGGACCGAGGGAGCGGGGCCGGTGCCGCGTCCCATGCCGCGATAGATGAAGCCGAGGCGGTTCATCTCTGCTGATTCGTAGACGTTGCGACCATCGATGACGACGGGGCGGCGCATGGAGGCGCGAATTTGCGGCATGTCCAGGGATTTGAATTCGTTCCACTCGGTGACTATTACCAGGGCGTCGGTGCCTGTGGCGGCTTCGTAGGCATCCTGGCAGAAATGCACCTGCTCCATGCGCACGCCTTCACGTTCCAGGCTCTCGCGCCCGGTAGTCAGCGCGACAGGATCGTAAACTTGCACGTCCGCGCCCTGGCTGGTGACCCAGCGAATGATATCGATCGAGGCCGCTTCGCGCATGTCGTCCGTGTTGGGCTTGAACGCGAGTCCCAGCACGCCAATAGTGCAGCCGCGCAGTGAGCCGAGAATGGAGGTGAGCTTGGTGACGATCAGGCGGCGCTGGTCGTGGTTAATGTCCATCACGGCGTTCAGGAGCTGCGGGTGCAGTCCGGCTTCGTCGGCCATGTAGGCCAGCGCGCGCACGTCTTTGGGGAAACAATTATGGCTGATTAACCCCGACGAAGCAATCAACGTTCCAGTGCTGGTCTCCATACTATAAACCGTTGTTTCGACGTCTTCATGCTCGACCCCGCGCACAACAAGCGTTGCAAAAGTCTCGTACCGCTGATAACCATGCGGCTGAATATGGCGCTGATAACCCGCCAGGATACGCTCAATTTGTGCGCGATGCTTGTCACCAAAGACATCTTTGAGTGCGATTAGCTGCTCGTAGCCACTCACGCGCAAGATATACGCTACCTGCGTCGATTTGTTCATCCAACGCGTGCGGATTGAGGGGATAACACCAATGGTTTGCAGCAGCAGCGTCATACCGTCAGCCAGCGTTTTGCTGACGGTCGCATATTCCAGCATCAAATTCTGGCCCTTCTGCACCGTTGTGACTGCACCATCACCGCTGAACGCACCACGGATTAATTCCAGGCGCAACTCAGGTGACACATTAAAGACCAGGCGAGGCAGGGCTTTGTCTTCTGAACGTGTACCACAGCGGAAGATGTCGCGCAGCACCCAGGAGAAGATGCGCGAAGAGACTATTGTCGTCAGAGCATTGGTGCTGCGTCGCTCAATGAACTTGAGACCCCAACGGCGCAAAATGCGCTGTACATCTGCGATATATTCAGCCTCTTGCTTGTGGAAGCAGAAGCCAACTCGATCGCGTACTGAGCCAGCGCGTCCCGGGTCCTGGGCAATATAGCCTTCGGCAAGATAGTAGCCACATAACCTTAGCAAATCAGCGTCAACTGGAATCACCGCATTGATCATCGTCGCCGCGCCTTTTGCGGTATATAACTGGAGTTTCTCGGCAGGAACGTCAAGGAGGCGTAATTCGCTCAGGTAGCGGAACAGGCGCAGCGACATGCGATTATGGTACTTGATATCGTACGGGTATCTGAGCACATCCTGCGGAATCGCAGCGGCAAATTGCTCGTACTGCTCGCTGAAGGTGTTGTCGATGGGCTTCACGTAGACGTCAGCCGCCCGGTCGGTATCCCGGAGCAGATCGATCAAGTTGAGGCTTGTGGTCTGCTCGACGGTGGGCAATGCGCACAGTGCCATCAGATGGTCACCGGGTACCACTGCCGCAGCCGGTAATATGGTGAACTGCTGATGCTTGTGCAAAATGACCGGGTGGTCAGCAGTTACACGCAGGTTACGCCCCATGCTGGTATTGATCTTCACCATGGTGCCTTTATATGGCCGCCGGGTGAGGGCCTTTACATCTGCAAGTATGGGCTGTCCTGCCTCCAGGTCGAATGCAAGCACACGCTGATCGAAGGGCTGCACAAGCTCTACTACATCTCCCAGGAATGGCTTGCCACTTTTAGTGAACAGGGAATCGAAGCGTTCCGCCGCCACATTGGGACTATTGAGTGTGAAAACTGTCTCATCGGCCTCAAAGCAACTTCCGCCGTAGCCTAATCCAGCGTCCAGGAAAGCCCGCCCAATACGCTTATCGTAGCCCATACCCGCGGCGACCTCTTTAACGTCCGCGCCCAGGCGTTCGCAGATCTGCGCTATCTCGTTGATGAACGATATCTTGGTCGCCAGGAACGCGTTGGAGGCGTATTTGATCATTTCCGCCGTGTACATGTCGGTAATCATGATAGGCGCGCGCAGAGGCAGGTAGATGGTGGCGACTTTGCGCGCCGCCTCTTCATCCGAGGAGCCGAGTACCACGCGATCAGGCATCTGGAAATCGGCGATGGCGGAGCCTTCGCGCAAAAACTCAGGATTGGAGACTACGGCGAAGTGTACATCGGGGCGGCTCAGGTTCTTGCGGATGATGCGTGAAACAACGTCGCCGCTGCCTACGGGAACCGTGCTTTTATTGATGATGATGGCAGGACGATCAAGTTCCCCGGCGATGCTTTTAGCAGCAGCTTCAACATAGCGCATATCCGCACTGCCCTGACTGGTGCCGGTGGGGGTGTTCACAGCGATAAAGATGAAGTCGCAGTTATCCAGGCCTTCGCTGTAGCTGGTGGTGAAATGCAAGCGGCCCGCGTGTACGTTGCGTTCGACCATCTCCTCCAGCCCCGGCTCATAAATGGGTAGTACGCCCTGCCGGAGGCGTTCGATTTTCTCCGGGATAATATCTACACAGGTCACGCGGTTGCCCAGGTCGGCAAAACAGGTTCCCGTTACCAGCCCTACATAACCGGTACCAATGACGCAAATGGTTGCCACGTCTCTACTCCTCTACAATAACAAAGATACGATGCCGGGCGGGGACAAGCCACCGCCCCTACGGTCGATATTCGTAACAAAGATACGATGCCGGGCGGGGACAAGCCGCCGCCTCTACATGTGAATATTCACAAAGGGATTTTCGTATTTTTCTTCACCTATGGTTGTTGGTTCGCCGTGTCCTGGGAAAACCACCAGGTCTTCGTCAAGCGTATAGAGCTTCTCGCGAATCGAGGTGACGATCTGGTCAAAGTTTCCGCCCTCAAAATCGGTGCGGCCAATACCGCGGTTGAAGAGCGTATCACCGCTAAACACGCAATAGGGCGCGCTTACAAAGCAAACACCGCCGCGGGTATGGCCGGGAGTATGCAGCACCTCGAGCGTCAATGTGCCAAAGGTGATGCGGTCTCCTTCTTTCAGCAAGATATCGGGCTTGCGCTCGACGAGCGGGGCTTTGCGCCGGTACATCTTCGCTGTGCGCTCATCGCTGTACATAGAGACATCATCGGGATGAATGGCCAGTGGCACGGGGTAGACCGCGCTCACTTCATCGATGGCGCAGATATGGTCAATATGCCCATGCGTGTTGAGAATATACCTGGGGATAAAGTTCAATTCCTGGATCTGCTGGAGGATGCGCGGCGCTTCGTCGCCGGGATCAATAATTACCGCTTCGCGAGTCTGCGGACAGGCGTACAAATAACAATTCTCTTGAAAGATGCCTACCGTTATACACGCGACGAGCGGCCGCTGTTCGTTCTCTATTTCGGGCATGTTCTGTGCTAGTCCTTCCTCTACCCTGACGCTGATTTTGAGATATATTATAGCACAGGATGTTTAACACTTTGCCGATCCTACTTTGATGGGCTATTGAGGACACTTTGTGTCAGTTTTTTCATCAATTTCACCGCCTGAGCTTGCACTTTTACCCTCACTGTGATAAAATGTCTAGGTTAAATGTTCTAAATCTAAGCAAATTTTAAGCAACAGGACTTTAAGTAGGCATTCCTTATAATGAGGAATATTGGGGCTTCGTAGCGTATCAACGTATTTCAGTGTAAATCAAGCTTGAAATTAGGTTAGAAATCAGTTAATATAAGCAACAAGAGCATGGAGCTTTTGTTGGCCTTATTTGTTTGTGTTCAGACCGGAAGGAAGAGATCGCATGAGTTACGATCGTTCAGAGAAAAGGACGTACCGTAGAAGTCCTGGTAGACAGTATGGCTATGAGTATGATCCACTACGTAGTCAGCCCCTCACCGACAATGGACAATCTGGACGATCAGGCACCTCTCCTATCAGTGAACCGCTCTCGGGTTTTTTGAAGGATACTGATTCGCTGGGGCCTCGTCGTAGCAGTGGTCCACTTGCACCTCGCCCGAATCCACGCCGTACACGTCAATTGCTGCGGCAGCAAATACTCTCCACCAAAAAAACGGGAACAGCAGAAGATACGGGCCAGCTTGATCAGGACATCAACACCGACTATGACTTTGCTGACGAAGACCAGGATGTGTACGAGGATGATGTTACGCTGCGCCCTCCAATCCGCCGCAGTGGTACTATCCAGCCTTATCCTGTCCCTTCAAGACGTCCTGTGCGCATTGACGAAGACCGGGTGGAGCGGCCTTTACCGTCGCGTTATGAGAAGGAACTGGAATATCTCGATCCCGATATGGGATACGAGGACGAACCTGATCTCTTTGCTGATCGCATGAGTCCCTCTGCAGCAGCTCCCGTACCGCTTGTTGAACGTGGCAGGCGGCGCAGTATGCCCCTGGCCGAACCAGATACCTATGAGGAAGAGGAAGAGCGGCAAGACCGTAAGCAGAAACGTAAAAAAGGCTTCCTCTCGCGCCGCAAACTCTTAGTTGGCGCGGTAGTAGTCGGCGGCGGAGCGGTTGCCGCCTATGAATTAGGACCCAAGATTCCGCAGGCGCTGCAAACGGCCGGCAGCAATATTGAACACCAGATACAGGATGCCTTCAATCGCGGCGTTGCCGCAGGCGGAGAAGCCGTACGCAAAGAACTTATCAATGGATTGGATACATTAGAAGGCGTCTCACTGGAGGGAGCTATCGGCGCGGCCAAACTGACTCGCGTGGCCTATGACGTGTTCATCAATCCCATCGTGACGCTTACCTCTACCATAGCGGACGCCGCAAATGGCTGGCGCAGATTAACGCGGATAACGCTACCCTGGTTGCCCTGACCAGCGTGCTACAGAACTGGGTAGACCAGGCACATAACATGCCCAAGAAGCTGCAAACCATCACCGACACGGACCTGGATGGCGCGCAGGCCTACCTGAAGGCGCTACAAAGGAAAATCCAGATCGAGCAGGCCAAGCTCAATGGGCAGAATCCAACGCCGACTTCCAGTCCGACAGCTACACCCAAACAATAGTAGGGACGCGATAAATCGCGTCCTTGCAGGGATTGCGTTATTACGTTAGGGTTAGGGACGCGATAAATTCTGTCCTTTTAGGGATTGCGTTATTTCATTAGGGACAAGGACGCGATAAATGGCGTCCCTACAAGAAACGGGGTATCCATTTCGATGGATACCCCGTTTTTCTATAGCTGCGCTATGTTATCTATAAGATGCCGGTGCGGCATCAATCGAACCCGTCTCCTCAAGAATCCTGCGCAACTGTCTGGCATCGAGGGTTTCGTGCAGGCGCAGATCTTTGGCGATGCGATCAAGGGTGGCGCGGTGTTCTGAAATCAGTCCAACGGCCTGGTCGTAAGCCCATTTCACGATACGATTGACTTCTTCGTCGATGATCGTGGCGGTCTTCTCGCTATATTCGCGTTGGCCTGACGCCAGGGCTGTACCGGCGAAAGGATCTTCGCGCTCGCTAAAGGAGATGGTGCCGAGGCGGTCGCTCATGCCCCAGCGTGCCACCATCTGGCGCGCAATGGCGGTCACACGCTGCAGGTCGTTTTCTGCGCCCGTCGTGATGCGTCCAATCGCTACCTCTTCGGCGGCGCGCCCACCAAGTGCTGTCACCAGCTGGGACTCCAGGAATTCCTTCGAGTAGTTGTAGCGATCATCGAGCGGCGTGTACTGTGTTACGCCTAGCGCCTGCCCGCGTGGGACAATGGTCACTTTGGTGACAGGATCGACGTTTTCGGTCAACAGACCCGTCAGCGCGTGTCCACCCTCGTGATAGGCGACCACGTTCAAATCCTCTTCGCTCAAGACCAGTGGTCGCTCCGCGCCGATAAGAATCTTATCCAGCGCCTCGTCGAAGCAGTTCTGCGTGACGGCGTCCAGGTTGCGGCGCGCTGCCAGCAGCGCAGCCTCGTTGACCAGATTGGCGAGATCAGCGCCCACCATACCAGGTGTGCCGCGAGCGATGGTAATCAGATCGACATCTTTGGCCAGTGGCACATCGCGCGAGTGAATCTTCAGGATTGCCAGGCGGCCGTTCCAGTCGGGACGTTCTACTGTGACGCGGCGGTCAAAGCGGCCAGGACGCAGCAGGGCTTTATCGAGTCCGTCCGGCCGGTTGGTCGCGGCGACGACTACCACTGCCTGGCGCGCATCAAAGCCATCCATCTCTACCAGCAACTGGTTGAGCGTTTGTTCGCGCTCGTCGTTGCTATTGATGCTGGACCCACGCTGGCGGCCTACGGCGTCGATTTCATCGATGAAGATGATACTAGGCGAAGCTTTTTTGGCCTGATCAAACAGGTCGCGCACGCGGCTCGCGCCCACGCCAACCAGCACCTCTACAAACTCGGAACCGCTGATGGAGAAGAACGGCACACCAGCTTCACCGGCTACCGCACGGGCCAGCAAGGTTTTACCAGTTCCCGGAGGACCTACAAGCAGCACACCGCGTGGAATCCTGCCACCGAGTTTCTGGAATTTTCCCGGCGTCTTCAAAAATTCGACTACTTCTACCAGGTCATTTTTGGCCTCGTCAACACCTGCTACATCCGCGAAGGTCGTGCTGGGACGGTCTTCCAGTACCACCTTTGCGCGGCTCTTGCCGAAGCTGAAGATGTTCTGTTGCCCCTGCGTGGCACGGCGCGCGATGAAGAAGAATATGCCGATCACCAGTATCCAGGGCAAGAAGTTGATGAGAATGCTGAACCAGAGACCATTGTCACTCGCTGCTTTTGCCTGGTAGCTGACATGATTATCATTCAGCAGTTTGGTGAGGTTGGGATCACCGTTGGGAAGCTGGGTAAAGTGGAAAGTTGTGCCAGTTTTGGAAGTGCCATTCACATCAGTGATGGTTATGCTCCTGGTGAAGTCTCCGTTGGCATCCTGCCCGGTGAAGGTGACATCCTTGACATTACCTGCAGTAACTTGTGAGTAAAAGGTACTATAAGGTATTTCAATCGCATTGGGATTGCTGCTGTTATTACCCGACGTAAAGAATTGGATCAGGTACCAACCTAACAGTACAATGCCGAGAAAAATCAGCAAACGCACCATTATGGTTGTAACCGGGTTGCGTGGTGGGCCGCCGTTATTGCCATTCCCATTATTGGGAGTAGGGCGCTGTGGGTTCGGCCCATCGTTGGGGTTACGCTGGTACATATATTGAGCCTGAGCATCCATTGATTCAGACCTGCTTTCTTGATGTGACGGTAGAGAACCGATCATCGTGATGGTACTTATTAATATAGGATAATATCTTTTTTCCAGGATACCCGCAAGGGATAGCTGGCTTACAAAACGTACTTGTCTCTACTAATGTATACTCCCCACGCTTCTGTTTAGCTACTTTCGCTCGCCTCCAGAAACGGGGGAATTCGTGTTGCTACTATAGATACGTACTTTATACGCTTTAGATTACCAAAAGTTCGATTATTAGCAATCTTTTCAGGAGAGTGCTAACTACAGTATACCCTTCTGAACGCTGTAATGAAAGGGTAAACAGCATTTCCCTACGAATAAGGAATTTCCTGTTGTATAATCTGAACGAAGCA